>DATFXI010000326.1:0-8257 GCA_035316085.1 Candidatus Angelobacter sp.
TTAGTGCCCTTCACTTGCTTGAATTCGTGGAGTAAGGCATCCGCGGCTTCGGGCTCGCGGGTCAGCGCGCGCAGGATGTCAAGACAGATCACATTGCCGGAGCCTTCCCAGATCGAGTACAACGGCGCTTCGCGGTACAAGCGGGGCATCATCGATTCTTCCACGTAGCCATTGCCGCCAAGACACTCCAGCGCTTCGTTTACGTGCGACGGCGAGCGTTTGCACAGCCAATATTTAGCAACAGAAGTCGCTAGGCGGCAGAAGGCGCGTTCACGCGCGTCAGTTGCGCGGGCATCGAAGGCGCGGGCCACGCGCATTGCCAGCAGCGTGGCGGCTTCAGATTCGAGCGCCAGGTCGGCAAGCACGTTGCCCATCAATGGCTGGTCTATCAGAAGTTTCCCAAAGGCTTTGCGGTGGCGTGCGTGATGCACGGCCTGCGCCAGCGCCTGCCGCATCAGTCCCGCCGAGGCCACGGCGCAGTCCAGGCGGGTATGGTTGACCATCTCGATGATGGTGCTCACGCCGCGCCCTTCTTCCCCGACGCGCCGCGCCCAGGCGCGGTCGAATTCAGCTTCGCTCGACGCGTTCGAGCGGTTGCCCATCTTGTCTTTCAAGCGCTGGATAAAAAAATTGTTCTTCGCACCGTCAGGCTTCCAGCGCGGGAGAAGGAAACAAGTCAACCCTTTTGGGGTTTGCGCCAAGACCAGAAAGGCGTCGCACATGGGCGCGGAGCAAAACCATTTGTGTCCCGTGATCAGGTATTCGCCTGCAGCGCCTGCAGGCTCAGCGACGGTGGTATTGGCGCGGACATCAGAACCCCCTTGTTTTTCGGTCATGGCCATGCCGATCAATAGCCCGGATTTCTCCGAGGGCGGAAGGAATCGCGAATCGTAACTTGCAGCCACAATCTTCGGCTCCCACTCGCGCGCCAGGTCAGGCTCCGCGCGCAGCGAAGCCATGCAGGAAAACGTCATCGACACCGGGCAAGTGTGCCCAGCCTCATTCTGGACCGTTAACATCAGCATGGCGGCGCGCGCCACATGGGCTCCAGGGCGTTTCTCTGTCCACGGCAAACTGTGCAAGCGTCGTTCGATCGAGGTCCGCAACAGGTTGTGCCATGCAGGATGAAACACTACTTCGTCACGACGGTTGCCCTGGCGATCATGGGTGTGCAGGACAGGCAGGTTCTCGTTGGAGTCAAAACCCCAGCGCTGGACTTCCTCGGTCCCCAAGAATTCTCCCAGCTCGGCGAGCTGCGGCTCGGCCCAGCCTGCGCCTTCGCGGCAGATAGCTTCAGCAAGCGTACGGTCGCTCAGGAAAAGGTTATAGCCTGTGAGCGTAGGGACCTGGTTCAGGGATGCGTCACGTCCACGGGCCGTGATTTGCGTTGGCGTTTCCATGACTCTGATGGCCTTTTTCGTTTTAATAACCGAGTCGCGCTTGGGCTCCGGGAGCGGTCCCACGCCCAAGCCCCAAAAACGCGACTGGCGCAAAGACCGGATGGCCCCTGCGCCGCTCGTTTCCACTTTTCTTCGCCAGCATACTCTCGAAAGTTGTAGGAAGCAAGAATGAAGTTCAGGAAGTGAAATCGATGCATCGCGAGGGCCTCTATCGCAGTACCCGGTTTTGCCAACATGTCCGAAGGGCACCTTGACTGCTGCCGCAACTGCCTGTAGCTTTGGGGCGAAACACCTGACGCGACGGAGGCTTTATGACAGGACGCACCATGCGGCTGGCATTCTCCGCGGTGTTGTGCGCGAGCCTTCTCCCAATGAACGCCTCCGGGCAGGGCAAAGGCAAAGGCCACAACAGGCAGGATGACAGCGCCGATCAGGACAGTCAGCGCAGCAAAGTTCAAGTGATTTTCAGCGTGCACGACCGCGAGATCATCCACGATTACTACCACGGAAATACTTCCAACCTGCCCCCGGGACTGGCCAAGAGAAACGGTAACCTGCCGCCCGGCCTGCAGAAGCATTTGGAACGTGATGGCACCTTGCCGCCCGGCCTACAGAAGAGAGTTACGCCGTTTCCTGACGACCTGGAGCGCCGCTTGCCCCGGCTTCCAAGCGAGTACCGCAGAGTAACCCTCGGCGTGGACGTGCTTATTCTTGACCGGAAGACGCAGCGGATCATGGACATCATTTACGATGTCCTGCGGCCTTAACGACACGTCTTGACTGCGCTCACGCGCTTTTGTTATCTCCTGGAGTTGGCGTAGAATCCTGCCCTATGAAAAGGACGCTCGCGCTTGCCATCACCTTCTTATTAACTTTTTCGGCAGCCTCGGCCCAGGAATGGGCCAAGCAAACCCTGGAAAAATCGCCACGCCACCAGGAGTGGGTGCAGATCAAGCACGACAACCGCACGGTACAGGCTTTCGTGGTGTATCCGGAATCGAAGCAGAAGGCGCCCGTCGTCATCGTAATCCATGAGATCTTCGGGCTGAGTGACTGGGCGCGCACCGTAGCCGACAAGCTGGCGGCGGCAGGCTATATTGCCATCGCGCCGGATTTTCTTTCCGGCATGGGGCCGAACGGCGGCAAGTCGAGTGACTTCCCCAGTGTGGATGCCGCGCGGGAAGCCAATTCCAAGCTCGATCCCGACCAGGTTACGGCCGACCTGAATGCAGTGGCGGATTACGCCAAGAAGATTCCGGCCGCCAACGGGAAGATTGCCGTCTCCGGTTTCTGCTGGGGCGGAGGCCAGGCCTTCCGTTTTGCCACCAACCGTAAAGACTTGAGCGCAGCGTACTCGTTCTACGGACCGCCGCCGAAGGATGTTTCCAGCGTTACGGCTCCCGTGTACGGCTTCTACGCCGGCAACGACGCGCGCATCGACGCCATGATTCCTGATGCCACGGCCGCTATGAAGGCCACAGGGAAAACGTACGATCCGGTGACCTACGAAGGCGCCGGCCACGGCTTCATGCGCGCCGGTGAAGATCCGTCTAACACCAATCCGGCCAACAAAACCGCGCACGACCAGGCTTGGGAACGCTGGCTGAAGCTGCTGAAGTCGCTGTAAGCAAAGCGGCACCCCACCCTTGCCCCGCCCGAGTCCGCTTCCGGTCGGAATTCCACCCCGGGGTTGACATTTGCAGTGTTGGAGCGTCTATGGAACCGGGGACCCGTCTGGCGCGTATTTACAACTGCACTTCCCTGGAGGCAAGCAATGAACTCGCAGAAAAGGACTTTTCTCAGACTCCTGGCCCTGGTGTTGGTCACGGCTTCGTTCGCGGTGACTGCGTTGGCGCAGAGCACGGAACCGCAGCAGGAAGAAAAATTCCAGCGCACTTTCCCCCTCGGTTCCGGCGGCACGCTGGTCGTAGACAACTACAAAGGCACCATCCATGTGACCGGCACCGGTTCAAACCAGGTGGTGGTCAACGTGGTCAAGCGCTTCGAGGGTAGCGACTCCGATCGCAAATGGTGGATGGAGAATACCAAGGTCGACTTCTCCAACTCGAGCGGCCGCGTCGAGATCAAGGTCAGTTATCCCAACCAAAGTTTCAGTTGCTGGCTGTGTGGGCTGGAACACAACAACTACACCGGCCAGGTCGAACTGGAGATCCAGGCTCCGCGCCAGACCAACCTTGAGGTGCAGAGCTACAAGCCGGAAATCAAGATCACATCGCTGAATGGCGACATTCGCATCAAGAGCTATAAGTCGCCCATGACGATCGCGTCCACGACCGGTGCGATTTGGATCGATACTTACAAGGATTCCATCCGGCTGAAGGATGTGACCCTGCGCGGCGCGTTGGAAGTCAAGTCATACAAGGCGGATGCAGAAATCGACGCCAGAAGCCTGGGCGAGAGCGTGACTCTAGAGAGTTCCAAGGGCACGATCGTGTTGCGCGTACCGCAAAACGCCAACTTCAATCTGGATTTCCATGGCGGCCGCAGAGCGAGCTTTCATAGCGACTTTGCTCTCACCACCGAAGCGGGAAGCCGGTGGGGGGAAGGCGTGCATGCCACTGTCAATCAGGGAGGGCCGTCGGTACGCCTGCGCACAGAGAGGGGTTCCGTCGAGTTGCGCAAACTTACAGCCGGACTCTGACTGCTCCCCAGCGACGACCGCGAACGGTGGTGAATGCGGCCAAGACGTCTTAGAGAAATAGAAAAGCCGGAAGCATGTCGCCTTGTCAATGCTTCCGGCTTTTGCGCGCGCGCTAACGCCGATACCAGGGATTCGCGTTGTAGCCGCGAGAGTAACCTTGCAGGTATGCGTCGCGATAGAGCTGCTTGTAATAGCCCTTGCTGCCGAAACTGTGCTCATATCCACGGTCCGCGTGCCGAAAACTGCTGTCGTGCGTCGGACGATACGAATGGCCAGTGCGCCGGTCATTCAGACCGTCGTTGAGGCCGTCCTGATAACCGAACCGCCGCGCCACGTTGTTGCCATAATAGTAGTAGCCGCGGTTGTAGTAACCGTCGTCCCTATCATGGTCACCGTACCCCCGCCATTGCACTGAAATCACACTCTGCGCGCTGGCCAACGCGCTGGCGCCTACCATCAGCGACGCGCCCAACAGAATTGCCCGGACGTATTTCATGTTTCCTCCCAATACCTTCTTCACGAACCTTCTTTTTTGCCTTTTCGAGGGCGTTAACGCCCTTTCGACTTCCCTTGCCCGTACAAACACGTTTGCGAATGCTGGGACTCGTTTGCGGCGCGTTAATTTCTGTAAGGAAGGATTTTCCAGCAGGAGGAAAAAATTACCGGCGGGCGGACCGTTCTGCCAGGGGCGCGGCCCCACCAGATCTTTCGACCGTGGCGCCAAGCTCCCTATGCACTGATCGCGCTACCGCAGCCTTGGGCTAGCGCGTTACTACCTGGCCGTTCTCAGGCTGCGGTGCGCCGTTTTGCTCCGGTGGTTCCAGGATTTTTAGAGTCGCGGTGGGAATAGGTGCCGTTGGACGCCGCGCGGTGTGCAGACTGCCCAGATTGTCCGTGCGACGCTCGGTCAGGTTGCGCTCCGGATACGCCAGCACCATGAACGCTGCGCACGTCTCCTCGCTCGCACAGCGATACGAATGCCTGAGGTTGGAGTCGAAGTAAATCGAATCGCCCGGTTCGAGCAGGTTGTCATCGCTGCCGATGGTCAGCTGCAATTTGCCGCTCAGTACATGCAGGAATTCGAATCCCTGATGCATGTGTGGCCGGGCGGTGCTCTGCGGTGACGGCGCAAACTCCGCCAAGTAAGGCTGGAACTTGCGCTCGCCTGTGCCTAGATCAAGCCGTGCCAGTTCATAGCCGTCTTCGTCGCCACACTGGCGTTCAGAGGATGTCTCGCGCTCTTGCTTACGCGTGATGGCGATGATGCGGCGGCGGTGCTCGTTCTGGAAAAAGTGGTCAAGCGTAACCCCGAACACGTTCGCGACGCGCAGCAGCGTGGCGATGGTGGGTACCAGCTTGCCGTTTTCTATTTTCGACAACAGCGCCGGAGAGAGTCCTGTGCGTTGCCCCAGTTGTGTCAAACCCATACTGCGGCGCAAGCGTAAAGCGCGAACTTTTTGTCCGATAAGATATTGCGCCAGTTCGGTGCGTAAGGCATCTGGGATGGGCATCGCTGTTCCCCCTTGGTTTGGTGCGGCAACGGCCGCTGCGAGTTCGTGTTAAAGGGGCGCTGGGCGATGTCCGCCATGCTGCTTGATCATCGCCCTTGTAAGCGCCGTCTTCGCCGTGCCTGAAGCGGACTTTCCCACGGCGGAGATTTCGGTTGTCACCTTTACGGGTTGAGTTTCACTTTCTTCTTTGCGGCGCTCGCCCCAGGAGCCTGCGCGGCCGGCGCCGGTTTCGCTTTTTTCCCCTCGGCAGCCGGCGGGACAAGCGCCGGATTGGGAGGTGTACTCTCCGCGCGCTTCACGCTGGCCTGGTTGCTCGACGACGGGCTCCCTGGAGTTTGCCAATTGCAAGTTGTCGCCAGCAAACACGTCAGAAGAAGTCCTACCCCACCGGCTGCTCGACGTTTCATAACGACTTCCGATCCGAATGACCTCTCAGTCATCCTGAGTCTTAACTACTTCCGAGTTTAGATTTCTTCTGGAAAGTGGGTATCCGGTGGATTTTGCATTAACCAGAGCACGTTCCTGTAAGCAAAGAGCGCGCTTGCCAGGGCTACGTGTCATCAGAAAAAGAACTTAGATTAAGTAATTCTTCCGGGTCCCCTACGGTAATCCCCCCTTGATGGCACTCTTCAGCCAGTTACGAGGCGCATCAAGCTCATTTCTTGATTTCGCAGCCGATTTCCTGCCATCGCGCGCCGACGATCCAGCGAACATTCGCAATGAAAGACTGGTACTCACAGTCGTTCACCCTCACTGTCATCGATCTCCGCTCACCGGCTTCGTTCCAGACGAAGCGGAACCGCGTGCTTTGAGGCGTGTGGGCGTGACGCATCTTGGCGTTTACGCTTGGGCTTCTCCACAAGTGTCAAACCCCATCTCAGTCTTAAGCAAAACCTTAAGCAAAACTTATTTTGAATCGAGGTAATTTTCCTTATGCTGCAACATAGGTGGATTGTCTCGGCAGCGATTGTCTTTTTCAGCTCAGCTGTCTTCGCGCAGGGAACCGGTACGCTACCGGCCGGCAAGGAGATTCGAGTGAGGGCGGATGAGCAAATTACGGCCGATACCAACAACACGGGACACAGCTATTCTGGTACCGTCAGCCAGGCTGTCACCGACAACGCAGGCAATACGCTGATTCCCAAGGGTGCTCGCGCGGAACTGAAGACTGTAGCTAACGGCAGCAAGGTTGCCGTGGATCTTACTTCTGTGACGATCGACGGGAAAAAGCATGCCATCGAGGCCAGCGGCTACAAGCCCGGGAAAGTTGGCGCCAACAAAACGACGGCCAAATATGCCGGCGGAGGGGCGCTAGCGGGGGCGTTGATAGGTGCCGTCGCCGGCGGCGGTAAAGGAGCAGCGATCGGCACAGTGGCGGGAGGAGCCGCGGGCGCTGGAGCACAGGTCTTGACGACCGGAAAGAAGATCGATATCCCGGCGGAAACCGTGCTCACTTTCAAGACTGCGCAAGCGCTGCACCTCAAGCCCAGCGAGTGACGAGAGCGAGCGCTAGTAGCCACGTGCAGCAAAGAAATGCAACTTGGGAAATGCCTGCGTGAGGTTCGCGAGCGCGTTCCCGTGCCATCGCTGCGTGGCGGTGCGACCCGGTCGGCGCGTACAGGATCCTGAGCTCCCTTTCAGCTCAGACATCCCATCAGCAGCTACTCACGCCCGAGAGCCGAGTAGCCGGTTGAGGGCTGCTCAATTTTTTTCTTGCGAATCATAATCGCCTCCGATCCCCTCCGCCTCGTCTAACAAAGTAAGGGCCACTTCCCAAGAGGTCGGATATGCGCAGGTTAACTATAAGTGTGTTGATTCTCGCCGTGCTGTTGTTGGCGGCGGCGCTCGTTGTCCCTCGCGTGGTTGACGTCAACCGTTATCACAGCCAGATCCAAACGCAACTGGAGAGGCGGCTGGATCGGCAAGTCTCGCTGGGTGAGATGGGCTTAAGCCTGTTCCCACCGTCGGTCAGCGTTCGGAACGCGGTGATCGCTGACGCGCCCGGTTTTGGCGATGAGCAGCCGTTTGCGACGGTCGAACGACTCTATGTCAGCGTGGAGTTCTGGCCTTTGCTGCACAGGCAAGTTGAGATCAAGTCTCTGCAACTCGAGCGTCCTCGCATCGAGTTGATCCGGAACAAGGAAGGCAAATGGAACTTTGCGTCTCTCGGCGAGCAACAGCCGCCGGCTGCTCCCGTTCCGTCCCAAGGACAGGAACCGGGCCAACCCACAGGCACCATGCCGTCCACCAGCCAGTTTACGTTAGCCAGCCTTGTAGTTCACGACGGCCAGCTCGCCGTAACCGACCAGCAGAAGGGAGAACCGCGCGCCGTCTATGATCACATCGACCTCAACCTCAATGATTTCGCCCCCGCCAAGCTGTTCTTCATCCGAGCCTCGGTTCAGCTTCCCGGCCGCGGCAAGCAGTTGGTCTTGGTGCGAGGCAAAGCAGGGCCCATTCAACAGTCTGATCTCGCGGGCACGCCCTTTGACGGTCAACTACGTCTGGAGCAGGTTGCTGTCGCTTCGGCTCGCCAATTCCTGAAGTCCCAGGCGTTGAGCGAAGTGGACGGACTGCTCTCCGGGCAAGCCTACGTCAAGAACGCTTCGGGAAAGATAGCTTCGAACGGGATGCTTCGTCTTGAGGATGCGCATGTCCGCAACCTGGAAGTGGGATATCCAATT
>DATFXI010000327.1:0-5488 GCA_035316085.1 Candidatus Angelobacter sp.
TTCTCCACGGCCGAAAAGGCGGTCGGCCACCACTGCCGACATCAGCGATTCAATCGCGCCCAAAATGGCCACTGTAATCGCCGGCGACATCACGTGTCGTACCAGATCCGGCCTGAACTGCGGCGCGTGTAGCGGTGGAAGTCCTGAGGGAATGCCGCCAAAGCGCGTCCCGATTGTGGCCACCGGCAAGCGGAAGACCACAACCAGAGCCGTTCCCACCACCAAGGCCACAATGTAGCCGGGCACACGCGGCACATATTTTCTGAACACAAGAATCACGATGAGTGCCAGCAAAGCAAGAGCCGCCTCATCGAGGGAGATCGAGCGAAAATTCTGCACCACGGCGTCCATGCGCCCCAGGAAATCTCCGGGAACGTGGTCAATCCGCAGTCCGAAGAAATCCTTGAGCTGGGTGCTCGCTATCACCACCGCGATCCCGTTGGTGAAGCCCACGATTACCGGCCGGGGAATGTATTTCACGGCGCTGCCCAGACCGGTGGCGCCCAACAGAACCAGCATGATTCCCGCAATCCCCGTGCAGGTGAAAAGCCCGTCAATGCCGTACTTGGCTACGATCCCGGAAACCACAATGACAAACGCGCCCGTGGGTCCGCCGATCTGCACGCGACTGCCGCCCAAGGCAGAAATCAGGAACCCGGCAATCACCGCGCAATACAAGCCGGCCTGCGGCGGCACACCGGAAGCGATGGCAAATGCCATAGCCAGAGGCAGGGCTACAAGGCCCACGGTGACTCCGGCGATCAGGTCAGACACGAAGGCCTGACGGGAATAATTCCCCAAAACGATGACAGATTTAGGAACCCACTTCAGACTCATGGTTCAGAAGACTCATAGTTCAGATTTGCCTTGATCGACGATCAACGGTCGGATTCGTCCGGAGGATGACAGCCGCGTCTCTTACTCTTCAGCTTACCTCAATTTGGCGCCGAGCGAGGCGGCTCCGCGCTTAGACCCTCTTAACACCAAAGTGTCGGTACCTGCAGCCGTAGCCGGGAACAAGCGCAACAACATGACCTTTTCCTTATATTCGCACGCTCTAATCGCAACGAAGCAAAGGTCTTCTTCTCGAAGAAAACTTTTAGACGCACGCGACCCCCGCGGTGTCATACTATGGCGCAAATTCAGGGTCCTTCATGTCCAATCCAAGAGGCACCACACAGGTTCTTTTTCCGCGTTCTAAACAGCGGGAGACACTCGAACGCGAGATCAGCGAACTGCGCCGCAGGTTAGCGGCCATTTCCTCCCAGCTCGCGGACCCTTCGTTGCCGAGTTCTCCCGAAGATCAGGAAATCTCCCACGCCGAAGCCCAATATCGCGCCCTGGTGGAAATGACGCCCCTGGCCGTGTGGATCACCGACGCAAAAGGCCGAAGCATTTACGGCAATCGCTACTGGCATGAGTTCTCCGGCATGACCGCGGAGCAATCCGCCGGCTGGGGATGGATGGAGGCGCTCCATCCTGACGATGTCCTCAAGCTCAAAGCTGAATGGGTTGGGCGCACCACGCTCTATGAAGCCGAGCTTCGCTACCGCCGGGCGAGCGATGGCCAGTATCGCTGGCACCTGTGCCGGACTTTGCCCCTCAAAGATGCCAAAGGTCAAATCACCAGGTGGCTGGGCATTCTGCTTGACATTCATGACCGCAAGACCGCGGAGGCCGCGATCGAGGAAGCCGACCAGCGCACGCGCCTCGCCGTCGAAGGCGCTGAGGCCGGCACCTGGGATTACTATCCGGAGACCGAACGGCAGGTATGTTCGGAGCGATGGTTCAAGATTTTTCACGTGACTGCGGACCAGCAAAACAGCCGTGAAGTCTTCCTCTCCCGGGTCCATCCCAAGGACGCGCTCAGGGTCCGCGAGGCCATTGACCGCACCATGGATCCGCAGATCGCCGATGAGTACGACATCGACTACCGCATCGTGTGGCCGAACGGCGAAGTCCGCTGGATTTTTGCCCGCGGTAAGTGCTTTTTCCAGGGAGAAGGCAAGCAGCGGCATGCCGTCCGTTTCTCCGGCATGGCCGTTGACATCACGGAGCGCAAGCAAGCCGAGTGGGAGCGTGCGCGGCTCACCGCGGCGGTGCAGCACAGCCCGGATTTCATCGGCATCACGGATGTTGAAGGAAATGTTCTCTTCCTCAACCTGGCAGGCCAGAAGATGGTCGGCTTGCGCGATGACGCCGACGCTTTGTCACGCACTGCGTTCGACTTTCTCGCCGAACCGGAACGCCACATTCTGCGGGATGAAATCCTGCCCACAGTTCTCGCCGGACAGGTATGGGAGCGCGAATTTGTCATGCGGAACTTCGTGACCGGAGAACCGGTCCGGGTGGAGACGCGCGTGTTCGGTATCTATGATGAAAATGGCCGTCTCACCAGCATGGCCAACCTTAGCCGCGACGTGTCCGAACGCAAGGTCCTGGAGGAACGTCTGCACACGGTGCAAAAAATGGAAGCAGTCGGACGTCTGGCGGGAGGCATTGCCCACGACTTCAACAACCTGCTCACCATCATCAGCGGCGCGGCTGAAGTCTTGCAGTCCAGGACCGCCGGCCATGCGGTCGACTCCGACGTGGTCCGTGAAATCAGTGACGCGGCCGAGCGCGCGGCCGGGCTGACCCAACAATTGCTGGCCTTCGGCAAACGCCAGATGGTCCGGCCTCGGGCTGTGGACCTTAACCGGGTCATCCTGCGCATGCGCGGCATACTCAAACGGCTGCTGGGGGAAGACATCACCCTGCAAGCGGACCTGCAAGAGGGCCTGTGGAGCGTGAATATCGACCCGATTCAGGTGGACCAGATTCTCATCAATCTGGCGGCCAACGCTCGCGACGCTATGCCACACGGCGGCGCGGTCAACATTCGCACGTTCAACCGGCAGGTCCCGCAACCGGCGACGGATCCGGCAGGTCCACGCGCCGGGGAATGCGTCTGCCTGCTCTTCTCCGACGATGGTTGCGGCATGGACAAGGAAGTCCTGAGCCACGTCTTCGAACCCTTCTTCACAACCAAGGAAACCGGCGAAGGAACCGGACTGGGACTCTCATCTGTGTACGGCATTGTGCAACAGAACGGCGGAGAAATCTCCGCGCGTAGCTCTCCAGGCGAAGGATCTACTTTCACCATGTACTTGCCGCGTTCGAACGAGGCGGCTTTGCCGGAGGAGACCACCGCGGAACCACAAGCGCTGCCGGGGACTGGAACCATTCTTCTGGTAGAGGACGAACCGAGCCTGCGCGCGCTGGTGGCGGAATATCTGCGTGAACACGGATATCAGGTCCACGAAGCCGGAAACGCGCAGCGGGCGCTTGAAGTCGCCCAAGATGCACACCCCGACTTGCTCTTGACTGATATCGTCATGCCGGGAATCAGCGGCCCGCAGTTAGCCGCGACGCTTTCCGAAGAATATCCTCGTCTGCGCGTGATTTTCATGTCGGGTTACGCGGAACACGCATCACTGCGTGACGCTGTGCTTCAGGAAGGAACGCTCTTCCTGCAAAAGCCATTTCGGCTTCTCTCAGTGCTGAATAAGGTCCATGAGGCCCTCGACTCCAGGACCCACCGCGGCAGTAAGGCGCATTAAGTTGTCTTGAGGTGCGGCTCTCGGCCCCCGGCCCCTATCCAACCGTTTGCTTGTTCCTGTGATAGACCGGCGAAATCTCGCGTAGACGGGCCACAGTTTCTGGAACCACGCTGATGGCAAAGTCCACGTCTTCTTGCGTGGTCTGCTTGCCGAGACTGAGGCGAACGCTGGCGCGCGCGCGTTGCTGGGAAAGTCCCATCGCCAGCAGGACGTGCGAAGGCTCAATAGCGCCGGAAGAACACGCGGCGCCGCTTGAGACCGCGAGACCCTTCAGATCAAGAGCAATCACCAGCGCTTCGCCTTCGATGTAGTCGAACCAGAAGTTCGTGGTGTTGGGAACGCGAGCTGCGCCTAAGCCGTTCACGCCCGCGGATTCCACGGCGTTCAGCACCGCGCGCTGCAAACCGTCGCGCATGGCCGACATTTCCGCGGCGCCGTCGCTGTCAAGCCAATGCTTGGCGATTTCCGCAGCTTTGCCCAAACCGACAATTCCGGGAAGATTCTCCGTTCCCGCGCGCCGCTGGCGCTCGTGGCTTCCACCGTAAATCAGCGGCTGCAACAGCGTTCCTTTCCTGATGTACAAAGCTCCCGTCCCTTGCGGCGCGTGGAGCTTGTGCCCGGATATGGAAAGGGCGTCGCAACCAATCTTCTCAACGTCGACGGGAATTTTTCCCGCAGCCTGCACGGCATCGGTGTGGAAGAAGATGTCGGCTTCGCGTGCGATGCGCCCGACTTCTTCCACCGGCTGTACGACTCCGGTCTCGTTGTTGGCCATCATGATGCTGACCAGCCGCGTATTGGGGCGCAGCGCCTTGCGAACATCGTCAGGGTCGATCTCGCCGCGGCCATTCACCGGAACAACCGTGAGCTCGCATCCCATCTGCTCCAGGCGCTTCGAGGTGTTGAGCACGGCGTGATGCTCAATGGCCGCCGTGACGACGTGATCGCCCTTGCGCGCCAGGCCGAAGAGAGCAAGATTATCGGCTTCCGTGCCGCCGCTCACGAAGACGATTTCCGCGGGACGCGCGTTAAGCAACGCCGCAACCGCACCCCGCGCCTTCTCTACCGCAGCCCGCGCGTGCTGGCCGTAGCGATGGATCGATGAAGCATTGCCGAATTCGTCCTGATAGAAGGGGCGCATCGCCTCAAACACTTCTGGCAGAAGCGGTGTTGTAGCGTTGTTGTCGAGATACACTCGGCGCATACCTCTATTTTACTTCCCTCGGGAGGGCAGAGCGCACGTTATTCACGTTTTGCGCCGCTGGCGCTTCTCGCGGGGCTATTTGACGGCCGCTGCGGGTTTGGGCGGCGGTTCGAACTTCGAAGGATCTACCGTCACGTTGGTTTGAATCTCTGACACCTTGAGCCGAACCCGATCCACGGTGCTTATGGAAGTGATGGAAAACGGGAACTTCACGCCATTAACGTCGCGATAGTCTTCGTAGAACACTTCCCCTGGCGTTACTCCGAACCCCGGCACGCGATTCTCAATGCGCACTTTGTATAAGAGGCCTGACTGAGTATCAAAGTAGAGCCGGTCAAACTCTTTGGACGTTTCCAATTCGACCACCGTATAGGTTCGGTCAAGGATTTTCTCTGTGCCGGCCACCCTTCCCGAGGCTGCTGCCTTGGCAAACTTTACCGGCTCGACGATCCTATTGATGTTCTGCCTCAAGCCCTCGATGGCAAAGGGCTGGAGATCACGCGTGCCTTGCGGACCGATAGCCCAACCTCGTTCACCGGTGACAATGGTACGGAAATCAACTCCTCCCGGAACCGAATTGTGCACCACGATCTTGTCCGGAAGCACAGCGTCCACCTCGATCGATGCTGGTTGCTGCATATCACCGGCAACCGCGCCCGCAAGATGAATGGAGTTTACCGGG
>DATFXI010000328.1:0-9085 GCA_035316085.1 Candidatus Angelobacter sp.
CGAGCTTATTGTCGCGGGCAGTTTCCCGGAACTCCTGACCTGAACCCTGGAAGCATGGGACTGAGAGGGCGAAGCTGTGCCAGAACAAACTGCGGTAGAGCGCGTAACGTCTTCGGCGACCAGCACGATCTCCTTGGCGTCAGGCGAGCACGCCCGCTGGTACGCGGTGCGCACGCGCCCACGGCACGAGAAGAAGGTGGCGGCAGAGCTCGAGGAAAAAGGCATCACGATCTATTTACCTCTGGTGACTCAGGTGCACAGGTGGAGCGACCGGCGCCAGGCGGTACAAGTCCCGTTATTTTCCTGCTATGCGTTCGTCCACTCGGTGCTTGACCTTCATCTTCGCCTGGCGCTGTACCGCGTTTCCGGCGCGCTTGGCTTTGTGGGACCGAACAATCAGGGAGTTCCTATTCCGGATGAGCAGATCGAGAGCATCCGGACGTTGATGGCGAACAATGTGCCGCTGATGCCGTATCCGTTGCTGAAAGCAGGGCAGCCAGTGCGAGTCCGCGGCGGCGCGCTGGAGGGCGTGGAAGGAATCCTGGCCGCGAAGGACGAACGGCGGCTGGTGATCTCAGTCGAAAGCATCTCTTCCTCCTTTTGCGTCAGCCTGGAGGGATATGACGTTGAACCTATCTGACAGACTCGGCAACGGCATGTAGGCAAACACCGAATGAGTTCTTTAAGAAAGTCCGCAACAGTCCTTCTCCTCTTGATCTTGACGTGGCGCACGTGTGTGGCGGGTGGACCGCCGAATAAGGCCAAGACCACCCTGCCCGTGCCGCCGGCAGCGACCGAAGAGTACATGATTGGTCCTGACGATCTCCTTGCCGTGAACGTGTGGAAGGAGCCCGAGATCTCACGCAATGTGGTGGTGCGACCAGACGGCAGGATTTCTCTGCCCCTGGTAGGAGACCTGCGAGCAAGCGGCCGCAGCCCAGCCCAGTTGCAGGCAGACATCAAAGCGCTCTTGGTGAATTACTTGTCCAATCCGGAAGTGACCGTGATTGTGCAGGAAGCCAGGAGCCAGAAGTTCAACATACTTGGGGAAGTCGAGCACCCGGGTGCCTACCCGCTCAGCAGGTCCATGACGGTGTTGGATGCTATCGCTGTTGCCGGGGGCTTGCGCGACTTCGCTAAGGGCCGCAAGATCTACGTGCTTCGAATCACAGCCGACGGTTCGCGCGCCCGTTTAGCCTTCAACTACAAAGACGTGATCAAAGGGCAGAATTTGTCGCAAAACGTTGAACTGCAACCGCGGGATACCGTTGTGGTGCCGTGAGCGACATCACCGTGGCTCTTTCGAGATTCTTGCGATCTTTGATCATCCTTGCTGCCACCGGTCTCGCTGCCCAGACTACGCAAACCCAACCAGGAAATCTTCCCGGCGAGGTGCCGCTTTCAATCTTCCAGATACAAGCGCCGAAAATGAATTTGCTAACCATGGGGTTGCAGGTTTCCACCGACTTTGAGGACAACGTTATGAGCAGCAGCCAGGGCCCGCGGGGAAATCTGCTTCAGCCGAGCCTGGGATGGCGTTTTACGCGCACCCGGTTTGACTGGGAAGCGGACTACGCCCCGAGTTTTGCGAGGAGCGACAGTCTTTCGACCTACGATTCCGTCGCGCATCGGCTCAACAGCGAGCTTCAGCTGAGATTGACAAAGCGGCTGAGACTCCGCGCCAATGGGAACTTTCTCCGAAGCACAAATCCCTTTGACCAGTTGCGGGCGGCGGAATCAGCGGCAGGCTCAATCATGCGTAACGTTCCCAGTGACGCCGTTCCCGCAACACCCGCTGATGTGCGGACGGAGCAAGCGAGCCTGGACATCGCGTATGCTATCGGCGCACACAGCACAGCAGGCGTTGGGGGTGATTTTTTCAGCGCACGATACAGCCTGCTATCGGCTGGGCAGTTATCCAATCAGATCCTGGAGAATTCGACTTCAGTCGGCGGGCGCGCGTACTACACCCGCCAGGTTACGCGCCATCAGTGGACCCGCGTTGACTACAGTGTGCAGAAATCGATCTTCCAGAGCGGACCATCGTGGTCGGTTGTCCACAGCTTGGTCTATACCCACACCATCGCACTGTCCCGCCCATTCACACTCTCCTTTTTTGCCGGCCCAGAGCGGTCGGCAACGGAAATGACCGGGGCATTCTCTCCGTTGGCCCCGGCCACTTCCGGCCATCCGCCAATGTGGAGCTGGTCGGGCGGAGTGACGGGCCTATGGAATGGGATACGCACCAACTTCACGGCAAGATACTCAAGAAGAATCGGCAATGACGCAGTCTTAGGAACAGTGCAACTCTCCAAGATCTCTGCGGAAGTCAAACGACAGTTTCGAAAGCAATGGACTGCAAGGGTGCTCGCTTCCTACGACGACAACAAAGCGCTTGCCGCTCCCGGCTCGATCACTTATGCCTCAGCAGCAGCCGGGCTGATGCGCCCGCTCAGTCCCAATCTGTCGTTGGAGTTTCAGTATTGGCGGGTGCATCTGTCCGACAGCGGCTCTTTGCCGAGAGCGCTTCTTGCTGACCATAACCGGGTCTCAATCTCGTTGATCTACGGCTACAGGTATCCACTGGGAAGATAGAGGACATACAGATGCTGCCGCAGCAAAGTAAACCGGCACGGACTTTGGAAGATTACGGAACCATTGCCTGGCGCCGGCGCTGGTGGCTGATTGTTCCGCTGTTTGTGGGCTGGGGCTTCGTTGTCATCTCCGGTCGCTTCATGTCGCCCAGGTACCGCTCTGAAACCGTCATCCTCATCGAACAGCAAAGAGCCTCGGAACAATACGTTCTCCCTAACATCGCGGTTGACCTTCAAGCGCGCCTCCAAAACATTACCCAGCAGATCCTGAGCCGGACCAAACTGCTGGAGATCACTCGTCGTTTTCATCTGTACGGGCAGGACCAGAGGCCAAACGATCCCGACGCCTTGGTGGAACGGATGCGCCGCGACATCAAGATTGACCTGATTCAGGCCCTGGGCCGGCCGGGAGAACTGTCTGCCTTCCGGGTCTCCTACTCAGCGCCGAGTCCCGTACTCGCCCAACAGGTGACCAAGGAGCTGACTTCGTTCTTCATCGACGAGAATCTTCGCAATCGCCGGCAAACGTCGGAGGACACCACACAGTTCCTGGAGAGAGAGCTGGAATCGGCGCGCGTCGACCTCGAGCGGGAGGATGAACGCTTGCGCAGGTTCAAAGCCAGCCATCTGGGAGAATTGCCTGAACAACTGCAGACCAACGTGCAGATACTCACCGGATTGCAGACGCGGCTGCAAGCGGAGACGGACGCGCTGGAAACAGCGAACCAGCAGAAGGTCTACTTGGAATCGCTCCTTACCCAGTATCAGAGCGCCCATCCCCATTTCCGAAATCAGAGCAGCGGAACGGAATTGAGCGCCGCCAACCTAGATGATCAGCTGACCAGGCTAAACGCGCAACTTGCCGATCTCAGCGTCCGTTACAAACCCGATCACCCAGATGTGCGGCAACTCAAAGAAAAAATCGCGACTCTCGAGCAATGGAAGAAGCAGGCGGAAGCGCAGGCGCAGTCACCAAAAGACGAAAGAACCACCCGCAGCGCGGTTTCGGCGCTTAGCCCGTCGGAACTTCAGGAGGCGGCTCCGGCGCTGCAGATCGAAAACCAGCTGAGTGCCAACCGGCTGAAAATCGCCAGTCTTGAGCACAGTGTGGGAAAACTGGACAAGCAAATTGGCGAATATCAGAACCGGCTCAACGTCGCCCCTCTCAGGGAGCAGGAGTTTGCCGAGATCAATCGTGATCATGAGCAATCCCGTGCGGCGTACGAGTCTCTCTTGAACAAAAAGACGCAATCGGAAATGGCCACCAACCTGGTGAAGCAGCGCCAGGGAGAACTCTTCAGTGTGATTGATCCACCCAGCCTTCCGGCAAAACCGTATTGGCCAGACCGATTCAAACTCAACCTGCTGGGCTTGATCTTCGGGACGGTTCTGGCGTTGGGCGTTACCGTTCTCGTGGAAATGCTCGATCTCCGCATCCATCGAGATGAGGATCTGCGCGGCCTGCTGGCCGTTCCCGTGCTGGCTGGAATTCCTGTCCTTCAGACGGAAATGGAGCAAAGAAAACAACAACTGCGCCGGAGGGCAGAAGCAATCGCTGCGTCCGTGTTCGCGGCGCTCATACCTGCAATCACTCTCTTCACCTACTATCGAGGCTAGACCAGTGGAAAAGAACGCTCATGGTGTGGACGGCAATTCAGGCATCGCAGCAATTCGTTGGTCGTCGAGCGCGGAGATCGCCGCGGTCCCCGCGGAACAGGCGGACGAGCCCGCTTTGGAGTTGCCTTACAGCTCGCGTCTCGTCGCCATGTTCGACGAACGGAGCGTAGGCGCCGAAAAGTTTCGCGTGCTTGCATCGCGGCTGCAGTATTTTCGGAAACAGCGTTCCCTCAAGAGAGTGCTCATCACCAGCACAATCAAAAGCGAAGGCAAGAGCCTGATCTCAGCGAACATCTCCGTCACCCTGGGACGGCGTTACAAGACATTGCTCATTGATGGCGACTTGCGCCAGCCGGGGCTGACGAACCTGCTGGGAAGCAATGGGCTGCGCGGACTCGCGGATTGGTGGCGAGAGGCGGAGGACGTTACGCCTTTCCTGCGGCGTGTCGGAACCCCCAAGCTTTGGCATCTGCCAGCGGGCCAGGCGGCGTCGCAACCCTTGGAGATATTTCAGTCGCAACGCATGGCTGAAATGCTGAACCAGGTGGGTGAAATGTTCGAGTGGGTGATCATTGACTCGCCACCACTGTTGCTAGCCGATCCCAATCTGCTAGCGGGCTTGGCGGACGGTACGCTTCTGGTGGTAAAAGAGGGAAAAACTCCGCAACGCGAACTGCGAAGGTCGCTGGAGAGCATTGAGAACCTTAAATTGGTTGGAATCGTGATGAACGGTTCTTCGGACGCCGCGCACCGTTACTACGGCCAGTATTACAAGGGCATTCCCCGAAATGCCGTCGCGGCGCCGGCCTCTAAAGCTTGATCTTGGCGGGAAATCAGTAACAACTATGTGTGGAATCGCAGGCATTGTGGGCAGTGACCGCAGTCGTCCGGCTGACGCTCGAGAGATAAGCCGGATGTGCCGGACCATCGCACACCGTGGACCCGATGACGAGGGGGTTCACGTGGCGGGCCACGTCGGGCTGGGCATGCGGAGGCTCAGCATCATCGATCTCTCCACCGGCCGCCAGCCCATTCACAACGAGGACCGGACGGTTTGGATCGTATTCAATGGTGAAATTTACAATTTTGCCGAGCTGCGAACGCGGCTCGAGTCTCGCGGCCACCGCTTCTACACCAACAGCGATACCGAAGTAATCGTGCACCTCTATGAGGACCATGGTTCGGACTGTGTGCACCATCTCCGAGGGATGTTTGCATTCGCGGTGTGGGATGAAACTCGCCAGCGGCTGCTGCTGGCACGCGATCGCTTTGGCAAGAAGCCGTTGCACTACGCCCTCCACCAGGGACGTCTGCTCTTTGGCTCTGAGATCAAGGCATTGCTGGCGGTTGATTCCACGCTGGCAGACGTCGACAGCGAAGGGCTGCTTAACTTCTTCTACTTCGGCTATGTCCCAGATCCATTGACGGCTTTCCGCCGGATCAAGAAACTGCCGCCGGGACATCTGGTGGAGTTCGCCAACGGCTGCGTTCAGTTGCGTCGCTATTGGAACCTGCCTGACTATGGGATCGATGAGCCTAAGTCAGAAGACGAGTGCCTGGAAGAGTTGGAGCACCGCCTGGCCGAGGCTGTCAGGCTTCGCCTGGTAAGCGACGTTCCACTGGGCGCTCTGCTGAGCGGTGGAGTGGATTCCTCAGCCGTGGTGGCCCTGATGGCCCGCGCGAGTTCAAGGCGAGTGAAAACATTCTCGATCGGCTTTTCCAGCCAGGACTTCAACGAAGCAGATCACGCTCGCGCCGTTGCGCGACAGTTTGACACTGAGCACTATGAGTTGGTCATCGAGCCTGACATCGAGGAGACGGTTGACCGCATAACTCGCATCATGGAAGAGCCGTTTGGGGATTCCTCGGCCCTGCCAACGTATCACGTTTGCAAGATGGCACGGGAGCATGTGACGGTCGCGCTGGCCGGCGATGGCGGCGACGAACTCTTCGCCGGATACGATCGCTACGCGAAGCAGATGCGCCGGGGCAGATTTCCCAACGTCCCGCCGGTGACGGGAAAATGGTACCGTCGGCACGTTCATCCCCGCATTCCTACCGCGTGGCGCGGGCGCCGGTTTCTGTTCAATATTTCGCTGCCGGCCCGCGACCGCTACCTGGATGAAGTCTCGATGCTGCCCTGCGTTCGGGAGAGTTCACTTTTTACGGGGGATTTTGTGGCTCAGGCTGAGAGAAACGCTTCTCCCTACGACCGTCCATCTCGCTATTTTGACGGAAGAACAAAATCTGATTCGCTAAGTGAAATGCTTTATCTCGACGCCAAGACTTATCTACCAGGCGACATTTTGACCAAGGTGGACCGCATGAGCATGGCCACATCTTTGGAAGTACGCGCCCCGCTGCTGGACCATTGCTTTGCCGAGTGGGCGGCGCGACTGTCACCGCGCTGGAAGATGCGATTCGGCGAGCCAAAGTACATTCTGAAAAAGCTTGCAGAAAAGCTGGGCGTTCCCCGCTCGGTCCTGTATCGGCCCAAACAGGGGTTCTCGTTGCCCTTAGTGCATTGGTTTCGAAAGATGCCTCAGCCTGGATTGCTGGACATCCTGCTCGAGCCTAGGACACTCCAGCGCGGATACTTCAACGAGCTCGGATTGCGACGGCGCCTGACGGAACACCGGCGCGGCATTCGTGACCGCTCCTGGGAAATCTGGCACCTGCTCATCTTCGAACTGTGGCACCGCAATTTTCTGGAGCCGGCAACGCAGATGCAACCGGCGACGCACCAGGACCACATTCCTTCAAAACAAACTGTTTCGCAGCCATGCCTGTTGATGTAAGCCGGAATTGCGCTTTGCGTGTCGAGAGTAAAGAGGCAGTCTCTACGACAGCGGGTGCTGCGGCACGCGCAACGTCCGGCGATCGCCGGCCGCTTGTGAAAGCCGGCCTGCGGGTGTTCCACCTGGTGGACTCGTTGAACATTGGCGGCACGGAAAACCAAATGGCCTGCGTGGCGCTTCGCATGCAAAGAAATGGACATCGTGTAACAGTCGGTTGCCTTCGCGCGGAAGGCCCTCTGCTTCAGCTCTTGCAGCGAGCAGCCATTCCTGTGGTTGAATTTCGCAAAGGAAAAACTCTTATTTCCCTGAACGGCATCAGCCAAGGCCTCCACCTGGCAGCATTTCTCAGCGGACGATTCGACGTAGTCCACGCGCACGATTTGTGGTCAACCTTGCTGGGTGTTCCGGCGGCCCGGCTGGCGCGTGTACCCGTTGTTATTTCCAGCCGGCGCTATCTCGCCGATCTGGAATGGTACACGACCTTGCGAAATAGAGCCGTGCGCTTCCTGTACAGGCTCTCAACTCGAGTGCTTGTCAATTCCCAGGCGGTGCGCGAACAGCTGGTCAGCCGCGACCACGTGGCGCCGGAGAAGGTACGCGTTGTGTACAACGCCGTGGATGTTGAGCGATTCGTGGGTGTGAAGGGCACGAGGAACAAGCTATTGCCAACGATCGCAGAGCGCTCGAAGGTCATCGCGGTGCTGGCTAATATGTACAGCCGCGTCAAGGGACACGATTGTCTGATCTCAGCCGCGCGCATTGTCTGCGAACATGAGCCTGATGTGATCTTTCTCTTGATCGGTGATGGACCAGAACGTCCCAGGTTGGAAGCGCAGGCCCGGGGCGCCGGACTCGAGAAGAACATCGTGTTCATCGGCCGGCGTACAGACGTTCCGGACTTACTTGCCTGCTGCGATCTTTCCGTACTGCCATCTGAAAACGAAGCGTTCCCGAATGCCCTGCTGGAAAGCATGTCTGCAGACTTGCCGGTCGTGGCGACCGCAGCGGGAGGAAGCAAGGAAATTATTGAGAACGAAGTCAACGGCTTGCTCGTGCCACCGGGCAACCGCGAAGAGCTTGCCGCGGCTGTTCTCCGTTTGCTACGGAATCCCAAGTTGGCAAAGAGGATGGCCCATGCAGGACAGGAGCACGTGCGGAAGCGGTTCAGCTTTGACCGGCTGATGGCCGAGTTGGACCAACTTTACAAGGAGCCTCTAGGTTCATGAAGAGTATCAGCGTATTTGGCATGGGTTACGTTGGGGCGGTGACGGCAGGGTGCTTGGCAGACGCAGGCCATCGGGTCACGGGATTAGATGTAAACCCGGCAAAGCTTGAGATGCTGGAGTCAGGCCGAGCCCCGGTGCTCGAACCTGGATTAGATGACCTCATCGCCAGAGGACGCAAATCCGGCCGCCTGCATGTAACGCGCGACACGGTCGCGGCCGTGAGCGAGTCAGAGATTTCTTTTATCTGTGTTGGGACGCCGAGCTTGCCGAACGGCCGCCTCGATTTGCGGATTCTTGAGCGCGTTTGCGAAGAGATTGGCGGCGCCCTTTGCTCGAAAAGAGGATTCCACTGGATCGTCGTGCGCAGCACCGTGCTGCCCGGCACGGCCCGCTCTACAGTCATCCCTAGGATCGAGGCGTACAGCCGAAAGCGGGCGGGAGTTGACTTCGCGGTTTGCGTCAATCCGGAATTCACCCGCGAAGGAAGCGCCGTCGCGGATTTTTTGAATCCGGCGATGATTGTTCTGGGTGCGAACGATCCCGCCCATCTGCTTCCGCTCCGGGAAATCTATGAAGGGAATTCGGCGCAAGTCTTCGCGACCTCGCTCAACGTGGCGGAGATGGTGAAGTATGCTTCGAACGCCTTCCACGCACTCAAAGTGACCTTTGCGAACGAGGTGGGAACGCTTTGCCAGGAACTGGATGTTGACGAGCGAGACGTCATGAAGATTTTCCTCTCGGACAACAAGCTGAACATTTCCGCCGCATACCTGACGCCCGGATTTGCTTTTGGCGGATCATGTTTACCTAAGGATCTGAGCGCGATTACTTACCGTGCAAAACAGTTGGA
>DATFXI010000329.1:0-5415 GCA_035316085.1 Candidatus Angelobacter sp.
TGCCTTTGGGAGTGGCATCGTCCGGAGCGCCTCCAGCCATGATTTCCTGCGCGTTCTCAGGCGAATTGAGCAGCGGCTCAAGCTCGTCGTCATCGCCGAGAACGTTTAGAGACTTCAAGAACCGGCCGGCAATTAGCTGCAAAGTCTGAAAGCGGTCAGCGTCACGCTCGTAGTTGCCCAGCATCACGTAGTGCTCGGCATTCAGATAGTCGTCCCGGCCATCTTCAGTGAAAATCAGGCGATTGAGGAAGAGATCATAAGAGGCAAGGCCGGCATCGCCGAAAAGTGAGCGCCGGGTTCGGGAGAGCGATTCTTTCTCCACGTCGCGAAGCGTCAGAAATAAATCCTGGCCCACTTTCCGCAGGACGGCTTTCTTGTTGATTTGGAAGCGGGCAAAGCGCTCGCGCGCGTGTAGTGATCTTCCCGGAGCTGCCAGCCGCGGGTTCTCGTACTGCTTGATTCGCGCCCGGCATCGCTCCACCGCCTGGTTGAACTGGTTCATCAATTCAGTGCGGAGAAATTTCAGTACAGCCAGACGAAATAGCATGTCCAGCGAGGAATTGTCTTCAGTCTTGGCGCGATTCAATGCCGCGATGTGCAGGTCCGCAACCAATCGCTTGAATTCCGCGGGATCGATTTCTTTTCCCGGCTGTGGCACGCTTCTGGCGCCTTGCACGGGGCCGGTCACACGGCCCAGAGGACGCAGAGCCGGTCTGACGGGAGCAGCAGTCTCTTCAGCCGCAAGGTCTTCCACGTTTCCGTGTTTCACAATCAACTTGAAAATGTGAAGGCGCGCAATTTCAGTGAATTTTGAGCTTATGAAGACGTCGTGGCGGATGTTGTCGATGCCCGCAACCAGGTTCTCCAGCACAATGGTCGGCACGTAGCTCGATAATGAGAGCTGGCGCGCAGACTCTGTGAGGCTTCCGCGTTGAAGAAATGAAAACGCCATGTAAACAGACTACGGGCTCCGGGGGGAACAGGGCTTTTATACCAAATTTTCGCCACTATCTCGCTTTACCGAAGTAATGTGTCGAACGAAATTACCTGAGATTTTAAGGAGGGTTGCTTGACCTCGGGCACGGCATTTTTTCAGGTTTTGGGTGCCGGGTCACGCGTTTTCGAACTGCGAAAAGGCCGGTTCCGGGACTTGCCTTCCGCTAAACTTGCGGGCTTGCCACAATATACTTTATAGAAGTATATTGGAGTGCATTATGTTTAGTCGCGAACTCAAAAAAGGCAGCACTGAACTCCTGATCCTGGCGTTGCTGGAGCCGCGTCCCCGCCACGGCTACGAGATCTGCAAACTGATCGAGGCCCGTTCCGGAGGGCGCCTCACCTTCCGCGTGGGCTCGCTGTACCCCGTCCTTTGCCGCCTGGAAGATAAAGGGTTGATCACTGGGCGCTGGACGGAAAAGGCGGGCGAGCGCCGCCGCCGCTATTATCGTGTGACTCCACGCGGCCGTGCGGTGCTTGCGGAGCAGCGCAGCACCTGGGACGACTTTATCGCCGCGGTCAACCAGATCCTGGCAGGTAAACATGCGTAACTGGGAAAAGTTCGTCCGTCAGAATCTCCAGCTCACCCAGGCCTCGCCGGAACGTGAGAGTGAGATTGTTGAGGATCTGGCCCAGCAGCTCGATGAAGCATATCGTGAGGCCCTGGGCCGTGGCTCATCAGAAGAGGATGCCGCGCATTTCGCCGAGCAGCAAGTGTTGGATTGGGACAAACTCCGCCGCCAGCTCCAGCAGTCGCGGCGGGCCGCCGTTCCCCTGTTGCGACATTGGGAAGGCCGCGCCGAAGAGGCAGCAGGAAAAGACCGTTGGTGGTCGTGGCTCCCCGGATTTTCCCAGGACCTCTTATTCGCCTTGCGCATGATGCGCAAGGCGCTCGGCTTCACCGTGGTAGCCGCGCTCACACTGGCCCTCGGCATTGGCGCCAACACCGCCATCTTCAGCGTGGTCTACGGTGTGCTATTGCGGCCGCTGCCTTTCGAAGACCCAAGCCGGCTGATGGTGGTCTACAGCAGCGCGCCTTCCAAAGGCGTGGAAGGCAACTATGGCACGTCGCCCCCGGATTTTCGCCGGTTGCGCGAGCAGAACCGCACATTCACCAACCTCTCCGCAGTCTACTGGAACCTTTTCACCCTCACCGGCGGTGACCATCCGGAGCGCGTACAGGGAGAGGTCGTCTCCGCCGAATATTTCACGACCCTGGGCGCCAAGCCGATTGTGGGCAGGGGCTTTCTGTCCGGTGAAGAGAAATGGGGCGCACACCGCGTCGTTGTTTTGAGCGAGGGTTTCTGGCGCAGCCACTTCAATGCCGACCGTAACCTTTCAGGAAAGACGCTGACTTTGGACGGCGAAACCTACAACGTAATCGGAGTAATGCCGGCTGGTTCCTACGTGCTCAGGGACGTGCAGTTGTGGGCGCCCATGGCCTGGAAGCCCAAAGACAATTTCGACTCCCATAACAACTACTTTCTGTTGATGGTGGGCAGACTGAAGCCGGGCGCCACGCGACAGCAGGCCTATTCTGATCTCAACGCGGTGATGCTGAGCATCGCCCAGGAGTTTCCGGAGAACAAAGGCGTCGGCGCCGACTTTCAGCCGCTGCACCATGCACTTGTGGGCGATGTGCAACCAGCGCTGCTGGTGTTGCTGGGCGCCGTGGGCCTGGTTCTGCTCATAGCCTGCGGAAACCTGGCCAATTTGATGCTCGCGCGCACCGCCGTGCGGCGCAGGGAGATCGCTATCCGTTTAGCGCTGGGAGCCAGCCGCGCGCGCTTGCTGCGCCAGTTTATTACGGAAAGCGTTCTGCTCTCGTTGCTGGGAGGAGCGTTAGGTCTGGCGGTAGCCTGGTTCTCGCTGGACTTGTTGCCACTGGCGGCGGACATGCTCCCGCGCGCGGAGCAGATCCATCTGGATGGCTGGGTGCTGCTGTTTACTGCGACCGTATCCCTGCTGACAGGCGCGCTCTTTGGATTGCTGCCCGCACTGCAGAGTTCGCACATTTCAGGACTGAACAACTCCCTCAAAGAAGGAGGACGCACCTCCGATGGTGGTGGCGGCAAACACTTCCGCCCGGGACTGGTGGTCAGCGAGGTCGCCCTGGCCCTGGTGCTGCTGATCGGCTCCGGGCTGGCCATCCGCAGCTTCCAGCGGTTGCTGCACGTGGATGCCGGCTTCGCCTCCAGTCACGTTCTGACGTTTGAAGTATCTCTTCCCCAGTCTTACGATCCTGATCCCGACCCGCGGCGCATCGGCGCACCACCTAAGGTAGTCAGCTTTTATCAGGAGCTGCTCAGCCGGATTGAACAACTTCATGGGGTAGAAGCTGCAGGAGCAACTTCAAGCTTGCCGCTGCAAGGCGAAAACTGGGGAAAGCTCTTTGTGCCTCTGGACCGCCCGCTTCCGGCCAGCGTGGAGCAGATCGCGCTGGTGCAGTACCGTCCGATGGCCGGTCATTATTTCCAGTCATTGGGAATCCGGTTGCTCAAGGGCCGACTGCTTGATGAACATGACACCGCAACCAGCCCGCTCTCGGTAGTGGTGAACGACACGCTGGCACGTAAATATTGGCCGGGGCAGGACCCTATTGGAAAACTCATACTGCTCACGCCACCGGAGAACCTGATTCCTCCTCAGCTCGCGCTTCCCGGCTTCCATCCGCCAAAGCTTACTATCGTCGGCGTGGTTGGCGACGCTCACTATGGCGGCCTGGGTAAGGAACCAGTGCCGGTCGTATATGCCTCCGTCATGCAACACGATTATCCGCTCTCACCCGCTTTCACCGTTCGTGCCGAAGGCGATCCCAAGCCGTTGATCTCTTCCATTCGCAGCGAGATCACGCAGGTGGATAAAAACCTGGCCATGGCAAAAATCGCTACCATGGACGAAATCCTGTCCAGCTCTGTCAACCAACCCCGGCTGGAAGCCGTGCTCCTCGGCCTGTTTGGCGGCCTGGCGATGCTGCTGGCCACCATCGGCATTTACGGTGTCATGTCTTACTCGGTCAGCCAGCGCACCAGCGAGATCGGAATTCGCATGGCCCTGGGGGCAGCACGTCAGAACATCCTGGTCATGATCTGCAAACAGGGGTTGCGCTTGACCGCGATTGGATTGGCCGCAGGGTTGGCGCTGGCGATTGCGCTCACGCGCTTGATGTCCAAACTGCTTTTTGGCGTGAGCCCGACTGACCCGCTCACCTTCGCCACCATCATCGTCTTGTTGACCGTGGTGGCGTTGTTGGCTTGTTTCATCCCAGCGCAACGCGCTACCAGAGTCGATCCCATGGTGGCGTTGCGGTGTGAATAGTTAAAACTGGAAAGGCCGTTCGCTCACCGAAGATCAGTCTGATCCGTGTTGATTACCGGTTGGTTTTTTCTTGCGCGCCTTCTCAAATTCGTCGCCGGGCTGCCATCCTGCGAGCTGCGGGAGTTCAGCCGCCTGCCAGCCGAGAGCAAAGCCGAATTTGGCCACCGTGGCATTGCCGGTAAAGTCCATTTCCGGACGATACTCATCAGAAGGTTGATGGTACCGGTGGGCGACGTAGTCCTTTTCCTTGTCCTGGCCCCAGGCCAGATCGTGGCCTTTGAAAAGCGCGCCTTCGTTCACGCTGAAGGAAGGAATTCCAACTCGGGCCAGGCTGAAATGATCAGAACGATAATAATGACCAGCCTCAGGACGGTCATCGGGCTGAATACTCAACTCAAAATCTTTGGCGACCTTTTGCACCAGCGGGTAGATTGTCGTCCTTTCCGCGCCGGAAACAACGACCTGCTGCGGCTCACCCAGCGGCTGCACATCGTCGTAATTCAAGTCCAGTGAGATGTTGCGCGCGGGAATGGGTGGATGCTGGCCCAGATATTTCGATCCGAGCAGACCCTGTTCTTCCGCAGTTACCGCCGCGAGAAGAACGGTTCGTTTGGGCTTCTGTGCTGCTCCAGCAAAGGCACGAGCAAGTTCCAGCAGGATGCCGCAACCTGTGGCGTTGTCGGCAGCGCCGTTGTAAATATTGTCTCCGGGCTCGTCGGCATGAATGCCGAGGTGATCATAGTGCGCGGTATAGAGGATGGCCTGATCGCGCAGCCTGGGATCGGACCCAACAACTTTTCCAATTACATTGCGCGATGAAAAGGTTCTCACGTTGCTTACGATTGTTTCTTTTAGTCTGACCGGCAGCTCGACTGGTTTGAAGTTGCGGGAGGTGGCGTCTTTCATCATTGTGTCCAGGTCCATCCCCGCAGCCGCAGCCAGCTTGCGCGCAACTTCTAACTGGATCCATCCCGCCGATTTCAGTTTTGGTTCTTTTTCTTCCTGAAGAAATGAGCTCTCGCCGCCCCAGGAGTTGCGCACCACCTCCCAGCCGTAACTGGCCATCTCTGTCTTATGCACCAGAATCACTCCGACGGCGCC
>DATFXI010000330.1:0-4472 GCA_035316085.1 Candidatus Angelobacter sp.
GCAGGCGGACTACCGCCGATGGGATCTCCTTTCCGGTTGTTTGGCTGTGAATGACCATAGGTTGCATCCTTAAAGCTATAGCGATCCCTTCGCCTTCGGCGTTCGGGACTTCGGAATTAGCGCGCTCCTTCTACCCAGAGCTGATCGAGGTCCCAGGCCCCATTGGGGAGTTGTTGCCAGTTGCGTGCATTGATGTTGAGCCACACGGCTTGCGCCACACGGGCCACCGGGACAATGCGAAAATTCTCCAGAGACTTGCGCTCGATCTCAAACAAATCTTCCGGGCGCGCGGAGGCAAATGCAGACGAAGCTGTGGCACCCTCCAGTCCCAAATCAGTGGCCAGGGCGGCGAAAGCCACGGAAGGTTCGAGCGACGGCAACGGCACCCGCAACAAAAGAGCATCGGCATTCAGCGCGGCTTGCGCGGATTTTTGATTGACATGCGCATCGCCGTAAGGCTGTACTTTGATACCAACCTCCCGGGCGTCCACCGCAATACGTTCCGCCACGAGTTTGGTGACGGGATCAGAGAAGTCATAGGCCAGGGTGATGGGCGCGGTGGAAGTGAAACTTGCTTCGGCCGCCAGTTTCCGTGCCCGCGCTCGATCAGTTGCAGTGCCAAGCAGAAACTCATAGCCGGTCAGCCACTGCGGCAGCAGTCCAGAAGCGGGCGACCCTTTTTTCTGCAACAAGGCGTTGCTGAGCGTAGCTCGATCCAGCGAGACGGCGAGCGCTTCACGCACTCGCGGGTCAACCATCCTGCGTGATGTCTTGCCCGACGACGATTCCGGCTGCACGAACACGATTACCAGCAGGTCCGCCGGGCGTGACACGGCAATGTTCTGCACGGTTTGATCGAGAACGCGAAGCTGGTCCATGGTGATTTCGGCGGCGGCCGCGCCGTTCAACTGGCGCTGCACAAGTTGTTCGCGGAGAGAAGCACCCATCTGAAACTCAACCGATTCCGGAAACGGCCGGCCACCCCAATAATCGTCGTTCACTTGCAGGAGAGCACGCTCTCCGGGTTGCCATTCGCCCAGCCTGAAGGCTCCGGTGCCAAGCAACGTTCCGTCTGCCTGGCGCTTAACGATCGCGAATTTGCTGAGCGCAAGCGCTTCCGGCATGCGTATCACGGGCGAAGGGGACTCAATGGTGACGGTCTGGCGGTCAGAAGCGGTGCATCGCCAAGTTGTTGTGGCTTTGCTCAAGCTCGCGGCGACGTCGGCAGCGGTCAGGGGCGAACCATCAGTAAACCGGGCCACCCGCAAGCGAAACTGCCACACCCGCCGGGCTGGGTCAGCGCTCCACGACGAAGCCAGCCGCGGGCGGACGCGCCCCTGGTCATCCGTTGTGGTGAGGGTCTCAAAGAGCAGGTTGGCCACGCGGTCGCGTGTGGCGGGATGATCATCGTCCGCGGCCGGGTCAAGTGAAGTCGCACGCTGCTGCAACAAAACACGTACTGTCCCCCCGTAGCGCGGCCGCAGGCTGGCGGGACCATTTGCGGCGAACGCCAGCAGGCAGCTAATTGCAGCTAACCGTGAGTATAAGCGCTTCATATTTTCCCGTAAGCGGTGACTGCATCACGAGGTTGACCGCGTCGCTGTTTTTGCCCGAAGTCCACATGGCTGCCACCGGACCCGGCAGATCCATGGCCGGGCTGACAGTCTGGGCCTCGCGCCCGGCGATCTCGACGGCCTGCAGGGTGTCAGAGCGAAGATTGTCCGTGGGCGCGCTCACCAGCAGTTGCCAGCCTGATCCGCAACCGGAATGCAGCGCTGCCAGATTACTGCCCCAGCCGTTGAAGACCACCGCCGGCGAAGAAACATCGTTCTGGTAAAGCCGGGCACGTCCGTCCGTCCCCGTGAACAGCCAATAGGGCTGGTCGCCGCTGGTCCATGCTGCCGCGGAAAAGAAAGGAGCCACTGCATCTCCGGCACGCGGTCCGGAGAGGATGCCAGTGAAGAAATTCCGGCGCGTGCTGAAGAACGCAACGAGCCGTCCCTGGTCAATGGGCCAGGGATCGTCGCTGGCGCCGCAATCGAGCGACGGTTGCGAAAGCGAACCCGTGCAACGAGTCCCAGGAAGAAACGCCGCCACATCGTGTCCGTTCACCTGCAGGCGTCCACGCAGGTCGCGCGGCCACGTCTGGTTGTGCGCAACCGCCAGCACGCTGCGCAGCCGCCACTGTCCGGAGTCCTTGGTGTAGGCGGAAATCTGTCCCGGCTCTAGGATCACCAGGTTCTGGTTGTCGACAAAAAAATCCAGGATCGGCAGTTCTTGCTGCCATACCGAAGACTTGCGCACAGTAAGCGTTGGGGCTCGCGCCGGTAAGGCACGCTCAGCCCGCGGCACCCGCTTCATCATCCATTGCTTGCCCGGGCCTTGCTGGATCATTGCGATCCAGACGTATGCCTGCCAGTCTTCTGAGAACGTGATCCGTACGTCGGCCATGGCCTGGTCCGGTTTCACCAGGCGGACACCGGCCTCGCGAAAGGCTGTCATGATCGAGTTCTGCGCGGTTTCTTGCCCCTCCGGGGATAGCGAGGAGATATTTTCGAAACTTACCGTAACTGCGGAAGGCGTCCCGGCGCGGGACAGCAGGTCCTGGACAAAGCTATTGGCAGCCGCAGTTGTAGGCCCTGGGCTGTTTTGCTGGGCTGTGGCACCGGCAATCAAAGCGAAGAAGACAAGAACAGAAAGATAGGGTTGGAGAGCAGTCTTGGACATGTGCCGGAAGCGCGAAGTATAGCACCGATTCAGCAGTCAGCACTCAGCATTCAGCACTCAGTCGTTGGAGATTTTCGTTCAGCCGATAGACCTATAATCGGCTGAATGCTGATTGCCCGATTTCCGCTGGAGCGGGCCTGCCCCGGCGGAGGCAGGGCCCGTTTGAATTTCCAGCGGAATCTGGTTATTGCCGATTGGGCGTCGTCCGGCGGATTACAGGACGAGGCTCTTCGGAGTCATTGCCATTGTTCTTGGCCGGCGGATCATCGTCGTCATCAGACTGGACCGCGGCGCGGGCCGTGGACATGTCAGCCGGAGTTTGCGGCGTAAGGCCGCCTTTCATCACATCGTTGAAGAAGATCTTGGCGTCTGATGGCACCATCATCAATTGCAACTTGTCGGAGAGGCGCTCGGCCACGATTTTGTTGATCAAAAGAGGATTCTGCTTGAGCAGGACGGCTTCCGTTTTCATCCGCTCTGCGTCCGCCGCTGCAACTTTGCGGATGCGCGACGCTTCGGCATCGGCCAGCAGGTTGCGCCGCTCCAACTCAGCCTTGCTATCAATGATCTTTGCCTGGGCCTGTGCCTCAGCATTTTTTACAGTCGCTTCCTTATGGGCTTCAGCCTCCAGGCGCGACTGCTCAATCTGCTGCTTTTTGAGCGGCAACGTGTACTGCATGGCGTCAGCCTCTGACTTGGCCTGCAAAACGCGAACCGTCGCTGCACCTTCCGCACCTTTCACCTGCCGTACCTTTGCCGCTTCAGCTTCCAACTCGGCAATTTTCACTTGCTTGGCTTTCATCTCAGTCTGCACGCCCAAACTCTCGTTTTCCTGCTCTTTAAGCAGAAGTCCTTCCAAACCGCGGGCGTACTCAGGCGGCAATTGGACGTCACGCAGCATGACTTCTTTCACGATGATGCCGTCCTGGTCCAGCTTCTTGCCGATGCGGTCCGAAGCCAGCTGGCGGATCTCTTCGCGTTTCACCGCGAAGATTTCACGCACGGTGTAATTCGGGGCCAATTCGCGGAAAGTCGCCGCCACCACCGGGGGAACAATTTCCTGCTCGACCGGCTGCGGCAGGTTGGCATGGATGTAGTCCAGCCGCTTGGGATCGAGCTTGTAGCGGACGGTGATGGCCATCCCGATGCTCAGTCCTTCTTTCGACTGGACAGCGAAGGCGCCGGCCTTCTTGGTCTTGGCGTCTTTCGATTCGCCATCGCCGATCGGCTCCAGACCATCTTTGCCGGAAGAAGTGACCAAAACGTGGTCACGCAGGTCGTAGAGCACGACGGAATCCACTAAAGGGACGATCCAGTGCACGCCGGGATAAAGCGTGCCAGGGCGCGTCCCCGAGGTCTGGCTCACTCTGATGCCGCCCATTCCGCTGGGCACCACCACAATGCTGGCAGCGAGAATGAGTGGCAGCCAGGCCACGAGAAACGCCCTTTGGGCAGTGGTCCAGATCAGGCGCGGTTTGGCCGGTTGGTTTTCCGCCACCCCGCCGAGCGAAGCGCTCGTCGGGGACCCCGGCTCGGGAGCTATACGGGTCCGCGTCTGGCGGTGATACTGGACAACCTTGTACAGATTGTTCAGCGCAATGGCTGCGGCCCATCCCAATAGGCCCCAGCCGGTGATCAACAACAGATATTTCACGAACAGCATCTCTTTTGTCCTCGCATTCCGTTTCCATTCGCTGCCCGTGCTTTGCGCCGGACGGCGTTCGATCCTTCAGATCGGGTGATCG
>DATFXI010000331.1:0-2544 GCA_035316085.1 Candidatus Angelobacter sp.
AAAGCGTGAGTCGGGCATTCTGGTGAAGGTCCATTCGTCTCTCCCGGAAAAGCAGATTGGGTTCGCACCTTCAGCTTCTCCGGTCTGAGTCGAATGGACTATTGCTTTTGTAGGAACAACCTGTTGAAAGGTCACAGCTAGAAGCCAGAAGCTAGCCAAGACCGCCGCATCCAAGAAGTTGGAAAAAGTGAAATACTGTTCCCTGGCCTGACTACATGACCAGGATCTCACTCAAAGTAAATGGCCGCCTGCACACCGTCGACGTGGATCCGGCCACTCCCCTGCTGTTCGTTCTGGCCGATGAGCTTGAATTAAATGGCCCCAAATTCGGCTGCGGGATGGCGCAGTGCGGCGCCTGCACGGTAATCTGGCGCGGACAAGTTGTCCGCTCCTGCGTGATGCCGGTGAAGGCTGTGGGCCAGGACGAAGTTACCACTCTCGAAGGCCTGGGCACTCCGGAGAAACCTCATCCTATCCAACAGGCGTTCATCGACGAAGGTGCAGCCCAGTGCGGATTCTGTCTTAGTGGCGTGATCCTGACAGCAAAGGCGGTGCTGGATCAGAAACCGGACGCTACCGACGAAGAGATCGGCGAAGCGCTCGGAGGCGTGTTGTGCCGCTGCTTCGCTCACGTTCGCATGCTGCGAGCCATTCGCAAATATGCCGGCGGGAGGAAAGCATGAGTGTCTCTCGTCGCGATTTCCTGAAAGGCACGGGCGCGTTGGTTGTGAGCTTCAGCGCGGTGCGCGGTACTTCGCTGGCTCTTGCCCAGGGCCCCTTCGACACACATGCTTCCCACATTGATGCTTCGAAACTCGATTCATGGATAGCCGTCGCGGCCGATGGTACGGTCACGGCATATACGGGAAAGGTTGACCTGGGCCAGGGCATGCTCACGGCCCAGACGCAGTTGGTTGCCGAAGAACTGTGCGTGGCGATCGACCGGGTGCGGCTGATTCAGGGCGATACCTCCATCTGTCCCGACCAGGGAACAACGTCAGGCAGCCAGTCGACGCCCACCAATTTCAATTCGGGAAATCTGGGGCAGGCTGCCGCCACAGCACGAGAAGCGCTCATCGATATGGCGGCCAGGCGCCTGGGCGAGGCGGCAGACCAGCTCACGGTGACAAAGGGCGTGGTCACGGGAAAAACCGGCCGCATCAGCTATGGCGAGTTGATTGGGAGCAAACGATTTAATCTACCGCTCAACACCACGGCGAAGCGGCGCACGCCGGCACAATGGACCGTATTGGGAAAGCCCGTTCCCTCGCTGGACAGGGCTGCACTCATGACTGGCAGGTTTGAGTTTGTCCACAACGTTCGCGTGCCGGGCATGCTTCATGGTCGTGTGGTGCGGCCGCAGGAGGTCGGCGCCACCGTCGCCGAAGTAGACGAGAGTTCCGTGCGCCAGATTCCCGGAGTGGTGAAGGTTGTCGTGCGCCAAAATTTTGTCGGCGTGGTGGCGGAAAAGCAGTCGCAGGCAATCGAGGCTGCGCGCAAGCTGAAGGTGAATTGGAGGCCCGGTGCCGGGCTGCCTGCACAAAAGACCTTCTACGACAGCTTGCGCAAGCAGTCTTCGCGTGACACTTTGCTTGTTGACTCGAAAGATGTGGAGCGGCGGCTCGCAGCCTCACCCACCGTTGTGCGAGCGACTTACGCTTATCCATATCAAATGCACGGATCGATTGCCTCGTCATGCGCTGTGGCAGACGTCAAAGAGAACCATGCAACCGTGTGGTCAGCAACGCAATCGGTTTATCCCACGCGGAGCATCGTGGCCAGGCTCCTGAATTTGCCGCTCGACAATGTGCGGGTGATCTACGTGCGCGGCTCCGGCTGTTATGGAATCAATGGCGCAGATGCTGTCTCCTTTGATGCCGCAGTAATGTCTCAGGCGGTTGGCAAACCTGTGCGTGTGCAGCTCTCGCGCCAGGATGAGATGGCGTGGGAGAACTTTGGTTCTTGCTGCGTCATTGAGCAGCGTGCCGCGATCGACCAGAACGGAGCCATCGTTGCCTGGGATTGCGAAACCTGGGCAGCTTCCAAAGGCGGCAGGCCCGGCTATGACCAGCCGGGGGAACGTGATTACCGGAGTCTTGCTCGGACACGCGCCGGAATCGGTCACGCCGCGGGCTGCAGCAGAACCCACAGGCGAACTCCGCAATCGCAGCAATCTGGCGCCCTCCTACATTGCCGGCTGTATTGGCGGGAAGTGTGCTGGCGCCGGGACCATTCGAAGTGAGCGTGTGCTCTCGCATACGGTGGAATCGCCGTTCTTCACTGGTCCATTGCGCTCACCGTTGCGCATCCAGAACACCTTTGCCCACGAGTGCTTCATGGACGAGCTGTGTGCGCGGGTGAAGGCCGATCCGATTGCTTTCAGGATCAAACATCTTCGCGAGCAACGGATCATCGATTGCCTGAAAGCAGCAGCCGAAGCTGCCAAATGGGAAGGCCGTCCCTCGCCCCAAGCGCGCATTCCCGATAACGGTATTGTCAGTGGCCGCGGGGTGGCGTGCGTGGCCTATGAGGGCAACAACGGCT
>DATFXI010000332.1:0-9785 GCA_035316085.1 Candidatus Angelobacter sp.
CAGGCTTACGTGCCCAACGTCATGTACTTCGAGACTGGCCAGGGCAGCGCCCTTTCTGCCGAAGCCCATCACGGAGTCGATCAACTGACTCTTGAGGCTCGCGCGTATGGCGTGGCCCGCGTGTATTCGCCGTTCCTCATCAACAGTGTGGTCGGCTTCATCGGGCCGGAGTACCTCTACGACGAGCGTCAGATCATTCGAGCCGGACTGGAAGACCACTTCATGGGCAAACTGCTGGGCCTGCCCATGGGCTGCGACGTTTGTTACACCAACCACGCCGCTGCCGACCAGAACTCAGCCGACAATCTGCTTCTGCTGCTGGCCGCGGCGGGATGCAACTACTTCATGGGTGTTCCCTGCGCTGACGACGTGATGCTCAACTACCAGTCCACCAGCTTTCATGATGCGTTGGCCGCGCGGCGGCTCTTCGGACTCAAGCCTGCGCCTGAGTTTTTGGAGTGGCTGCAAGCGACGGGTATATATAAAGGAGACGGGCCGGCGCGTCTGGACGACGGCTTGCGCAAACAGCTGGTGGCTGGACTGGAGAAAGCAATTAGCAGTTAGCTTTTTCTGCAGAAAAGAACACGTCATGAGTGAAGACGACAATCTCTCGCAACCCTCGTTTCCCAACTTTCTTGAACGCATTCGCGCTCGAACCCCGGCTCGTGTGCTCACCGATCGCGCCGGAGCCGGATATCGTACGGTGACGCACCTCGACCTGCGTCTTGCGCATGCCGCGGCGCGCGACGCAGTCCGCAACGACCTTGACCTGGAGAACGATTTGGGCGCCCAGTTTGTTCGTGACTGGAACCTGTTTGCCGTTACCACGCAAGCCGGGTGCAAAGACGAATATCTGCTTCGTCCCGACCTGGGGCGGCGTTTCAGCCAGGACGCGGAGCGGACCATTCAGGCGCGTTGCCCGCGGGAAGCCGATCTCCAGGTCGTGATCGGTGACGGTCTCTCCGTGACCGCGGTCTCGGCGCAGGTCCCGCGCTTGCTACCGCTGATTGCGCAAAGCGGAGAACGCCGCGGCTGGAAGCTGGGCCAACCGTTCGTGGTGCGCTACTGCCGCGTAGGTCTCATGAACCACGTGGGCGAACTGCTTTCACCTCGCGTGGTGGTGCTGCTGATCGGCGAACGCCCTGGCCTGGCCACGGCCGAAAGCCTTTCCGCCTACATGACGTTTCAGCCTCGCCCCGGACATAACGATGCACAGCGCAACCTGATCTCCAACATCCACGCCCGCGGTGTGCCTCCGGAGGACGCGGCGGAGAGGATCATCAATCTGGCGGCGCAAATGATGCGCCAGCAGGCCAGCGGTATCGTGCTCAAAGAAGAACTTCCCCGGGCAGAATTGAGCTAGCGCATTTTCCTGCCTCTGCATGGGCACGCGCTCTCCCGGATGGCCACCGCAGGTCCTCTTAACATTCTCATTTCCTGGCGCAACTTCACTTGCTAAGTCCTTGTCTCCGCTACCGCCGCAGTTTTCTTCGTGTGTTCGATGCGCAGGTTACTTTGGTGCCGCCCCAAGGTGTGGAAGTTACTTCCGTGACGCTCCATTTGTGCGCGAGGCAAGTTATTCTCTGACCACTGTGCCCAACATAAATCAACAACCGAAGAAGGCTACCGTGATCGTCTTTCCAGGCCCACTGGAGAACATGCCTGTGCCCCGTTGGAAGAGTGCGGCCTCCGTGGCCATGTTCCCCTCGCGAACTGCGAAGGCCGACCGGCGCAACGGGTTTGCGCGTGTGGTCCGCGCCGTCAAGACCGTATTCCTGTGGCTGAGAACTGGGGAAGTGAAGCGCGGAGAGGTTGCAGAGAATCTTCCGGCCCGCAAGCGCGTCGCTGCCCAGACGACGCCGGGAAGCCGGACCGCCGGTCACTGATTACGCGCTCCCTCCTCAGATCACTGAATCCGCGTAGCGCCGGCTTGCGATGACGCTTCCAGCCGCGCTTTCACCATCTTGTAAAAAGTCCAAACGTTGTCGCTTTCGCCCTGGGTGAGACGGCGATGCACCTTCATGCTGGGAAAGATCTTGCTGCCGCCGACGCTCAAAGTCAGTGTGGCGAACTGCTTTCCCGGATACGTTTCAATGCTCCACGCGCCGCTAAAGCGCCGGCGCACGACCTCGCCGAGGTAACTGCCCCACATCTTGCAAGTTTCGTCCAGCGGTTCTCGCGCGAGACCACTTGCCGGCGCTTGCTGCTCCAGCCGGCAAAGAATGTCTTCAACTTCCTGAAGCGAGTTCTCACTGTAGTCCAACGTCGCGCCAAACTTGCGCGCCGCGGCAACGGCTTGTTCCGCGTAAGCGCCGGCCATGGCGGCAACCGATTCGTGGGAGTGCATGTTGAAGAGTTTATCGCACAAGAATCAGCCTTTTTCTGGAATCCCGAGCGCTTCGCGAGGGAGCCCTACCGCAGCGCGACTTCTCAGGACAACAAATAGAGATTCGTGCAAACGCTCAATCAGGAGGTAGGGATCCCTCGGCTGCTCCTGGCTCTTCAGCTTCGCGCCCGACCCCGCGACGCGCACGCCAGGTCTTCAAGTTTCAGGGCCTCAGGATTTCAGAAAAGGGCTAATTGCCAGAGGGGGCAGAGGCCAACAAGGGATTGCAGGGCAAGTTCAAGGGCTGGGCAGGCGGCGTGGGCGGGTGCAAGTTCGGCGCGTTCACAAAGTCAAAGAACTCACTCATGTCGGGCTGGGCGGCATCTCTCTGGTTCAGGCTGGGAAGGCCGAAGCGCATCTCCACGAACTTCAACACAGCGGTGTAATCCATGGGCGTGTGCGAAATATAATGCGGCTTGGCAAACGGCGACACGATGATCAGCGGCACGCGGAAACCGGTCCGTGTGAAATCACCTGCCGGATCGCCGCCACGGATGTCGCGCGGCTTGATGCCGTCCGGGCTGGGCACGTGCTGCGCCTTAGCGTCCGTGGGATACATGGCTGGCCCTACGGCCTGGCCTTCGCCATGTTTGGACAGCGCCTGGATCGGCTTTCCGTCGATCATGGGCCCGACGTGGTCAAACAATCCCCCGCCCTCGTCAAAGGCTTCGATGAAGATCGAGTCCTTCCATGACGGGCTGTTCATCAGCGCCCGGATGAGCAGAGCCACAAAATCCGCTCCCTTGGTGATCGGCGTACCGGCGCCGGGGTGCTCGTCGAGATTGCTGATGAACCCCGGCTCGATGTAGGCGAACTGTGGCAGCGTGCCGTTGGCCACATCACTAAAGTATTCCGAGATGGGCACGATGCGGCTCTCCTGGTGCAGGCCGTAGGGCTGGAAGTTGCGCAGCGAGGTGAGCAGTTTGCCGTCGGGCCCAACGTCCACGGAGTAAATTTTCCAGGATACATTGGCGTCGTCGAGGAGCTCGAAGATGGTCTTGGCGGTGAGATGGTTGCCGGTTTCCGCTAGCGGATGGAGGAAGCCTTGCGAAGTCGCACCCATGGCCCAGAGCCGAACCACCGCGGTCTGCAGCGGCGCAGGCGTGTAAAAGCGGTCAGAGGTGGCGAACTGCGTAGCGAACCAATAGGGTGACGTCAGATCATTACCGTCATAGAAGCCCATGGCGCGCTTGCCTTTGGTATCGGCCAAGCCGTTATCGAAGGCGAAGAGTCCTCCGGTATGAACAAAGCCATCCAGTAACAGAGGACCGTTGGGCGCATCAAAGCGGTTCATGTCGCCCCAGGTCTCTTGCCAAGCAGCCGTATCGTCGAAGATGCAAGCAGTAGTGATATGGAAGTTGCTGACAAACGTTCCGTCGTCGGCCGGATTTACGAACGTGGCTTCCAGATCGTCGGCGTCACGAGGTAGTCCCTGGCTCGCGCGATACTCATCCAGTTTGCCGAAGTAAGAATCAAAGGAGTGGTTTTCCTGCAGCAGGAAGATGATGTGGTTGACGCCCTGCACACTCCCGCTGCCGCCAGGCGGATCACCGACAATTCCCTGACAGCCGCAAAGCAACAGGAGCATCAAGGACGCGGCCAAACCGCAAATCAGCGAAATCTTCTTGCGCTTCTTCATGCCCTGGATTCGGAGCAACGTCCCTCCATCGCGAACTGCGGGTTCGGTTGTTTGGATGGCAGGTTCTCAGACGCGTGTTGGGCAAGGCTCGCGCGAGTGCGCGATTCGTTCGAAAACTGTGCACGATTTTGTTGTGCCTTTGACTGCTGTTCAATCGTTGCAAACGCCGGGCATCAGCCACTCCGTTATTTTCGAGCGGTCTGTTGTTCTCAAGTCATTGCTTGGTGAAGTCGCACGGCGTTCCCGTGGTCACTTGCTTGGGCGGTGTAGGTGGCGTGGCCCACGGGACGCCGGAAAAATCGAAGAACTCCTGCATATCGGGCATAGCCGCGTCGCGCAGCGTGAGGCTGGGAAGGTTCCAACGGGTTTCAACAAATTTCAGCCACGCCGTGTAATCCATGGGCGTGTGCGAAACGAAGTTCTTCCTCGAAAACGGCGAGACGATGAAATTGGGTACGCGGAAGCCGGTGATATTAAAATCGCCGCCCACATTCAAGTCCTTGGCTAAGCACAGTATGGGTTTTACGCCGTCCGGGTTGAGGACGCCGATCGGTGGCACGTGATCGAAAGCCCCGCCGCCTTCATCCGTGAACCAGAAGAAAACAGAGTCTTTCCACGCTGGGCTGGCCATAAAAGGGTTCATAACCTCGGACACAAACTTTGCTCCCGCCTGAATGTTGATGACGATCTGCGTTCCGCCGTTGTTGCCGCTTGGATGCTCGTCACGGCCACTAAAAGCACCGGTCTCGATGAACGCTACCGAAGGCAGCGTGCCTTTGGCTAGGTCAGTGAAGAAATCGGTCACTCCCTGCGGACAGACGTAAGGCTTATGCGCCTTCGGATTGATGGAGGTGGCCCCGCTGCAATCGAGCGGCGCCATGTGCTTCATGACTTCGGGATTCACGCCCGCGACTGGAGGTTTCGCGCTGGCGCCGTTGATGTAGGTGAAGAACTGCAAGTACGTGCTGTGCACGGCACAAGCAAGCGGGAACGTGCCGTTTTTGGGATCGCAGGTCGGCAGCAGGTCGGTAATGTAGATCTTCCAGGAGATGTTGTGTTCGCTGAGCAGTTGAAAAATGGTCTTGGAGGTAGCCTGTATCCTCGCCCCTGGACAGGATTCTGCACCGCCAGGAGTGTGAACCGTCCCCTGCGATGTTGCCGCCAGCGCGTACATGCGGTTATTGGCCGTGTTGGTCGGGTTCGGCGAGTAGAACGCGTCACTCATAGCGAAGTTTGAAGCCATGAAGTAGTAGTAATTGAGTTCGTGTTCGGTGTAGAACCCCATGGCCCGGTGGCCACTTGTATCAATGAAGTTTTCCGCCTTGGCAATGCCGGCCGCGGTGCTGACGAATCCATCCATCGGCATGGTTTTCGTGTCTCTCGGGTCAATCGACTTCGGACGATGCAGGTTGACGTCATGATGATCCTCCGCCCAGTCCGGGCTCAGGTTCTCCATGCACACGCTGCCAGAGTGATACGGCGCGATCCCACTGTTCGAAAATTTGCCTGCATCAAGGTCTTCCACGGTGCCGGGAATTCCGTTGGCAGCACGATACGCCGTCATCTTGCCAAAGTAACTGTCAAAGGACCGGTTCTCCTGCAACATGACGATGACGTGGTTGACGCTGTTGATCGTCGCTGGCGGCGTGGGTGTTGGGGTGGCCGTGGGTTGGCGCGTAGAATCTTCACTCGTCGCTGTTGTGATACCGGCGCAACCGGCGCAGAGGCCCAGAGCCAAAAGAGCTACAAAACAAGAAACCAGGGAAAGCCTATTTGGGTTCGTCATACAGGAAACCGTCGCCAGCGCCCGGGTGCCCTGAGTGGCGCATCCAGAGTTGCTGGTTCGCTCCTTGGATGTAGCACTGTCAGGATTTGTTGGCCGGGTAAAAGTTTTGCATGTTGCTGGCGTGACATCCTGCCCAGGAATTCTGCCATCCAACGGTTCGATGGCGGTTTGCGAACATACCGACACGTGCGCCGCCAAAGCCGCACACCCCGGGGACGCCAGGATGAAAATTGCCGTGATTGGTTCGGGCTACGTCGGGCTGGTGGCCGGCGCGTGTTTCGCTGAACTGGGCCATGACGTCCTGCTGGTTGACAACGACGAAAGCAAACTCGATGCCCTGCACCGGGGCGCATGTCCCATCCACGAACGGTTCCTGCCGGAATTGTTGGAGCGCCACCGTGAACGGCGCTTGGCCTTTACCGGCAATCTGCCGGAAGCGGTGCGCCGCAGCCAACTCATTTTCATTGCTGTAGGCACACCGCCGAAAGAGGACGGTGATGCTGACCTGTCTTACGTGGAGTCCGTGGCCCAAGGCATTGCCGGCGCCATTGACAGCTACAAGGTCATAGTTGAGAAGAGCACCGTGCCGGTTTACACCAACAGTTGGATTCGCAAGGTCATGCTTTTGAACGGCGCGCCGGCCGACTTGTTTGACGTGGTCTCCAATCCTGAATTCCTGCGCGAAGGCTCCGCCGTGGCTGACTTCCTTTATCCTGACCGCATCGTTATCGGCGCCGACAGCGAACGCGCCGGCGAATTGTTGGCCCAGGCCTACAAGCCGCTGGCCGATGGCACCTATTACAAGAAGCCGAACGCAATTCCAGGTCCGGTCAGCGAAGGCTTCGCCGCCCGCATCATCCGCACCAGCGCCAAGAGCGCTGAGCTGATCAAGCACGCCTCGAATGCTTTCCTGGCCATGAAGATTTCCTTCGTCAACGCGGTGTCCTCGGTTTGCGAGGCCGTGGGCGCTGACGTGGAGCAGGTTTGCGAAGGCATCGGCAGCGATTCGCGCATCGGGCGCCGTTTTCTCTTTCCCGGGATCGGCTACGGCGGCTCCTGCTTCCCCAAAGACTTGCTGGCATTCCGCGCTGTAGCCCGCGACAGCGGCTGCCCGTTCGGACTGCTCGACGAAGTAGTGGCCGTAAACGAAGAGCAGCGCCGAGGCTTTCTGCGTAAAGTGAAGCGCGCCCTCTGGACGCTGAAGGGCAAGAGAGTCGCGGTACTGGGCCTGGCTTTCAAGAACGGTACGGACGATATCCGCGAATCGCCGGCGATCGCAGTAGTAAAGGGGCTGGTGAAGGAAGGCTGTTCGGTCACCGCGTACGATCCCGCAGCCATGCCGCGCGCGCGCGAAGAACTTCTCGGCTCGGTGACGTTCGCGCGCGACCCCTATGACGCTTTGCCCGGCGCCGATGCTTGCCTGGTGCTGACCGAGTGGGAAGATTTCGCCGCGCTCGATCTGGGCCGAGTCAAGGAGCTGCTGCGTTATCCCATCGTGATTGATGGCCGCAATCTTTTTAAACCGGCACAGATGGAAGCCGCAGGACTGAACTATTACAGCATTGGGCGGCCCGATGTGGTGGGCGAACGCCGCGCCGCAAGCCGCAAACTGGCTTCGCTTGAACTGGAAATCAAACCTGCGATCGACGGCATCAAGCTGGAAGACGCAGTCAAGGAAGATCACGCGGCATAACAGCCGCTACAGCAACCAGGCCCCTAGATGATTTCTGTCGTAGTCCCGATCTACAACGAAGAAGAAAACATTGTTGCCTTCCATTGCGCGCTCGAAAGCGTTTTCGGTCACATGGATCCCCTGATTGGCGAGAACTGGGAAGTGGTCTACGTGAACGATGGCAGCCGCGATTCCTCTCTTTCTTTGCTGATGGAGCTCCAGGCGCGCGATCCCCGCGTGACCGTTGTGGAATTCGCGCGCAATTTCGGACACCAGGCCGCTCTCAGCGCCGGACTCGAAATCGCCCGCGGCGATGCTGTCATCCTGATGGATGGCGATTTCCAGGACCCGCCGGAAGTCCTTCCCAACCTGGTCAGCGCCTGGAAGGGTGGGGCCAAAGTCATCGTTGCCGAGCGCAGCAGCCGGGCCGAAACCGGTTTCCGGGGAAAACTGTTTCCACTCTTTTACAAAGTGATGGGATGGATTTCCGATTTCCCTATCCCGCTGAACGCGGGAATTTTTGGTTTGCTCGATCGCCAAGCGGCGGACGCTATCATTGGTCTGCGGGAAAGTAACCGCTATCTTCCCGGCATGCGGGCCTGGGTCGGCTTTCCCACTGCCGTGGTCTGCTATGACCGCGCCGAACGCGCCGCCGGCGAAGCCAAGCAAACTCTCGTCCGCCTTTTTAAATACGCCATGGACGCCATCTTCAGCTTCAGCTATAAGCCTTTGCGTCTGGGGCTGGCGCTGGGCGGTGCCGTCCTTAGCGTGTGCCTGGTGATGGCCGCCCTGCTGGCGGCTTCTGCTCTGTTCCACATCAAGCTGTTCAACACGCTCTCCGCCGCGGGATTCGCCGGGACGCTCCTTACGGTAATGCTGCTGGGGGGAGTGCAGCTGGTAGCCATCGGTCTGCTGGGGGAATACATTGGCCGCATCTACGACGAAGTCCGCCGCCGTCCTCTGTATTTGGTCCATAAGCTCCACCAGACCCGGCTCGCACCCGCGGTCAGAGTGGCCACGGAACTTAACCCCGATCTCCAATCCACACCCGCTCCCGAAATCACCGTCAGGGTGCAGGCCGCGGAGCTTCCGAACGAGGTCCCGGCGCTGGTGGCACCCGTCTCGTTACACCTGGAAACTGATTCGCCGGAGAAAGTCAGTACTTAGTGACTTGGCAGATAGCTACCCACCAGTTTGTTGATAGCTGCTAGTGCTAGCCTTCCTTGTTGTTCTCCCTTCTTTTGCTCTTCCATCCTGGCCCTTGGCTCTTGCCCTCATGCATACCTATCTGCCTTCCCGCCGCACCGGCACCTGACCGGTGCGGTCGTCTTTTACGGTTGGCCTTCGTCACAGAGCTTTTTACCTGATTGGCATTTTCTGCTGCTCGTTCGCGACAGATTCCAGCAACACGCGAAAGAACTAAGACCGGTTTTCGCCGGTAAAACCGCGTCTTTCGCGCAGGTGCGACGCGCCTGGGGGGAAACACTCAAATTTACGGCGCTAGCAGCGGCTCACCCGGCCGCTTTTGTTTTTTAGTATTACGTAGTTTCGTAGTCCGTCACTACTACTCGATTTTGACTTTCTGTCTGTAACTGCCGATATTCATTGATCCAGAGCTCGTCTGCCTATAGTCTCCAACCTCGCGTGCGTAGTTCAAGCACGAATGAAAGTACTTAACACTGGAGTATTACTATAGATGTTCAAGACCGTAACTAAATGCTGGATAGTTTCGATCTCGGCAATCTTTTCCATGTCGGCGATGGCTTTTGCGGGAGTGACAGTTGGCTCCCCGGCCCCCGGCTCGACCAGCGGCTCGCCAGTCCATTTTGTGGCGTCGTCGCCGTCGGCCATCGCCATGACCGTTTATGTGGACAATGCGGCGGTCTATTCCGTGAAAGCGCCGAAGTTGGACACTTCCATTCCCCTGGCTGCCGGACAGCATTATGTCGTAGTGCAGGCATGGGATTCGGCCGGCGCGGTCACCAAGTTCGCTGAGACCATCATCGTGGGCGCGGCCGTCAACGCGGGCAACGGCGTGGCCATCAGCTCGCCGGCCAACAACTCGACTGTGAACAGCCCTATCCCGGTAGTCGCCTCTGCCGGTGTACCCGGCCGCTCGATCACGGCCATGGCGGTTTATCTGGACAACAATCTTGTCTTTCAAATCAACGCGGCCAACGTAAACACCAAGGTCAATGCGGGTCCCGGCACCCATCAATTGGTGGTACAGGCCTGGGACAGTGCCAATGCGATCTACAAGAGCTCGGTGATGGTCACCACAGGCGGGACCGCCGCGGCGGCT
>DATFXI010000333.1:0-2705 GCA_035316085.1 Candidatus Angelobacter sp.
GTGTCCTTTCGGTAGAGCTGCGTGGCCGCTGACTGCGACAATGGTTCAAGAGAGACGGAACATTTCCCATCGCCTCCAGTCACTTCGCCGCGCTGAACGGGCTCTTCCCGCTCGCGGCGTCGAAGGCCAGATGAAACGGCCGGATCGACTCCACCGCTAGGATTCCATCCACCACCCCGGGATCGTGTTCGGCGACCGCCCTAACCTCCGCCTCGTCTCTCGCGTTGTACAGGATCAGTCCGCCTGAATCGTCCAGAAACGGTCCAGCCAACTGCAGCGCGCCCTTCGTCATCTGCTCCTGCAAGTACCGCCCGTGATTCCCCAGCGCCTGCTCCGCGGCCGGCTTGTCCGCCACCCACTTCGGCCCGCGCTTCAGCAGCACTACGTACTGCTTCGAAGGAGGCTGGCTCTGCGCCAACAACCACCCCACCACTGCCAAGGCAGCAACAATCGCTCCGACGCGCACAATTCGGGAAAACAACATCCCTCACTTTACCTGTTTCGTGAGCTTTTCGGCTGCGTAGGCTCAGTACGCAGACCTGTCGGGCTCATCCGTATAGGATTCCAGGACGTCCGCTATGCGACCGCACAACTGACGAAGCTCCTTCTCCAGTCTCTTGAACTTTGCGTGGTTGGCTTCTGCGGCTACGTAGCCCGCCAGCTCGTCCAGATCATCGAGGGTGAAACGATAAAACGGCCGACGGCCGGGGCTAGGCACAACGCGCAAACGGTTGGTGAGGTTGCTGTCAGCGAAGGTGTGGTTGATGATCAGGTCGCGCTCACGCTCGGTCAGTTCCAGAGGAACCTTTTCCCCGACGGCGATATGCTTCCGATGCTTCATTGGACTTTCACAGACAGCTTGGGCATTATCTCGCCTTTCCATGTGCCAGGATTCGGCGAACAGAGGTGCGGCCGACCTGGATGCGGCGAGCCAAAAACGTCTGCCGATTTCGTTTTACGGGAGGCCCGGTTTTATGGGCTTTTGACGAGAGCCGTTTTTGCCTGGCCGCCGTCGATCCCTTTCGGCCAGACCAGATTCATCATACGCCAGCCGGTGGCAGTTGCTCGTGGTAATTCCAGGGCATCCACAACGCCGGGTTGGCAGGCAGTTCCCGATGATGCCGCAGAAGCTCCGTCAGGTAATTGAACGAGTTAACATTGCAAAGTTGGCAGGTGTGGATCAGGCTCATGAATAGATCGCCCACTTGGGCTCCGTTCAGAGTCCGATAGAATAGTGAGTTTTTTCGATGCAAAACAGCTCGTTTTAAACTTCTTTCGACCAAATTATTGTCCAATGGTGCCCCGACCTGGCGCAGAAACAGAGTCAGCGGTTGCCAGTGCCGTAGCAGATAACGAATCGCGTGCCCCAGTCCCGAGTTCGGCTCCGTCTTATGTTCTGCCAACTGCGCTTCCAGCCACTTATGCAATCCATCCATGATCGGCTTGCTGTGCTCCTGATGGAACTGCAGCCGCTCCTGCGGACTCAGATCGGTTTTGCGCGCCACGGCGTCAATGCGGTACACCTCGCCCAGTTGCTCCAGCACGTAACGGCACTCGGCGGGGAAGTTCTCCGCGACGTCCACTATCTGCCGCCTTCCATGGGCCAGGCAATGCGCAATCATCACTTCCACCCCTTCGGAGAGTTTCGAAGTGTTCCATGACAATGCGTCGCACATTTGAATCGGCGGCCCTAACTCGCTGGCGCGCTGTCTGAGTACATCGGCGAGATTTTCCCCCGCGTGTTGGCGCCCGGTGAAGTACAAGGCGATCTTTCGTTGCCCCTTTGTCGACACGATTCCGCTGGTGAAAGTGCCGGTGCGCTTGTCGCCGGGCTCGCGATTCATTTTGAGCACCTTCATCCCGGTATCATCGTTGTGGAACACTTCGTCCGGCGCCGCCTGCCGGATTAGTTCATCCCGCGCCGGCTTGATCAACTCGGCACCCTCCTCTACCATCTCCCACTGAGTCGTCGCCGGCAACGGAATGCCCAGGTGGGCTTCCAGTTGTTCGAGTCGGTTGAAAGGAACTCCGCTGCCATACTTGAGCTGCGCGACCATCGCGGTCGCCGTCTCATCGTACTTCTCCGGTCCCACCCCTTCCGGCTCCCGGGCTGTGAACACCTGCCCGCAAGCGCCGCAGCGCAATCGTTCCAGCGAATACATCGTGGCAGCCAGGGGTGCTTGTCCTACGACCCGCACCAGCACCTTCGGTTCCTTCTGGCCATAGACATTGCCTTGCCCGCAATCCGGACAGCGATCGCCATGCTTCAGGTTCTGGTGCTTGATCTCGATTTTTTGTGCGCCACTGAATGCCTCAGCCCCGTTTCGCCCGTGTCCCTTGGCCGGCGGTGTCGAGCTCTCATCCGGCTGCGGGCCGGCATTCTTTCCTGGATCTTCCGATTTCGGCAGCACGGCGTTCGTCTTTTCCGTATTTCGTGGCCGTACCAGCATCGCCGCGAGGGCGTGCAGAGCTGTTTTGACCTTCTCGCAATCGGCTTCGCTCAGCGGGGTCTCGCGGGCTCCGTCCAGGACCCGGTCCAACTCGTCCAGGTTCACATCCACACCGCGGCGGTTGGGGGTCATGCTACTCTACCGAGCAGTTCCCGAAACCGCTTCGTTAATGGGTACCCCAGAATCTCCTTGATCGATCGGTTTGGCACATAGCTGTTGGATTGCTTGCCGCGCCCCGTCGTCTTACCAAGCAGG
>DATFXI010000334.1:0-3748 GCA_035316085.1 Candidatus Angelobacter sp.
CCATATCCCGATGAACCGACTTACGGTTTGGGCGGGAAAGGATTCAACTGCTGAGGCGTGAGCTGCTGCTTGAACGCAGCGGGCAGGTTCTGCACCCAGCCGTTATAGACGACAGGGATCGGCAGGAGTCCCTGGCCGCCCATTCCGTCGAGCGCGATGATCTGGTCATCAAGCGCTGTGGTGGGCAGAGTTTTCAGCAGAATCCTGCCTACAACTTTCGCATGCGTCAGATCACCGCTGCCGTCGGGGTTGGGATCAACGACCTGCAGCGTGTTGGCGAACTGGCTGCTGACGTACGCGTAGTATCCTCCGCCCTTTTTTGCGCCCCACTGCACGCCGTGGCAGCCAGCGTCGCAGAGCAGCATGGCCACCAGCGTATCAGTCTGGGTGTCGATGAGAGTGATGGTGTCGGTAAGAATGTTGGCCGTTACCATGACTTTCCCGTCCGGGCTGACCGGAGTTTGGATGGGCAAGCCGCCCACCGGTCCGGAAATGGCTCCGGTGATGGGGTTGTAGTTGGCCAGCAGGTTGATGGTTTTGGTAACCACGCCCGTCTGCGTGTTAATCACGTCGATGGTGCTGTCAGCAAAGTTGTCGACGTAGTATTTGCTGTCGTCCGGCATCATGCCGGTGGCGATGGGCAGCGCGCCGGTGGTGTGCACCAGAGCTCGCACCGAATCAGTGTTGAAGTCAAAGATGGTTGACGTGTCACTGAAGGTGTTGGGCGTAACCATGGTCTTGCCGTCGTGACCCATCCAGTGCGCGTGCGGATGGCCTTCTTCAATGTTGATGAGCCGTTCAATCGTTCCTCCGCCGGGATTCAGCTGCACCACGGCGAACGGGTCGTCCGAGCCGTCAAGCGCTACGTGGAGATGGTCAGTGTCAGTGCGCGTCATCACGTGCGAGGGATCGGGACCAACCTCAATGTCATGCAGCAAGGCGCCCGTGCTGCGGTTGAAGGTGGTGAGGCGGAAGTCAAACCACTGCGTCTGGTAGATCAGCGTCTGGTTCTGGTCTGTCCACATGTTGTGAGGATTGTTCATCTCAATCTGCGGCAAAGCGACCTTGCGCACCGGCTTCCAGGAAGTTGCGTTTACGTTAGTGGCGGTACCCGGTTTGTGCTTCTGCCGCGTCAACTCGAACTGAGTGTCCACCCAGACTTCGCCCACCCCGGACGTTGCCGGGTTGAAAGGCGCGGCCATCGGCGTGTCATTGCCGTAGCGGGCATTCAATACGGCCGGCAGGTTGACTACGGCGCCGCCCGTGATTCTCACGTTCACATTCGGATACGTGATATGCCAGGTGGCTTGGCTGTGGTCCTGCCAGTTGGCGGGATTGGTGGCGATGAAGAATGTGCGGAGCAGGCGAGTCGCGAGATCGCTGCTGGTCGGCACCGTAATGCCGTTCACCAGGCTGATGCTCTCTCCCAGGTCCAGGCCGGGGGTCGCCGGATCGTCAACGATGACCGCAGCAAACATGTACGGGTGAATCTTGCAGGTGAACACGTACAGGCCGGGTGTTTTCAATATGATCCGCACCTGGTCGTTATGATTCAAGCTGCCCGAGTCAAACGGCATTCCAACCGCCCCTGTGGGGAAGATAAGACTGGTTACGGTGTGGATCGCGTTGGATTCACCGTCCTGGAACCGGACTTCAACTCCGGGCGTTGCCACAGCCAGTGACTGAGTGCCGGCGATGGGCCCGCGGACGTTCTGGAACCAGCTTCCGGGGTTGTCAGTGCGCAGGAATGTAACAGTATTGTCATCAGCGAACGCTGTGGTTGGGAGCAGAGAAACCATGACCGCCAGTGCCAATACAAGCTCAATCACCAGCGGGAGGCGAGAGTGGAACTTCCTTGTTTGCATTACTTTCCCTCCAAAAGAATTTAAGGAAACGTGTTGGGGCCTAGACCGGAGTGTTTTGCGGGATCGTACAAAGGGGATCGTACAAACGAATCATAATTGACGGAAATTAAGCTCGCGTAAATTCTGGTATCCCATTTCGGGAATCTCACCATCGTCAGTCCGTGTACCTCGGCGTGCAAGATACCGGCGGTTTATGCTTGCGCTCATTCCAGCATGCCGTCATCGGCTGTCTAACCAGAAGTCGAAGCCGCCTACGCGCCAGTTCCCGCTTTCGACGGAAACTCTTACTTTGAGCGCAAGCTTCGGATAGCACGCGGCTGGCGTATGCAATATCGTCTTTGTGCCATACTTCACGCTGAGTCCTTTGGAAGGAGTTGACGATGACCGCGGCGCAGACAGGACCGTTGGTATCCACATCGCAAGCCTATCGCGAGAGGTTATTCAACCTGCTCGGCGACCGAAATCCTTTGGAGGTAATGGCCCAGACTGCGAACGTGTTGGCAGACATCGTGGGCAGGCATTCGACGGCGGTATTGCGCACACGACCATTTGAAGGAAAATGGACGCCCAACGAGGTCATCGGCCATCTCACAGACGGCGAATGGGTCTATGGATATCGCCTCAGGTTAATCCTTTGCGAGGACAGCCCGACGATTCTGGGCACTCAGCAGGATTCATGGGTCGCCGCCCTGCGACACAATGAGCCCGAGCCGGCAGAGCTTGTCGAAATCTTTCGGACCCTTCGCGAACTGAATCTGGCAGTCTGGAAGCGAACGTCGCCCGCCGACCTGGAGCGCAGCGGGCAGCACAACGAGCGCGGCCCGGAGTCCTTGGGCGTGATGTTGCGATTGCTGGCGGGTCATGACCTCTCGCACCTGGACCAGATCACTCGTTACATTCAAGCTATCCGGCAGCGGGGGTAGCAGGCGCCTCTGCTTTGTTGATCAGTCGCACCGCTCCTTTTGGGTTCCGCTCCGGACGACACCGGGAGAGACGTCCAAAGGGTACCGTTGGTAACCTGTCATCTTCTTCAATGGCTTGCTATGCTGGCGGCCATGGAAAGCCACTCGCGAGATTTTTCGGCAGTTGATTCCCTGGAAAAAGCCCAAGCGCTCTACAACCAAGGAAAACTGGAACGGCTGTTTCTGTTTCCGCTGGAATTCGGCGGCCAGGAGATTCCCCAGAACATCGTCTACGTTCCGCCCGGGATTGCCGCTATCAAGCAGCAGATAGACAGCGCAATCGGCGACATGGTGAAGCGGGGACTGGTCACCAGCTACGCCGCCGAACCGGAGTACAAGGGCGATAGCTTCATTCCCAGCAAAATCAAGATCAAGACTTCGCAACCGCAAAAGCCGGGCGGCGTCGATCGCACGATCAACATTTGGTGACGTCTGCCTGAAGGCCCGCGCTTCGCAAGCGAATCGCTAAGACGCAGATACCCCGGTGCTGGGTCATTTTTCATTTGAATGGGCCACTAGCGGGCGAGCGTATAATCCCAGGTAAGAGGGCCCTTCATGAATCTTCCTCATACCCTGGGCGAGCTGAGGAAAAGTTGTTTTTCCGAGCCGAGACTCCGCGCGCGCAAAGTCAAGGATGAACTCCGCGACAACCTGATTGCCAAGCTGCGTTCCGGTGAAACCATCTTTCCCGGCATTATCGGATATGACGACACAGTGGTGCCGCAGCTGGTGAACGCTGTCCTTTCGCGCCACAATTTCATTCTGCTGGGGCTGCGCGGTCAGGCCAAAAGCCGCATCCTGCGCGCGCTGACGGCGCTGCTCGATCCCCAGATGCCCTACCTCGCGGGGTGCGAGATTCACGACAATCCCTACGCGCCCATCTGCAAGCGGTGCCGCGCTCTGGTGGCGGAGCAGGGAGAC
>DATFXI010000335.1:0-8635 GCA_035316085.1 Candidatus Angelobacter sp.
TGGTTCGGTGGTCATTGCCGCCATTACCAGTTGCACCAATACGTCGAACCCGTCGGTCATGATGGCCGCGGGCTTGCTGGCGAAGAAGGCTGTCGAAAAAGGTCTCGAGCGCAAGCCGTGGGTCAAGACATCGCTGGCGCCAGGCTCGCGCGTGGTGGCGGAGTACTATCGCAAAGCCGGGCTGGTTCCTTACCTCGAGCAGCTCGGTTTTCATATCGTCGGCTACGGCTGCACCACGTGCATCGGTAATTCCGGGCCGCTGCCACAGGATGTGTCGTATGCCATCAACGAAAAGGAGTTGGTTGCAGTGTCGGTGCTCTCCGGCAATCGTAATTTTGAGGGCCGGATCAACTCCGAAGTACGCGCGAACTATCTGATGTCGCCGCCACTGGTGGTGGCCTACGCCTTGGTCGGGCGCATCGACACCGATATTACCAGCGATCCGCTGGGCACAGGCAAAGACGGCAAGCCCGTCTACCTGCGCGACATCTGGCCCACGCAGAAGGAAGTAGAGCAGGCCGTCGCCGGCGCGATTGATTCCAGCATGTTCACGCGCAACTACGAAACCATTTTTGACGGTGATGCTGAGTGGAAGAAGCTCCAAGTGCCCACAGGTGAGACCTACCAATGGGACGTGAAGTCCACCTACATCAAGCGTGCTCCCTACTTTGACGACATGCCGCCTAAGCCGGCGCCGGTTCAGGATATCAAGGGCGCACGTGTACTGGCCAAGCTGGGCCACAGCGTAACCACCGACCACATTTCTCCTGCCGGTTCGATCAAACCTGCGAGCCCGGCCGGCAAATATCTTCAACAACGCGGCGTCAAGCCCGCCGATTTCAATTCCTACGGGTCGCGCCGCGGCAACCACGAGGTCATGGTGCGAGGCACGTTCGCTAATGTCCGCCTGCGCAACCGCCTGGCGCCGGAAACCGAAGGCGGCATGACCAAACATTTCCCCGGCGGCGAAGTCATGACCATCTATGACGCCTCGGTGAAATACATTGCCGCGGGCGTGCCTCTGATTATTCTGGCGGGCAAGGAATACGGCTCCGGCTCGTCGCGCGACTGGGCAGCTAAAGGTCCGTTGCTGCTGGGCGTGCGCGCCGTGATCGCGGAAAGCTACGAGCGCATACACCGCTCGAACCTTGTCGGCATGGGCATTCTCCCACTGCAGTTCCTGCCGGAGGAAGATCCTGACACTCTGGGCCTCACCGGCGAAGAGACTTACGACATCATGGGCCTGCCGCAGCTTTTAGCCGGCAAGTTAACCGGTGGAAGGCAAATCAAAGTCCGCGCCACCGCCGCCGGCGGCCGGATGACAGAGTTCTTCGCCCAGGTGCGCATCGACACGCCGCAGGAGATCCTCTACTACGAGCACGGCGGCATTCTGCAGTACGTGCTGAGGCAATTGCTGGCCGGGAAGTAGTCTGTGATTCCGATCCGCAATCTGTTCGAAGCTCACTTGACAGTCGCCGATCTGCGGAGATCTATGGTGTTCTTCGGCGAGACTCTGGGACTCAAACTGGCGCAGGTTTTTCCAGATCGAAAGGCAGCGTTCTACTGGATCGGGCGCACAGGCGAGGCGATGCTCGGACTGTGGGAGATTGGCTCCGCTCCGCTGCGCCTCAGCCTCCACGTGGCATTTACGGTTGAGCTCTCTGACTTGCTGAGAGCGCCGCAACGCCTTCGCGCCGCCAATATCATCCCTCGCGATTTCGCGGGAAATCCCACCGATGAACCCGTAGTTCTGGCGTGGATGCCGGCAGCCTCGCTTTACTTCCACGATCCCGACGGCAATCTCCTGGAATTCCTGGCGATGCTGCCGGACGACGCTCAGCCGGAGTTGGGGGTCGTCAAGTGGACAGAGTGGAAGCGTCGGTAGACCCACAGGCGCTCTGATCGATCTTTTTCATCATGCTGAAGGCGGTCGGAAACGAACTCCAACCTTGAAACGGGCGTTGCACTCACTGCACTACTGTACCAAGACTCCAGCAAGTTCCAGGCTGTGTAAGCCGAAGCTCAATGGATCTTCCAACAGCGGTTGCCACAAAAGGAGTGCGCAAATGAGAATCACTCGTGAAAAAAACACAGCGTTTGCCGATCAGCCAAAGCCCTTGGCGTCCGGCGAACTTTCCAATCAGGTCAAGGAGAAACCACCCAGCAAACCTCTGGAGAGCGCAGAAAGCCGGCATACACTGTTTGTTCCGGCTACCGGCAAGGTTGAACTAGTGGGGGGAACAAAAACTGCGGCGTCGCAGGGCGTTCAGATCAAAATCGCCAATTTCAAGCCAGGCGAACACGTGTTTCCGCCTTCGGTTCCCGTGAAAGGCTTCGAAACGCTCGGTAACAAGTCACCCAAACTGGCGCAAGCCCTTCACAGCGATGGTTTTCTGCCTGGCCACCTGGCGCTTCGCCCACAGCCGCACGCGTTGCCAAAAGAACTGGAGCGAGCGCCGCGCTTTGCAGCATTGGGACCTGGGATTCCGAGGAAGCGGGGGTTTCAAGCAACCACCATCTTCCCGCCTGACAATCGCCGAGTCTTCCGTGACACCAGCTACCCGTGGTCCACGTGCGGCCGCGTGGACTCCCCGCTGGGACAAGGAAGCGGAACCATGGTGGGGCCGCGTCATCTGCTCACCGTCAGTCACATCATTCAATGGAATTCGGATGGAACCGCAGGTTGGGTCCGTTTCCGGCCGGCTTTTTTTGACGGCAGCGCGCCGTTTGGCGAAGCTTGGGCCACAACCACGTACTTCAAATACAAAGTGAATGGGCCCACCATCGATTTTATTGAAGGTATGTACGACTACGTTTGCATTGTGCTCGACCATCCGATCGGCAACCTGACCGGGTGGATGGGATCCAGAGGCTATACCGATGGTTGGGATGGCGGGAATTATTGGTCCCATGTCGGATATCCAGGAGATCTCACGGGCGGCAATCGGCCGACTTTCCAGGGTGGAATTGCGCTGGATGGTTATTGGTGGGAGTTTGATTCTCACGAAGCCATGTCGCACCAGGCCGATGTGTGGCCCGGCCAATCAGGCGGCTCTTTCTTTGGCTGGTGGAGTGGCGAGTCGTTTCCCCGGGTCGTGGCAACGCAGAGCTCCCAGAATTCAAGCGAGAACAACGCCAGCGGCGGCCAGGATCTGGTCGATCTCATCATTCGGGCAAGAAACGAACATCCGTAACACGTACTGCGCCAGGCTCACGAGCGGCTCGAAGCAGGGTCCAAGACAGCGTTTAAGATTAAGACCTCGTCACGCGTGGTATTTCTTAGGCGCTTGAGTTCCTGGCGCAGACGTGTTTGTTGACTGAAGATGCGATGTGGCACAGCCGCCTTCAGCCGTGAGAGCTCCGCACAGGCGAGGGCGCCGGGCACATACACTGCTTCGTCTCTACCGCGATGAACGTCTGCCTGAAGGCACTCGATCCCGGCGCGCCAGGATCGCTAGACGCTGATACGGGAGTGGGCCATTCCTGAATGGCCCACTCCCCTTCCCAAAACCCTCATTTCAGCGGGATAATATTTGTTTAACTGTTAGGTATCTCGTCCCACTGGAGCCCGCGTCTCTCTTGACCAAACGCTAGCAGCCAATTAGAACATTTCGGATCGAATCGCCGGCTACGCGGCGCGGCTTCGCCTTGAAGGAGGCATTTTGAAAGTTTACGAAGGCAAGGACATCCGTAATCTGGTTGTGATCGGACACTCGCACGCGGGCAAGACCTCTCTGGTTTCGGCCATGCTTTACACCGGCAGCACCACACCCAAGCTGGGCCGAGTGGACGACGGTTCCACCCTGACTGACTACGACGAAGAAGAGATTGACCGGCAAATGACCATCGCCACCGGCGTGGCCCCGGTGGAATGGCGCAACACCAAGATCAATCTGCTCGACACTCCAGGTTTCCCCATGTTCGCGCACGAGGCAAAACTTGCGATGGTGGCTGCCGAAGCTGCGCTGGTCGTGGTCGACGGAGTCGCCGGCGTGGAAGTGGTGACCGACAAAGTCTGGCAGTACGCGGATGAAATCGATCTCCCGCGCGTGATTGTGGTGAGCCGGATGGACCGCGAGCGCGCCAACTATGAGACTGCTCTCGCAAGCCTGCGCGAAGCCTTTGGCCGCCAGGTGATGCCGATGCAGATTCCCATCGGCAGCGAGAAGAACCTTAAGGGTGTGGTGGATCTGGTCACCATGAAGGCTTACACCTACGATATGGGCGGCAGCGGCAAAGGCAAGGAAGGCCCAATTCCTGCCGATCTCGAGGCTGCGGCCCGGGAGGCCCACGAAAAGCTTGTGGAGCTTGTTGCTGAAGGCAAAGACGAGTTGATGGAAGAATTTTTCGACAAGGGGACCATCTCCGAGGAGCATCTGGTTCCCGCGCTGCACGAGGCGATTCGCGACGACAAGATTTTTCCGGTATTGTTCACTTCCGGCTTGGGCAACGTCGGCACGGACCACCTGCTGGATTTCATCGTGGACTACTGTCCCACGGCAGCCGAGCACGCTGCCGTCCATTCCGCCCCAGACGCTTCCGGCAACGGCAAGGAAGCCGAGCGCAAGGTGGCCGATTCGGAGCCTGCGTCGGTTTACGTTTTCCGTACCGCCAACGATCCTTTCGCGGGACGCATCACCTACTTCAAAGTTTTCTCCGGTGTCGTCAAGAACGACGCCACGCTCCACAATTTCACGCGCAGCACTGCGGAGAAGCTCTCGCATCTTTCCATCGCGCAAGGCAAAAACCTTGTCGCCGTGCCGGAGTTGCATGCCGGTGACATCGGCGCTGTCGCGAAGCTCAAAGACACGCTCTCCAGCGACACGCTAGGCGACAAGGCCAAGCCCATCCAGTATCCCAAGGCCGTGCTGCCCGAGCCGGCGATCACGTTCGCCATCGAACCAAAATCGCGCAACGATGAAGACAAGCTCTCTAACGGCCTGCACAAGCTTATGGAAGAAGATTCCATGGTCCGGTTCTACCGTGATCCGCAGACCAAGGAGTTCCTCATCGCCGGTACCGGGCAGCAGCATATTGAAGTCCTGGTCTCGAAGCTGAAACGGCGTTATCACACCGAGGTGAACTTAAAGGCGCCAAAGGTGCCGTATCGCGAGACCATTCGCGGGCGTGCCGACGTGCAAGGACGCCACAAGAAGCAGACCGGCGGCCACGGGCAGTACGGCGACTGCAAGATCAAGATGGAGCCGCTCGAGCGTGGCAAGCACTTCGAGTTCGTCAATGACATCTTCGGTGGCGCCATTCCCAAAAACTTTATTCCCGCGGTGGAAAAGGGGATCGTGGAAGCGGCGCAGCGCGGTTATCTCGCCGGATATCCTATGGTGGATTTCAAGGTCACGCTCTACGACGGCAGCTACCACGACGTGGACTCCAACGAACTTTCGTTCAAGATGGCTGGCCGCATCGCTTTCCGCAAAGCCATGGAGCAAGCCAAGCCGGCGCTGCTGGAGCCGATCATGAAAGTGGAAATTACCATCCCCGATGAATTCGCCGGCAGCATCATGGGTGATTTGAACTCGCGCCGCGGGCGCATCCAGGGCATGGACAACAAGGCCAGCAAGACCATCGTGAAGGCCGAGGTGCCGATGGCGGAGATGCTGACTTACGGCGCCGATCTCACGTCTATGACCCAGGGCCGTGGCAGCTTCAACATGGAGATGTCCCACTACGATTTCGTCCCCGCAATGAATGCGGAGAAGATCATCACCCAGTTCAAGGCCTCACGCGGCGAGGTGACCGAAGAAGAAGAGTAGTTGTTGCCTTGTCCCTTTCCACGAAGTTCGACTTCCGTCCAGGGCATTGCCTCACTAATACCGAACGGAAAGCGAAAACGGCTTTGCACTTGCCGTCGCGGCGCCCGGTTGGCGCAATCGGACCTTTAGCTTAAGGTATGTCATTGATAATGAACGTGGTTCGTTTCAGAAATTCAGCAGCTTGCAAGCCGCCATTCGCCAGGAATTGTCGTCAAAACAAGGTATGATGGAAGCAGTGCTGCTGCCTTATGTGAGGTATTCGTTGCGTCGAGCTTATTCCGCGGGCGTGATCGCCTTTGCGTTGTTGGTTGCGGTTGCGCCGCGTGTATTTGCCCAGGCGCCGATCCCAAAGGCGGAACGGGACGCCACGCTAACCGTGGCTCAACCCAAAGACGCCGCATCTGCCGACGGCCAGTCGAAGACCGCGCCACCCAAAGCAAACCAGTCAGATCCTGTCCTGGCTACCATTGCGGCTGCTGAGAGAGCTTACGAAAGCGGCCAAGCCAACTATAAATCTGGACATCTGGACGCGGCCAAGCAGGATTTCAATCGTGCCGTGGACATTTTGATGCAAGGTCCGGTCAGCATCAAGGATGACGAGCGCCTGCAGCAGGAATTCGACAAAATTACTGAGGACATCAACAAGCTCGAAATGGGGGCGTTCAAGGCCGGCGACGGTTTCAGTGAGCAGCAAGCAACGCCTGCCCCCATTGATGAAGCGAACCAGGTCACGTTTCCGGCTGACTTGAACGTCAAAGCCAGGGCTGAGGCAGAACTCAAGAACACGCAGTCTGATCTGCCCCTGATGATCAACGACTCCGTGGCCGGCTACATCAACTACTTTTCCACCGGTGGCCGCGCCGTTTTTGAGCGCGCCTTGGTACGTTCCGGGCGCTATCGCGACATGATCCAGCGCATCTTCAAGGAAGAAGGCGTGCCGCAGGACCTCATCTTTCTGGCCCAGGCAGAGTCCGGGTTCCACCCGCTGGCATTGTCCCGCGCCCGGGCCCGCGGCATGTGGCAGTTCATGGCCAGCCGGGGGGTGGGCTACGGGCTGCGCCGAACCTGGTGGATTGATGATCGTCAGGACCCGGAGCGTTCGACTCACGCTGCCGCTAAGCATCTGAAGGATCTCCACAACCAGTTTGGCGACTGGTATCTGGCCATGGCCGCTTACAACTCCGGGCCGGGGAACGTGCAGCAGGCAGTGCGGCGAACTGGCTACGCGGACTTTTGGGAGCTCTATCGCCGTGACGTGCTGCCCAAGGAGACCAAGAATTACGTCCCAATCATTTTGGCCATGACCATCATGTCCAAAAACCCTCAACAGTACGGCTTGGACACCCTTCAACTTGAGCCAACGGAAGCTTACGACCTAGTCCGAGTGGATTATCCGGTGGATTTGCGCCTGGTGGCGGAATGTGTCGACGCGCCGGTGGAAGACCTGGTGGACTTGAATCCCAGCCTGCTGCGCCGCACCACCCCCAAGGACCAGGGATTTGACCTGCATCTGCCGGCAGGGTCGAAGGATAAGTACCTGGATGCAATTGCCGCCATTCCTCGTGAGCAGCGCGTCTCCTGGAGGTATTACAAAGTCCAGCAGGGCGACACTCTGGCCGGCATTGCAAAAAAATATCGCACCACGGTACGAGCCATTTCCCAGGCGAACGGCATTCCCGAAACTGACCTTACGGCGGATTCACGGTTGGTCATCCCGGTGAGTCTCGCAGCGTCCGACGCCGTTCATATCCGGTACTCGAGATATCCTTCGCGCTATCGCGTTCACGGCGGCGACACGGTGCTTACCGTGGCAGAAGATTTCGGCGTACCTCCCGAGCGTTTGCGTCGTTGGAACAGGCTGAAAGGAAACGAGTTACGCAAAGGCCGTTTGCTGACCGTCTATAAGCCGCTAGCCCCCGGCGAGCCGGACAAGGCGCCGGTGCGCAAGCGCACCAAGAAAACGGCTCACGCCTACGCCAAGCCCAAGACCAGCACAGCTACCGCAAGCAGCTCAAAAAAGACGACTGTTGCCAACACACCCTGACTTGATTATTCTTCGGGCGCGTTGCACACTTGATGCGCGGAGTTGACACAGCATTCATGTCAATTGTTATAATCCGCGCCTGTTTGATGTCCAGAGCGGAGTGGTTGCGGCCCTAATTTTCTGGAGGAACTATGAGCTTTTACGATGAGACCCTCAGAGCAAGACATGAGGATGATGACGACGATTACGGCGACGTCGGTGGCTATAACAGCGGTTCCGGGGTGGAAGAAGATTACGAGGAAGAGGAAGAAGAATCGATCGGCGCCGAAATCGGAAGCGGAGGCGCAGGCCCGGGCGCGATGACCGGCGGGGCCGCAGCAGTCCCGGCTCCAACCCAGCCTCCAGCAGCCAAGAAAAAACCGGCAAAAAAGAAAGCTAAGAAAAAGCCTGCCAAGAAGAAACCTGTCCGAAAGAGCAAGAAAAAGGGCGGTAAGAAAAAAGGTAAGAAGGGCGGCAAGAAAAAGGCTAGCAAGAAAAAGGGTGGCAAGAAAAAGAAAGGTGCCAGAAAGAAAAAGTAACGCTTAAAGAGATTTGCTTTGGAAGAAAGGCCGCGGAGAATCGCGGCCTTTTTGTTTCGCTAAAGGAATCGGGCAGCGTGAACCCTGTCCAGTTCTCTCAAACCTTTCTTTTCCGTTTACGCGTAAATACCGCGCTGCTTGATGGTCTGTCCCACGCGGCTGATGGCCAGCATGTAAGCCGCAATGCGATTGTTCACGCTGTGCGTCGCGGAGAATTGCACCACGTCTTCGAAGGCTTCGCGCAGAATGTATTCGAGCTGCTCGTTCACCGCGGATTCCTTCCAGAAATAGCCTTGACGGTC
>DATFXI010000336.1:0-9500 GCA_035316085.1 Candidatus Angelobacter sp.
AAGCAGGGTGGAGCGCAGGGTAGTTGGAGTTTCCAGCAACAGCCGCGCCTGGGTCCCGGCTTGACGGGCCACGGCAAAAGCCTCCAGCACCAGCACGGAAGAGGCGGCCAATTTTTCCCGCAGGGCAGCGGGCTGCGGCACAAAAAAAGTGAGCGTCTCCCGACCACTGACGCCGACGTCCCCAGCGGCTGCGACCGGTTCGTCCTCCGGCAGCAACGGATCCGGGACCAAGAAAATATTTTCCGGTGGCGCGCCCCGTTCCAGGGCGGCATTCTTCATTCCCAGGGAATGCACGATCACCGTGGCGGCGCGAGACAGCACAAACTGTTCGGCGGCGCGAAAGGAGCGTCCAATCCAGCTCCCGGGGTTGCACTGTCCGGAATCCAGGGCCAGTTCGTCAATACAGTCCTGAAGGTCGTAAACCACGCAGGCACAGCTGCGTACCGCAGCCATGCCTGCAGCGAAGGAGTGGGCATGCACCAGGTCAGCGGTCGTCTCCGGAGCGCAATCGAGAATGGCTTTGCGCCAGTTGCGCACGTCTTGCCAGGAGCGGAGCAGGGTGAGCGGGCGCGAAGGCCCAGGATCTTTGCCGGCTAGATACAGTTCCGCGGCGCCGGCACCGTGCGGGGTCACGATGTAAGGAAGCATTCCCACGACCACTTGGCCTTCCGCTACGGGGAGCACGTCGCGGGCAAACTCGCAGGCATGTAGCACGCGCCAGCCTCGGGCGCGACTCTGGCCGGCAGCCGGCAGACCTGTGTCGGGGATCATGGCAGCGGAATAGGCAGGCGCTATCATTCCAGGCTCAGGACGCTCTTTCCTTCTTGTTCCGCGCCAGATCGGAGAAACAGACCACGCGGTTCCGTCCTTCGCGCTTGGCGGCATAGAGCGCTGCATCGGAAGCTTCGATCAGCTCGCGTTTGAAGCGCGCATCGCTGTCATAAACCGACACGCCAATGCTGATGGTCAGGCGCCGGATGGATCTGGGCGATCCGGCTAGAAACTTTGCTTGCTCCATGGCATGACGCAAGCGCTCCGCCACGTACATGGCTCCGAGCTGCGTCGTTTCCGGCAGGACAATCACAAACTCTTCGCCCCCATAGCGGGCCACCGTATCCACTTCGCGCATGTCCTTGACCAGAATGGAAGCCACGTCGCGTAGCACCTGATCGCCGGCGTGATGGCCCAGAGTGTCATTGAGCTGCTTGAAGTGGTCAATGTCAATCATCAGCAGGCCGAATTTCTGGCGGCGGCGCTCGGCGCGTTTGAATTCCAAGTCCAGTTGCTGCTCGAAATAGCCTCGGGTGCGCAAACCGGTCAGGTAATCGGTGAAGGCAAAACGCACCAGGTCTTCGCTGGAGGATTCGCGGATCAGCAAGTTCTCTGCGATGAGCGTCAACAGCCACAAGATTTGTGCGTCTTCTTGCGTAAATCCGTCTGGCGAAGTGGAGAAAAGCTGCAGCGAACCGCGCACACGGTTATTCACAAACAGCGGAAGAGCCAGGACCGATGCGGCGCTTGCCCGTTCCAGCAGGGCGTCCACCGGCGGGTGCTGGCCGCGTGGCACGAGCAAAGGCCGCCCGTACTTGGCTGCCCACAAATTCAGCAGGTTTCCGTCGCCGAGTTGAGGGTCTGACGCGGCCGGGGGATTCGGGTCAAAGCCGCGCCACTTTCGAAGCTGCATGTACTGCTGGCCTTCGTCCCAGAACACCAGAGCCTTGTCGTAAACCACCATCTCACCCGCCAGATCGCAGAGCAGTGTGAGCGCTGCTTCAAACTGCATGGGCAGACCTGCCAGAATGCTCAGCCGCAGCAAGACGTTTACCGGCGTCCAGCGCTTCTGGATGGTCTCGGCCGAGAGCTCAGAATAGACTTCGGCTACGAACCGTTCGCCCGGGCAGACAGGTTGTGCCAACACGGTGGACACCATGGGAAGAACTTCCCTCAGAAAACACGCTGGGCGGAAGGACCGCCCAGTGTTTTGAGATGCTGTTTCCGGCCTTAGGGAAACTTTTAAGAAATATAAAAAGCAGCACAAATGGTGCACAAGCTCGCGACGACGCTCACTCCCAGACCGAGGTGAGAACGAAGCTTGTTCCAGTCGATGGCGTGAGCCTAGCCCGGATCACTCGGTTCCGCCCGTAAAAGTTTGATAACAAAATACTTACAAAGTCAAGCTGCGATGGCCGATCGACGGCCGGCGTTAAGAGCCAGATTAAGAATTCTTACAATTCGTGCACACTGTCTGTTGCATTTCAGCTCTGGTCAGCATAGGATAGCTCTGGATGGAGCGGAAAACCCGCCGTTCCAATTCAATCAAAGCTCTTCGCAGTATTTCGCCCGTATAGAAAAAAATTCACCGCCGGCCCCCAACGTTTTTCCGACTGGAGAAGCACCCGATGGCATGGTACGCGTACTGCATAGTTGAGCAACAAGCGTTTCAAATTGGTTTCCGGGCACGCCGCCCTCACCCCGTAGAAAACTTGAAAGGAATTGCCGACGCGCAAACCTTTGCCTACCCGAGCGGGGAGTTCTCTGTCATTGTGAGCGAATATATCCCTACGGCGGACCTCGGGCAGTCAGCCTTGCTGCAACATGCCCATGTAGTCAGCGAGTGTTTCAAGCGCACCACCGTGCTTCCATTCCGTTTCGGCACGGTGTTTGATACCGATGAAGCTCTGCGGCGCGCCGTCCGGCTGAACCGCAAGGCGTTCCTGGAAAGCGTAGTGAGGCTGAAGGGCAAAGCAGAAATGCACCTGAAGCTCCTGATCAAGGATGGCTCCATGCGCGAAGCGCTCCAGGAAATCGAGCTGCCGGCCACAGTGGGCAGCGAGTATCTGAGTAAGCTGCGGGAAAAGGCGGTCCGCCAGCGTGAACGTCATACCAAGGCCCGCGCCCTTTCAGTGCAAGTGCATAAGATCTTTGATCCGCTTGACCAGGACGTTTGCTGCCGCAAAATTGATTCCGGCGGCATGCTGATAGACATTGCCCACCTGATTGACCACAAGAAAGTCGAGAAGTACCAGAACCGCTACCAAATGGCCACACGGCACTTGCCCGGCATTGAGGTGGTCATGAGTGGCCCGTGGCCTCCGTATCACTTCATTCCAGGAAAGCGGTCCTAAGACTTTCCTTAAGATTGCAGGATTGTACTCAGGGACAGGGCCTGGGCTTCCCTTGGTTCGGCTCCCACCGGCACTCCAGTGTAAGCATCCAAATACCCGAAAAGGGAATCGGAGTACAATTACGAGGGGTCGGCCTCTGCCCGCCTGCGGGAAATTCGCGGCCCGGACCTCACCCTTTCTAGCCAGGCTCGGGAGATTGCAATGAACCCAAAGGCCCGCGTTCTGATCGTGGACGAAGACGTCGCCATGGCCAAGTTCCTGGCGGCGCATCTCTCGCGGCGGAATTTTGAAGTGACGGTGGCGGCCACTGATCAGGAGGCGCTGCGTATCTTTCGTAGCTTGGATCCCATTCTGGTCCTGCTGGACACTTCCCTGAACTCAAGCACAGGCAACGCGGTCCTGGAGCGTCTCAAACACATCAAGCCCACCGTTTCGATCGTGGTGTTGTCGAGCAATCGCGATCCCGAGTCCATTTTCAAGGCTTCCAAGCTTGGCGCGGATGATTACCTCAGCAAACCTGTCGATCCCAAGGAACTCGATGCCAGAATCAGCCGTGTCCTAGACAACCAGAGGCTGCACGCCGAGGTGACGCAATTGCGCGAGCAAGTGCGGCAGCAAAGCGACTTCACGATGCTGTTCGGAACCAGCCCGCGCATGCTGGAAGTCAAAATGACCATCGAGCAAGTGGCTGACACCACCGCCACCGTGCTGGTCCGCGGAGAAAGCGGCACCGGAAAAGAAGTGGTGGCCCGCATGGTCCACTCCGAATCTTCGCGCACTGAGAAACCATTCGTGAAGGTCAACTGCGCGGCAATCCCGCATGAACTGCTGGAGAGCGAGCTGTTCGGCTATGAAGCCGGCGCCTTCACCGGAGCTACCCGGCAGAAACTGGGCAAGTTTGAGCAGGCCAACGGCGGCACCATTTTTCTGGATGAAATCAGTGAGATGCATCCTGCGCTCCAGGCAAAACTGCTCCATGTCCTGCAAGACCACGAGTTCTCCCGGCTGGGGGGAAAGCGCGACATCCAAGTCGATGTGCGAGTGCTGGCGGCCACGAACAAGCCCTTAGAACGTGCGGTGGAAGAGGGCACGTTTCGTGAGGACCTGTTTTACCGGCTGAACGTGGTCACCATCCACATTCCACCCCTGCGTGAACGCCGCGAAGAAATCCCGGTTTTTCTGGAATACTTTCTGGAAAAATACAGCGACCATTACGGCAAGCGCCCACCCATGTTCAGCGACTTTGCCGTGGCGCGCATGATGGAGTATGCCTGGCCGGGCAACATCCGCGAGTTGGAGAACCTGGTCAAGCGCTATGTGATCGTGGGCAATGAGGCGCAGATCATCCGCGAGCTCTCCACTCCAAAGCCGATCGTCGCGTCCCGGGAAGCTCCAGCCGCCGTGGCGGCTGCGGCGTCAGCCTCCGGACGGCCGTCCGGAAGCGTGGGCGCCGATCTGGAAATGCCTTCGCTTCTTGAGATCGGCAAACGGGCCGCGATGCAGGCTGAGCGCGAGGCCATCGAGCGCGTCCTGGCTCAAACCCGCTGGAACCGCCGCCAGGCCGCTAAGATCCTGCGCATCAGTTACAAGGCGCTTCTCAACAAGCTGAAGGCCATGGAGGAGCACGGCAAGGGACACGTTGGGAATTGAGCTTCCCACTTGTGGAAATCTTTTCTCTAATTCTCTGCGCTGCCTCGTTTGTTAGGCAATTAAGACCCTCTTAGATTCATTCGGAAAACTTTGTAAGTGGAACAAAACATTCAACTGCACAAGTACACATCTGTTCGGGAAGAGAACGGGTGCGAGTTTGGTTTCTGAGTTGCTCTATTCAATGGCAAAGACAAAAAAGAGGCCATAACCTAAGCATGACTTCAACCCTCTTCCAACTTTTTCGACTTCCACTGTACGAGAGTCCCGGCGTGGGCCTGGACCGCATCACCTTGCATCGCCTTCCCTGAAGAAACTCCCTCCTTCCTTGCCTCTTTCGAAGCGGCCCTTTACGGGCCGCTTTTTTTAGGTTTTTTTGCCAAATTTTTTGCGATGACAATCTGTGGCACGCTCGCGTAACGCGCATCTAATACTGATCTGTTGGAGGATTTGACGGGTAAACACATGGCGACTAAGATTAATAATTTATCAAAAGACATGGACAAGAAGAGGCTGGATAGTTTCAAGAAGCGGCTGGAAGAGCGCCAGCAAGCATTGCGCAAGGCTGTGAGCCGCACGGAAGAGGACGGCCGCGTGGCCGACCAGGACACGGCGCAGGACATTGCGGACCGCGCGGCAAGCTCCTACACCAAAGAGTTTCTCTTTTCGCAGAGCAACAATGAGCGGCAGCTCCTGCAAATGGTCGAGACGGCGTTGCAGCGCATTCGCGAGGGATCGTTCGGCGAGTGTGTGAGCTGCGGCAGCGAAATCAATGCCAAGCGTCTGGAAGCCGTGCCCTGGACGCGCTACTGCATTGCTTGCCAGGAAAAGAAAGAAAAGGGCCAGCTCGAAGAAGCCCACGAATAGGCCGGGTTGCCCGTAGAATCAAAAAGGAGATGCGCAATGCATCTCCTTTTTTGTTTTGGATACGCAAGAGAATCAGTATCAGTACAGGTGGAAATCGACTTCAATGTAAACAGCCACCGCCACCGGACGACCGTCCTTTCTGGCAGGATCGAATTTCCAGAGTTTTACACCCTCGATGGCTTTCTCATCCAATCCCATGCCCAGGGAGTGAACCACCTGAGCATTATGAATCCGGCCATCAGGCCCGACTACAACGTTCAAGCCAACCACGCCTTGATATTTGGCTTTGCGGGCTTCTTCGGAAAACTCCGGTTCCGGCTGATAAAGAATCCGCGGCGCGCTCACGCCGCTCTCGCCCAGATGGAAAACGCCCGGGCCTACGCCAGGACCGCCATGTCCGGAGCCAACGCCGCCGCCGTCTCCGCTGCCAATTCCACCACCTACGCCGCTCCCGTTGGAGAGCGCCATGAGCTTGGAAAGCGGATCACCGATCTGGCCTTGCGGCACCTTGAGATCGGCAATGACCGTGGGCTCCACCATCAATTTGCTTTTCTGTTCTTGCAGAACGACGGGAGGCGCGAACTGTTGTTTGGCTGACTTTGGTGGAACACCAGTGGAGGCTTTCAGCTTGCTGGCGTCGCCGCCGCCGCCTCCGCTCGGCCCACCTTTGCCGACCTTCATCACGTAGTCACTCAGGTCAATGCTTTGGCCGATGGTAGGAGTAAGAATCTGCGGCTGGATGGTCACATGAAACACCCACAGCACCAGCCCAATCACCGCCGTGTGGCTGACGAACGATAAGACATAATTCTCCGGCCGGGCTTGATACGTACCGTATCCCTTGCCGAACAACGTTGGAAGGTCCGGCTCCACGCCTTGCCCCTTCTCGAACTTGACTACTGTCTGGGAGGGTTGGGCGGCAGCACTCGTGCCTCCTGAGCTGGCATTGGGCTGCTTTGGGTCAAGCGAAGACATGTTCTTTAATTATTACTCAGTATAGACTCAAGCGTGCCTTAAAAGTTTCCTAAAAGTCCATGAGCCTTAGTTTTACTTTACCTAACCGTAGTACGGGCAACAACTTAACGATGGAACAGGGAGCCAAAAAATCCCTTCAAGCGCGCCATAAATCCCTTGCTCTGTTCCTTCTCCTTTTTCGCCGGCGCTGCGGGCTTCTGGCTGTTCTCTGGCGCCGACACGTCCGCCCGCTTTTCTTGAAGAACGGCCGGATCGGGCTCATCTTGCGCGAAAAATGTGTTGGGCAGCGAAGAAAGTTGCAGCCGGGCCACCCCGGGGGGCCTGGCCTCCGCGCTGAAAACAAAAGGAGTGCCTACGACGACGGGATTCTCGCCGGGCCGGGACGAGGGCACAGGCGCAGTCGGGTCGTGGCTAGGCGCAGGTTCAGGCGCGTTGACATTAGGGCGCGGGTTGGGCGCCGCCTCCACTTCCGCGCGCAGCACGGGCGGAGGCGTCGTCACCGGGCATCCACATTCTTCCTTCAGAGCAGCGCGGCCCGCGATCTTTCCGCCGGAGAAGACCATGGCTTCATTGGATGATGTTCCGAAGCTATCCGTGCCCATGACTTCCGAAAAAAGTACGCCGGCGGTGTTGCCGGGTAACGGTTTGAAACAAGTATCGCCGCGGCTGCTGACGCCGAGGGCGAAGTGATACGTGTTTGGACCCGCCAGACGAACGTTGAAATCCGGTGTAATCAGAACATCACCCGCGGCCTGTAGCACGCGATAGTCAATCTCGACAGCCCCGGTTCCCATGCCCAACATCAGTCCCGGGCCGGCACCGTTAGCGGTGAGATGGGTCTGCGGGCAAAGGCGTACTTGGCCGCCACGCGCAAGCTTCAACGTGGCCGGCGCCACTCCCGCCGCGAGCTCGGAACCCGAAGCTACGCTCATGCCTGTCCCGGCAGGCTGGGCAACAGCGGGCGCGCCTGGCACGGTGGCGAACAATTCACCCAGCGGCGCCCCGGATGCCGGAGACTGGCCCCACACCGGCCAGGTCAGCAACGGCAACAGCACCGCTGTTGCCGTCGCCGTGCTTCGTGCGCTCCTTACAGGCATAGAAAGTTCTTCAGCAGCAGGCGTCCGGAATCCGTCAGTACGCTCTCGGGATGAAACTGCACGCCTTCCACGGGGCAGCGCCGGTGGCGCAGGCCCATAATCACACGAGTGCCGTCCGGCTCACGCGTCTCTGCGCTGATTTCCAATTCCTGCGGCAATCTCTCCTCGGCGACGATCAGCGAGTGGTAGCGGGTGGCGGTCAGCGGCTGGGGTGCGTCGCGGAAGACGGTCTTGTTGTCATGCTGGATCGGGCTGACTTTCCCGTGCATGATTCTCTTCGCGCGCACGACCTGCCCGCCGAATGCTGCGCCGATGGCCTGATGTCCCAGACAAACGCCCAGCACCGGCTTTTTACCGGTGAAGTGCCGCACCAGTTCGATGCTGATGCCGGCGTCCTGGGGCGTACACGGGCCCGGAGAGATCACGATGTGGCTTGGCTTGAGCGCTTCGATCTCCTGCGGTGTGACTTGGTCGTTGCGCCGCACTTCGACCTTCTCTCCCAACTCGCCCAGATACTGGACCAGATTGTAAGTGAAGGAATCGTAGTTATCGAGAACGAAGACCATGTGCGGCAGGGGACAGTTTAACGCAAATTAGCAAATAGCGATTGGCAGTTGGCAATTAGCCTACTTCTGAAATCCCTCGTCGGCTCGGAGTTTTTCAGAAAAAAGCTAACTGCCATTTGCCAATTGCCATTTGCTTCCTTACGTCAGATCTTCCAGCTTCAGCTTGATAACCGGGCTCTTCCACGCTGCCTGAAACTGTTTGTCCACGAACTGGGCATCGTAAGCTTTGTTCTGCGCCTTAAGAGCCGCACTGAGTCCGAACAGCGAACGCGGGTTGCGCGGGTTGCGGTCCAGATCGTCGCGAAAAACTTTTTCGGCTTCGGCAGCGTTGCCGTTGAGAAGCAGCGCCGCTCCCAAAGATTCACGCACCGGGAAGAACCAGTCCGGCGGCTCGCCATACTTGAGCGAGTCCTGGATGGCGACTGCCTCGCGGAGTTGCCGAATAGCGCCGGTCGAATCGTGCTTCGCCATGGCAATCTTGGCGCCGAGAACATTCTCCGCAATCTTTAATATGTCTTTGGCGCGGTTGTTGACCGGCATGGCGAACACCACGTCGGGAGGCGTCCCGGCTTCCGCGGCGCTCACGATCTTGTATTCGGCTTCCGCTTCGCTGACCCTGCCTTTCGCGGCCAATGCCAGACCGCGAACAAAATGCCAGAACACAACCGTGGTCTTCATCGCGGGGTCAGGCTGCGGCATGGCCAGGATCTGGTCCCACTTCTGGAAGCGCGCTTCCACGGCCAAGGGTACGGTCATGAAGCCTTCCAGCGGCGGCATGGCTTTCACCATCGGACCTACGTGGGTGGCGAGGGTGGACGCTGCCTCGTGCGCCTTGGTGTAATCGCCGTTCATGCTGGCGCAGGCGGCGATGAAGTGCAGGTTGTGGCTGTAATACATGGCGGGATAAATTCCCTCGCCACCATGCGCCTGAATATAGGAGCGGTCGGCCGCCGCTGCCAGCTCGTTGGTCTTGACTGCGGACTCGAAATCGCCGGTGCGGATGTAAACGTGGCCGGGCATGTGCACCAGATGGCCGGCGGCCGGGGCCAGCGCGGCCAGACGATTAGCCCCCGCCAAAGCCCGCTCCGGATTCGGCGAGGCCTCGACCGCGTGGATGTAGTAGTGGACGGCGCCCATGTGATTCGGATCGCGCTTCAGGATTGATTCCAGCGTGGCAACAATTTCTTCCGTCCCGATCTCCGGGCTGCCGTCAGGATGCCACA
>DATFXI010000337.1:0-33462 GCA_035316085.1 Candidatus Angelobacter sp.
GCTGGCCGGCTCTGGGGTCCCCAGGAAGCCCGGTTTTGGCTTGCTGGGGCGGAAAGAACCTGCGCCCCGATTCAACGCCACCACCACAACCGGTGAAAAATTCAACAACGACTCCATCAAGGGCAAGGTCACCCTGTTTGAGTTCTGGACCACGTGGTGCGGCTACTGCGCCGACGAAGCTCCGTTTGTCGACAAGATCGGCAAAGAATACGCGAGCAAAGGGCTGGTGGTTCTGGCCGTCAACGTGGGCGAATCCAAGAAGACGGTGAAAAAATATCTGGAACAGCATCCGCGCTCAACCCGGATTGTCCTCATGGAAGACACCAACCTCGCGGCCATGTACGCGGCCAAGGTCTACCCGATTTATGTGGTGATCGACCGCGAAGGCTTTATCGCCGGTGAGCAGCGCGGCGCCGCCGGCGAAGAAGCTCTGCGAGATCTGCTGGCACGGGGCGGGATCGGGGACGAGGACGAGGATAACGGGAAGTAGTTTCTTTTTTGTGGCACCGGCACCGGGGTCCCCGACGCGCGCGGTTTTCGCGGGGCGGGGTGGAGGCCTCCTGCCGCTGCTCGTTTCCTGAAAGGGCCACAGGCAAGAGTGCATGTGCCACACAATCCAAGGAATTTCAGGAACCGCCCTGTTTGACCCACGACTTCCCCACCGCTAAAATACGGAGTAGAGCTGCGTTTTCACCTCTTCAAACCTCGCTGTGCGAGCTACGGCGCTTCTGAGTGATGATCTCCGGCTTCGAGTTTCGTACCAGGTATAAGGTCTACGGTCCATGGCCATCAGCAAGATCACGGTGCGCGGCGCCCGCCAGCATAATCTCAAGAACATCTCCGTCGAGATCCCGCGCAACACCTTCACGGTGATCACCGGGCTGAGCGGGTCGGGCAAGTCTTCGCTGGCCTTTGACACCATTTATGCCGAGGGCCAGCGTCGCTACGTGGAGACGCTTTCCGCCTACGCCCGCCAGTTCCTGGACCAGATGGAGCGGCCTGACGTCGACTCCATCGACGGGCTGAGCCCGGCCATTTCCATCGAGCAGAAGACCACCTCGCGCAGCCCGCGCTCGACGGTGGGCACCATCACGGAAATCTACGACTACCTCCGACTTCTCTACTCTTCGATCGGGATACCGCACTGTCCGCGGTGCGGCAAGCCCATCAGTCGGCAGTCGGCGGAGCAGATCGTGCAGCGCGTGCTGCAACTTCAGCCGGAAGAACGGGTCATGATCCTGGCGCCGCTGGTGCGCGGGCGCAAAGGTGAGTTCAAGACTGAGCTGGCCAAATTGGTGCAGCACGGATTTGTCCGCGCCCGCATTGACGGCCAGCTTCGCCACCTGGACGAAGAACTGGACGAGATCAAGCTCGACAAGCGCAAGAACCACACGATTGAAGTGGTGATCGATCGTCTTCTGGTCAAGCCGGGGATCGAGAAACGTCTGGAGCAGTCTGTGGCAACGGCGATGAAGCTGGGTAATGGCCTGGTACAAGTGGCGGTGGTCGACGGCGAAGAACAGCTTTACTCCTCGCGCATGGCTTGCCCGGATTGCGGCATCAATATTCCTGCGCTCGAGCCGCGGTCGTTTTCCTTCAACAGCGTGTATGGCGCCTGCCCGGAATGTCACGGCCTGGGCAGCAAGTATGACTTCGATCCCGCCAAGATCATTGTTGACTGGTCTAAGCCGTTGCTCGAAGGTGCCCTGGGGCCGGGTTCCGGATCAACCTATCTGCACCGCATGGTGGAGATCGTGGCAGCCGCGGCGAAGATCAACTTGGCCACGCCGTTTGAAAAGTTGCCCGCGAAGTTCCAGAACCTTTTGCTTTATGGACCTGATGAGAAGGAAGCGCCACGCCTCGGCTTCCGCGGCGTTCTCGGTTTTTTGAAACAGAATTTGGACGAATGTACATCAGAGAGCTATCGCGATTGGCTGTTGAGTTACATGTCCGCGACCCTCTGCCCGGCCTGCCAAGGCAAGCGCCTGCGTCCCGAGAACCTGGGCGTGCAAGTCAACGGGCTCTCCATCGCTGACTTCACCGCGCTGCCCATGGCCCGCGCCGTGGAAGTCGCGCAAAAGATCCAGCTCAACGAGCGCGAAAAAATCATTGCCGGGCGCGTCTTGAGTGAGATCATCGAGCGCCTTCAATTCCTGAACGCTGTGGGCCTGGGCTACATGTCTCTGGACCGGTCCGCAGCCACGCTCTCCGGCGGCGAAGGCCAGCGCATCCGCCTGGCTACGCAGATTGGCTCGCGGCTGCGCGGCGTGCTGTACGTGCTCGATGAGCCTTCCATCGGATTGCATCATCGCGACAACAACCGCCTGCTGCACGCCCTGGAATCGCTGCGTGACCTGGGTAACACCGTCCTGGTGGTCGAGCACGATGAAGAGACCATCCGCCGGGCAGACTACGTCATCGACTTGGGGCCCGGCGCGGGTCTGCACGGCGGCGAGGTCGTGGCCCTGGGAACGCCCGAGGAAATCACACGCCAGCCAAAGTCGCTGACCGGGCAATACATCTCTGGGGTCAAGAGTATTGCCACGCGGTTTGAACCACGGCCGGTCAACGGCAAAGGCGTAACCGTGCTGGGTGCGCGTGAGCACAATCTCCGCAGCATCGACGTTACCTTCCCCCTGGGTGTGATCACTGTGGTCACTGGCGTTTCCGGTTCGGGAAAATCCACTCTGGTCAATGACATTCTGTACAAGGCGCTGGCCCAAAAACTTTACCGCTCGCGCGAGGAGCCGGGCGCTCATAAGGCCATCTCCGGCGCCGAGAACGTTGACAAGGTCATCCGCATTGATCAGTCGCCCATCGGGCGAACGCCACGCTCCAACCCAGCCACGTACACCGGAGTTTTCACCCACATCCGCGATCTCTACGCCATGCTGCCCGAATCGCGCGAGCGCGGATACAAAGCGGGCAGGTTTTCCTTCAACGTCTCCGGCGGACGCTGTGAACACTGTCAGGGCGAAGGCGAGCGTCGTATCGAAATGAACTTCCTGCCGGACGTTTACGTGCTCTGCGAAGTTTGCGGCGGCAAGCGTTACAACCTGGAAACGCTGGCAGTGAAATTCAAAGACCGTTCCATCGCTGACCTGCTGGAGATGTCGGTCTCTGACGCGCTGCCCATCCTGGCTGACATTCCGCAGATCCGGCAACGCCTGCAGACGCTCGAAGACGTTGGCCTGGGCTACATCAAACTGGGGCAATCTGCGGTTACGTTGTCCGGTGGCGAGGCCCAGCGCATGAAACTGGCCAAGGAACTCTCCAAGCGCCAGACCGGCCGCACGCTCTACCTCCTCGATGAGCCCACCACCGGCCTGCACTTTGAGGACGTCAGCAAGTTGCTGCAAGTGCTCCACCGGCTCACCGACCTGGGAAACTCCGTCGTCATCATCGAACACAATCTCGACGTGGTGCGCAATGCGGATTGGATCATCGATCTCGGTCCCGAAGGCGGCGACCAGGGCGGCCAGCTGGTGGCCCAGGGGACGCCGGCCCAGGTTTCTAGAATCAAGAAGTCGCACACCGGCCGAGCCCTAAATCAGTACTTAAGTAAGCCCTCCAAGTGATTGAAAACACAAGCGAGTACATATTATTTTCTGGAATGCGGAACAAGCCTTGTTTTTTGTTTGACAAAAGCAGTTCTGGATTAAAGTCGTTGCAACCTTCTCCTTATACCTGGGCACAATACGAAGGGGTAGCGTCCTTTGGCTTCCAAATGTCTAAGCGCTACCCCTTTAGTCCTTTCTAGCCATTTTCTGACCCTGCTCTTGGTGTACAGTGTCTAGAGAAGACAACTTCCACTTTGTATACCATCGATCCAACTACACCTGAATCAGTCTCACCACCGCCCATGCCGGCCCCGCCTGTGAGCGCCGATGGCATAGCTGCCCCGGAGCCCAACCTGGTTGACGTCTTATTGACATTGCTGGTCGCCGGCGGCGCTCTGCTCTTCTGCACGTTGATAGGAGCCGCTGTCCTGTTGATCGTCCGCGGCCCGCATGCAGCCATTGATAAAGACCCTGCCGGCGCCGTGTTGCTGATGCTTCCCATTCAACTTGCGGCCTATGTTCTGACTGTGGGCTTCATGGTCTTCTATACCTGGGAAAAATACCGCGTGGGATTTCTCCGCACCGTCCGCTGGAACATGCCAGCCCGGAAGTTCGCCTGGTATGCCCTGGCCGGGGGATCGATGCTGGCTTTTGGTTCTGCGCTGGCAGATGCTTCGTTGCACCGTTGGATGCCCAAGTCTCTGCCGATTCAGCAATACTTCAGCACTCCGGCGTCCGCGTATGCTTTGGCAGCGTTCGGTATCCTGGTGGCGCCGTTGGTGGAAGAATTGTTCTTTCGCGGATTTCTCTATCCCGCGCTAGCGCGACGGATGGGCCAGGTGGCCGGCATTGGGATCACGGCCTTTCTTTTCGCCATGCTGCACGCCGGGCAGCTGGCGCTGGCCTGGGCTCCATTGCTGGTCTTGTTCCTTGTTGGCGCAGTCCTGACTTTCGTCCGCGCCCGCACCAATTCCGTGGCCACTTGTGTGCTGATGCACGCGGGATACAACTTCACCTTGTTTACTATGCTGTTCTTTTCTACTGGCCACTTCCACCACATGGAAAAGGTGTAGGGGCGGGAGCCGGCTGCAGAAGTTGAATTGGCAGCAACGCCAACACTGTATGGTTTAACGCCACGCCGCCGTAAGCTGTCGTCTCGACCGACTCCGAGGGATCCCGCAGAGCGGGAGACCGAGAAGGAGTGGAGAGACCCCTAGATTCCGTCCTTTACCATGCCGATACACGGTGTTCTCCCCAAGCTGTATCTGCGGTCTCGGGGACAGAGCCCGGGGAGAACTCCCTGACTCGGCATCGTGGGTAAACATTCTCGGGGTCTCTCCACTCGCACTCAGTCGCTTGGCTTCTTCGTGCTCGGTCGAGATGACAGGTAATCCAATTTGCGAGAATATCAGCATTCGATTTCTAATGTGAAAGACATGCCTCCATCCCCGCGCAACCAACTGCTCGCTCTGCTGGCCAAGAATTCCTTTCGTCTCGGTGAATTCACTCTCGCTTCCGGCATCAAGAGCGATTACTACATTGACTGCCGCACCACCACGTTGAATGCCCAGGGGGCGGAGTTGACCGGCCGCGTTTTTCTGGAACTTTTCCAGCAACGGGGCTGGAAGCCGCAAGCTGTCGGCGGACTGACCATGGGTGCCGATCCCATTGTGGTCGCCGTCTCGGTCATCAGTGCGCAGGCGGGCAGCCCGGTGCATGGTTTTCTGGTGCGCAAGCAGGAAAAGGCCCACGGCATGGGTCGGCTGATTGAGGGCTTTCAGGAAAAAGCCGCGCCGGTGGTGATCGTGGACGACGTCTGCACCACCGGCGGCTCCACCATCCAGGCCATCGAGGCGGCGCGTGCGTTTGGTTTCAACATCGTCGGCGTGGCTTGCCTGGTCGAGCGCGAAGAAGCTGGAGGGCGGCCTGCGGTCGAAAAAGTCGCGGCTACGGCGGCGTTTGTGGCCGTCTTCAAGTCGAGCGAAGTGAGGACAGCGCACTTGGCTCAGAAGCAATCGCCCCAGACCTTCTCTTACTCCGGCAAATGCGAAGTGTGCGGCCGGCCCGCCGTGACCAATGAGCCCGGACTGCGCTGCGACGCACACCGGCCCTGATTAGAGCCGTCAGCATTCAGCAATCAGCATTCAGCCCGCGCACGTCCTGGCCGACCATAACAGCGTTGCGTGCATGGAGGCCGGTTCAGTGGCTGAATGCTGAGTGCTGACTGCTGAGTGCTCTTGTAGAATCAAAGCGAAGAGCGGCGAGACCGACTTGCGCGTCGAGCCGCGCTGCCACCGCGCACGGTAACGTCAGGGGCAGCGGGACTCACTGGCGGTTGGGAGCGCAGCGACAGGAAAAAATGATTCAAACCGTTGAATGGACCGCCGACGGCGTCCGCTTCATTGACCAGACCAAACTTCCTACCGAGGAAGTCTATGTCACCTGCCGCACTTATCCGGAAGTTGCTGCCGCCATTCGCGACATGATTGTGCGCGGGGCCCCGGCCATCGGCGTAGCCGCGGCCATGGGCATCGCCCTGGGCATTCAACAATCCCAGGCGCAGGACGCTGCAAGCCTGCGCCGCGAGTTCGACCAGATCTCGAAGACCATTGGCGAGACTCGCCCAACTGCTGTCAACTTGTTCTGGGCGATCCGCCGCATGAAGGAGAAGTTTGACGCGGTCTTCGCGCAGCCTTTGCCGCAGATCAAAGCGGCGCTCGTCGCCGAAGCCCGGCAAATGCATCTTGAGGACATCGCCGCCTGCCAGGCCATGGGGCGTTACGGAGCCGCGCTGATGCCGGCTTCCGGCAGCGTGCTCACCCACTGCAACGCCGGCGCGCTGGCGACTTGCGGTTACGGCACCGCGCTGGGCGTAATCCGCGCCGCGGTCGAGGCGGGGAAAAACATCCATGTCTTTGCCGATGAGACGCGTCCGTTCCTCCAGGGCGCGCGGCTCACCGCCTGGGAGCTGACCAAAGACGGTATTCCCACCACGGTGATCGCTGACAACATGGCGGGCGCGATCATGCGTCAGGGAAAAATTAAGGCGGTGGTGGTTGGCGCGGACCGCATCGCCGCCAATGGTGATGTCGCCAACAAGATCGGCACATACACCGTGGCTGTGCTGGCCAAAGAGCATGGGATTCCTTTCTACGTCGCAGCGCCCTGGTCCACGGTGGACATGAACACGCCCACCGGTGAGCAGATCCCTATCGAGCAGCGCTCGCCGAAGGAGATCACGCATCACGGCGGCAAGCAGATGGCGCCCGACGGCGTGCGGGTGGAAAATCCGGCCTTTGACGTGACGCCACACAAGTATGTGACAGCCATCATCACCGAGCGCGGAATCGCCAAGGCGCCATACGCGGAGACATTGAAGGAGCTGTCTGCGGCAGCGACAGCTTCAACACGATAAACGGTCCCAGGCTTCGTTTAAACTTGTCAACGTCCGATGCAAACCGAAACCGCTCGCGTTGAAGCATTCTCTGACGGCGTTTTCGCCATCGCCATCACTCTTCTCATTCTGGAGATCAAAGTGCCGGGGGCCGAGCAAGGCTCTCTGCGCGCCGCGCTGCTGCGCCAGTGGCCGTCGTACCTGGCCTTCCTCCTGAGCTTTGCTTATATCGGAGTGATGTGGATGAATCATCACCGCATGTTCACTCATATACGGCGGTCGAATGACACCCTGCTCGTGCTCAACCTGCTTTTGTTGCTGGGGGTGACTTCGGTTCCGTTTCCGACCGCGGTACTGGCGGCAAACTTGGGCACACCGGAACAGCGCACCGCCGCCATTTTTTACAACGCGGTTTACGTGGTCATTGCTGTCTTCTTCAATGTGCTTTGGCGCTACGCGGTCTCCAGCCATTTGCTCGACGAGGCCGCCCGGCCGTCAGCCGCGATGATCTCGCGCCAGTATGCCGTCGGTCCGCTGACTTATCTCCTCTGCCTGGCCCTGGCCTGGGTGGATGTACGCGTGAGCCTTGGCCTCAACGTAGCGCTGGCAATTTACTTTGCGCTACCGCCGAGCATGATGCGCAAGAACAGTTCTTAGGGCCCGACGAATTACAGGATCACGGGGTGGAGCAGGCCTTCAGGCCTGCGTAAAGCTGCTATGATCTGCCGGCTTTAGCCGCTGAGGATTCCTTTCGCTGTCGCTCCGCCTGCGGCTGCGCGCCTGCTACGGCAGTGCGGAAGGTAGATTATCACCGCACTCTACGGCACGACTGAAGTCGTGCCCTGATACGAGTCTCTTTGCTGGATACGGCGACTTTGCCGCTCTAGGACTCCATCGTCTTCAGCTTTGGGCTGACAATCAACCTTGCTTCCGTCGCCCTCTGCACGTCTTCCGCCGTCAGCCCTGGTGCGATCTCTTCGAGCACCAGCCCGCTTGGTGTGACGTTGATGTATGCCATCTCAGTCACAATCGTGTTCACAACTTTCAGGCCGGTGAGGGGAAGGGTGCATTTCTTCAAAATCTTTGGCGCGCCTTCTTTCGTCGTGTGCTCCATGGCGATGATTACGCGCCGCGCGCCCGCCACCAGGTCCATGGCGCCGCCCATGCCTTTCACCATCTTGCCGGGGATCATCCAGTTGGCCAGGTTTCCTTGCTCGTCCACTTCCATCGCGCCGAGCACACTTAGATCAATGTGTCCGCCGCGAATCATGGCAAACGAGTCCGCGCTCGAGAAATACGCTGTGCCCGGGACCTCGGTCACGGTTTCTTTGCCGGCGTTGATCAAATCAGGATCTTCTTCGCCTTCAAAAGGAAACGGCCCCACGCCGAGCATGCCGTTCTCGCTCTGCAACACGACTTCCACCCCGGCGGGCACGTAATTTGCCACGAGCGTCGGCATGCCGATGCCCAGGTTCACGTAGTATCCATCACGCAACTCTGCGGCAATACGCTTGACGATTCGCTCGCGCTTTTCGACGTCTTTCTGTTTCTCGGGTTTGACTGGTGTGGTGGACATTACCGCTTCCTTACTGTGTGCTTCTCAATCCGCTTCTCCGCCTTGCTCAACACGATCCGTTTCACATAAACGCTGGGTACGTGCACCCGGTCCGGATCGAGCAGGCCCGGCTCCACGATCTCTTCCACTTCGGCGATGGTCACGCGTGCGGCCGTAGCCATCACCGGATTGAAGTTGCGCGCCGTCTTGCGAAACATCAGGTTGCCCCAGCGGTCCGCCTTCCAGGCTTTCACCAGCGCGAAATCGGCCTTCAGGCCCAGCTCCATCACGTGCGGACGCCCGTTGAACTCGCGCACTTCCTTGCCTTCCGCCACCAGAGTGCCGGCGCCCGTCGGCGTGAAAAATGCCGGGATGCCGGCGCCGCCGGCGCGGATCCGTTCCGCCAGCGTGCCCTGCGGGTTCAGCTCAAGTTGCACTTTGCCGCTCAGCACCATCTGCTCGAAAGCCTTGTTCTCGCCCACGTAGGAGCCGATGTGTTTCTTGATTTGTCCAGCTTGCAGCAGCTTGCCCAAACCGTAAGTGTCAACGCCGGCATTGTTGGAAACGGTGGTCAGGTCCTTGACGCCTTTGCGCGCCAGTGCTTCGATCAGCTCTTCCGGGATGCCGCACAACCCAAATCCGCCTACCATGACCATGGCGCCGTCCTGGATGTCACGTACCGCTTCATCAGCGCTGGAAAAGACCTTGTTCATAAACAGACGATTGTAAATAGAGAGACCGAGGGCCGCAAATGAAGCAGGATTACACCACCCGATCCCGCGCGATGACGGCGATGACGCGCGATGACGGCGATCTCACACCCCTTCAATCAAATGCCTGAGCAATCGCTTCCCTTCCGGCCAGTCGCCCAGGCCGGAATCACCGTTGATGTGGCCGGCCGGACCGATATCCACCAAACGGCTGCCCCAGGCGCGGGCCAGCATTCGTGCGCGGTCTATGGGAAGAAACGGGTCATTGCTGCTGGCTACAAGAATCGACGGAAAGGGCAACGGCCGTTGCGGAATCGGAGAGAAATCTTTGATCTGCGTCGGCGCGTCTTTGCTGTCCACGTCAGGAGGCGCCACCAGCAGCGCGCCTTTGATCTTGTTGGCGTCGGCGGGAGAAGTCTGGCACCAGTGCGCGATGGCCAGACATCCCAGGCTGTGCGCGGCAAACACCACCGGAGCCGGCGCTTGCTCCACTTCTTCCTTGATCCGGTTTACCCACCACTGGCGATGGGGGAATTCCCAGTCCTTCTGTTGTACACGCAGGAAGATGGGATTCTGCTGCTCCCAGAGCGTCTGCCAATGCCGCGCGCCGGAGTTGTGCCATCCGGGAACAACCAGCACGGTGGCGGCGGCCTCGCTCGCTGTCTGGCCGAACTTGTTGGCGATTTCAAACTCGTTGCGCAGCTCCTGATTGCGCAGGTTCTCTCGGATATGGGCCAGCCGCTGCTCCAGCCGCGTCATGGCATGCTCGATGTTGGGGGTGTTGGTGAGGGCAATGTCACGCCACATGGAATACGGGCTGGAAGCAATCCGCGTCATTTCGCGCAGAGCGCGGCCGCCGATGGCCTTCACCTCCGGGTCATCGCCGAACTCATCCACCAGCGCCCCGGCGAGCGCGGTTGAGACCATCTGCGGCAAGTGGCTGATCCACGCGCACAGGCGGTCGTGCGTCCCGGCTTCCAGTTTCATCAGGCGGGCCCCGATTTTCTCGATCAGCGCGCAATAATCCTTGATCTTGCCGAACTCCAGCCTCTGCTCCGGCTGCGGCGTCAGCAACCAGACCGCCTCGCGGAACAGCTTGGACTCTGCGTTCTCCAGGCCTCCGTGTTCCTTGCCCGCCATGGGATGCCCGCCCAGAAACCGCAGCGACACGTGACCACCGAAGACGGAGCGGGCGCGGTCCAGGATTTCTTTTTTGGTGCTGCCCACGTCGGTGATCAACGCGTCTTTCGCCGCCAGCGGACCGATTCGCTCGATGAGATCAATGATCACGCCCACCGGCGTCGCCAGAACGATCAGATCGCTCCCCTGGATGGCGTCCACCGGATCCTCGCTGCCCATATCAATGGCCCGCATGGCGCGCGCGCGGTCCAGCACCGCCGGCCGGTCGCACCCGATGATCCGGCCGCTATATCCCGCCGCCTTCAGCGCCAGGCCTAGCGAGCCGCCGATCAGGCCGGTGCCGATGATGGTGATTTGCTTGAAAGGCATGGTTTCAGGCCCAAAGTGGCGTTCAGTGATTCTAAACGACTCCACAAGCGACTGGATAGATGAGCACGGGTGTGGCTGAACTGTTGTCGGGCAGCGGAGCTCAACCTACTTTGCGTCCCACGGCGGGAGCAATGACGCGGAGCTCGCCCATGAGTTGCACGAACTGCTCGGGATAGAGCGATTGCGCACCGTCAGAGAGCGCTTTGTCCGGATCGTTGTGGACCTCGATCAGCAGTCCGTCGGCGCCGGCAGCGATGGCAGCGCGAGCCATGGGAGCCACTTTGTCGCGCCGCCCGGTGCCGTGCGACGGATCAGCCACAATCGGCAGGTGCGAGAGTTTCTTCACGATGGGAATCGCCGAGATGTCCAGCGTGTTGCGGGTGTACGTCTCAAAGGTGCGGATGCCGCGTTCGCACACGATCACCTCGTAATTGCCGCCCGCCATCAGATATTCGGCGGAAAGCAGCAGCTCCTCGATGGTGGCCGCAATGCCGCGCTTCAAGAGTACCGGCTTGCGCACTTTCCCCAGCTCGCGCAGCAGATTGAAGTTCTGCATGTTGCGCGCGCCTACTTGGAGAATGTCCACGTAAGGCAGCATCAGCTCGATCTGGGAAATTTCCATCACTTCGGTGACCACCAGCATACCGAACTTGTCCGCCGACTCGCGCAGCAATTTCAGTGCTTCTTCGCCCAGTCCCTGAAACGAATAAGGCGACGTGCGCGGCTTAAATGCTCCACCGCGCAACAACTTCGCGCCAGCACGGGCGACGGTTTCCGCCACGGCAAAAATCTGCTCGCGCGATTCCACCGAGCACGGGCCGGCCATCATCACCACCTCGTCGCCGCCGATGCGTACACCGTTCTTGAGCTTGACTACCGTGCCTTCCGGACGAAAGTTTCGCGCCACAAGCTTGTAGGGTGAACTGATGCGGTGCACTTCGCCCACGCCGGGTAATATTTCGATATCGCGAATGTCAAACTCGCGGCGCGCGCCCACCGCCCCTAGCACCGTCTGCCGCGCGCCGGTGGACCGATGCACCTCAAATCCCATGGTGATCAGTCGCTCGATCACATGCTGGATCTGCTCTTCCGTGGCCGATTCTTGCATTGCAACGATCATTTTTTTCCTGTCGCTCCGCTCCAAACCGCTAGAGAGTCTGGCTTCGGGAATGTTCCTTCTGCTCCTGCTACACGCGGCTCGGCGGCCCTCGGGCCTCGCCGCGAAGCTTCTCCGGCTCAGGGGATTTTCAGATCACCCGATCACCAGATCACCGGATCTCCCGATTCCTCTTAGTCGTTCACTTCCCGCTCAAACTCGATCTGCTCTTCGCTCGTACTCTCCGGCACGATCTCTGTCTTCTGGATGTTGCGCATCACGTCGATGATCCGCTCATACACGTGGCGAAGCTCGTGGTCGGGAAGCGGACCCTGGTTCGCCCGGCGTACGTTCTCAAAGATGATCTTTTCCCGGTCCGGCTCGTAGATGGGCATGCTGGTGTTGCGCTTGAGCTTGCCAATCTCTTGCGCGGCCCGCGCCCGCTGGTTGAGCAGGTCCACTAAGCGGCGATCCAGCTCGTCAATCTTCTTGCGCCAGTCGGCGATATCCATACTTTCTGTCCCTTCGAATAACAGGCTGCCTCAGAAGCCAGAGACCTTAATTCATGAGTGGTAATCAAGAATAAATTAAAAATGTTAATTAAGTGAAGGGCTAACCGCCGACTGATGTCGCCGTTGGAACCATGTTGGACTACGATAAGAATCCGCACTTCTAGCTGAGACCAAGATGCGGGAACATTGAATCGTATGGGCCACAAAACCAGAATCATGTACATCGAGCGCAAGGCTGGCAACCTCACTGGCCCTGCCAGAATCGGACGCGTGACTTATTCAAAGACAGGCGCAACGATTTACTATCGCGGCCAAGCGTTCAGGAGTCTGAAGGGCGCCGGTTTCAAAGCCAACTATTACGATGTCGAGACGCGAGAGGAATACTGGATTTCTGGTCCTCGAAGAGACGGCTGTGATGCGCTGTATGTTACTAACATCCCCACCGAAATAGACGATGATGTGAGTGGAGAATACTGGACGCAAATACGGAAACGACCCGCGGATTCAAAGTGAGGCACTACCCCTGGCTGCCCCGCTCTTCAGCGACCGCACCAGATCGGCCACAGCCTGCGCCTCGCGTCCCCGATTCTGCTCTACGGCCTGCACAATCGCGCTGCCGACCACCGCGGCATCGGCAAACTCGCCGACTTGCGCGAACTGCTCCGGTGTGGAAACGCCAAATCCAACGGCCACGGGCAGCATAGTGAACTTGCGGATTCGCCCGACCAAATCGTGCGCATCGGCGGCCAGTTGCTTCTGCGTTCCGGTGACGCCGGTGCGGGAAACCGCGTAAACAAATCCACCACAGGCTTGAGCAATCCTCTTCAGTCGCCGATCAGGACTGGTCGGTGCCGCCAGAAAGATCGTGTCCAGCTGGTGTGCGGCCATCACCCGGCGGTACTCATCCGCCTCTTCGACGATAAGATCGGTGATCAGAGCACCGTCCACGCCGGCCGCGACAGCCTCCGCGCAAAAGCGCTCCAAGCCAAAACGCAGTACCGGATTGAGATAGGAAAACACCACCAGGCCGGAATCCGCTTCCCGTCGCACCTCGCCCGCGAGCCGCAATACGTCTGCTAGCGAAGTCCCTTGCTTGAGGGCGCGTTCGCTAGCCCGCTGGATGACCGGCCCGTCCGCAACCGGATCGCTGAATGGCACGCCTAACTCGATGATGTCGGCGCCGGCGCGGATCGCCGCGAGCACGATGTCCTCGGTCGTCTTGAGGTTGGGGTCACCGCAGGTCACATATGCGACAAGTCCTGGTTTGCTCTTAAATTGGAGCCGATTGTTTCCTTGCTGGTTCTTCGCCATTGCGTTGCTGTTCTCCGTGTCTCCGTGCCTCCGTGGTAGGTTTCCGATGACGCGCGATGACGGCGATGCCGGCGCTGACGGCGATTCTTCCCGGATCACCCGATTCTTAAGCTCTCCCTTAAGATCCCAATATCCTTATCCCCTCGGCCAGATATATTGACGATCACAACCTCCGACTTCTTCATTTTCGGCGCGCGCTTCACGCATTCCGCCACGGCGTGCGCCGACTCCAGCGCGGGAATGATGCCTTCCATGCGCGCCAGCAGGCTCAGCGCTTCCAGGGCTTCGCCGTCAGACGCGGCCACATACTCGGCGCGTTTGGAATCGGCCAGCGCGGCGTGTTCCGGGCCAAGCATCGGGTAGTCGAGTCCCGCCGAGATGGAATGCGTGGTCGCGATCTGGCCGTGGTTGTCCTGCAGGACGTACGAATACGCGCCTTGCAGCACACCAGGCGAGCCGCCGCGGAAGCGCGCTGCGTGGTCGCCCAGGCGCTCGCTGCGCCCGCCGGCTTCAACGCCGATCAGTTGCACGCGCTTGTCCTTGATGAACTCATGAAAGATGCCGATCGCGTTCGACCCGCCGCCAACGCAGGCGATGATAGCTGCCGGCAGCTTGCCTTCCGCCTTCATGATCTGGGCGCGGGCCTCGCGGCCGATCACGGAATGAAAATCGCGCACCATAGTCGGATAAGGATGCGCGCCCAGCACGCTGCCCAGCAGATAGTGCGTGGTGCGAACGTTCGTTACCCAGTCACGCATAGCTTCATTGATGGCGTCCTTCAGAGTCCGCGAGCCCGCGTCCACCCCGCGTACCTCCGCACCCAGCAGGCGCATACGGAAGACGTTGAGCTCCTGGCGGCGCATGTCTTCCACGCCCATGTACACCACGCAGTCGAAACCGAACAGGGCGCAGACCGTGGCTGTGGCCACGCCGTGTTGTCCGGCGCCGGTTTCAGCAATGATGCGATGCTTGCCCATGCTCTGCGCCAGCAGGCCTTGTCCCAGGCAATTGTTGATCTTGTGCGCTCCGGTGTGCAGCAGGTCTTCACGCTTCAGGTAAATCTTGGCTCCGCCCAAGTGCCGGCTCAGACGCGCTGCGTGAAACAACGCCGTCGGGCGGCCGGCGTACTCCCTCAGCAGGCGCTCAAACTCGGCGCGAAACTTCTTGTCCTGCCGCGCCTTCTCGTACTCGCGCTCCAGTTCTTCCAGCGCTGCCATCAGCGTCTCTGGGACGTACCGGCCGCCGTAGGGACCAAAACGTCCCGGCACTGGTTTTGCTTTTTTCACTGACACCATGCTCATCTTTGCCCCGCCTTCCGCACCGCGGCCACAAATGCCTTCATCTTTTCAGGATCTTTGCGGCCAGGCTCCCGCTCGATACCCGAGACGACATCAACGCCCCAAGGAGAGAATGCGCGGATCGCTTCGCCAACGTTTCCCGGCGTCAGGCCGCCTGCGATGATAAACCTTCCCTGGCCTTCGCCCAGTTGCGCGCGCGCAGCCTGCCAATCGAACGTCTTGCCGCTGCCCGCGCCAGAATCCAGCAGCCATGCGCTCACAATTCTTCCATTGTCTGCATCGAGTCGCGTTTCGAACCTTTTCTGCACAATCAGGGTCTTGATGATCCGCAACGAGTCGCGGCGGCTTCGCGGCAGACGATCGTAAATTTCGGAGACATTTTCGTCGCCGTGCAATTGAATGCCGGTCAGGGCAACCTCAGTCACGATCTTCCTGATCTCTTCCGCCGTCTCGTCACGGAAGACTCCAATGCGTTCCATGCCTTGCGGCAACTCGTGGATGATCTGCCGCGCCTGCTGCACGGTAACCCGCCGCGGGCTGGGCGCGAAGATAAAGCCCAGCGCGTCAGCCCCGGCTTCCACCGCAGCCAGTGCGTCTTCGACCGTTGTGGTGCCACAGAATTTGATCCACGTCCTCATCAAGGTGCCTGCATGAATGTACTTGGGTTTCCGGCTTGGCGCTTATTGAACGGTGCCGCGCCAACTGGAAGAAGCCGTGGCGGACTGAGAATACCAGCCGGCTTCTTGAAGAAGCTGCTCCAGCTTCCGCCCGGGATCTTCGGCCCGCATGAGCGCTTCGCCGATGAGAAATGCCTGATAGCCGAAAGAATGCAGGTCCTTGATCTCGGTGCCGGAAGCAATCCCGCTTTCCGCGACGCGGAGAACATGGTTGGGAATGAGCGTGCTCAGTTCCAGGACCGTATTAAGATTCACCTGAAAGGTGCGCAGGTCGCGGCTGTTGACGCCGATGATGTCGCCGCCGCCTTCCAGAGCGCGCTGCAATTCCTGCTGGTCGTGGACTTCGCAGAGCACGTCCAGGTCCATGGACCGGGCGCGTTCCAGCAAGCGGCGAAATGTCTCGTCGTCGAGGGCAGAGAGAATCAGCAGGATCGCGTCGGCGTGGTTGGCCCGTGCTTCCAGCACCTGGAAGTCGTCAACGATAAAGTCCTTGCGCAGGCACGGCAACTCGGTGGCCGAGGAAGCCTGGCACAGGTTCCCCAGCGACCCTTGAAAGAACTGCTCGTCGGTGAGCACGGAAAGCGCGGAAGCGCCGCCGCGGGCCAGTTGGACTGCCAGGTCGGCTACCGGGAATGGATTGCGCAACAGGCCTTTCGAGGGTGACGCCTTCTTCAGCTCCGCGATCACCGCGGGCCCCAGCTGCGACATGGCCAGCAAGCGACGCCGGAAGCCGCGCGGCGTATGGGCCGCGGCCGCTGATTCCAGCGCCCGCAAGTCGGCCTCACGCCTGCTACGGGCTACCCGCTCGCGGGTCACGGACAGGATTTCTTCCAGCTTCGTCATGGCAGCGGAAAAGCTAAGTATATGTGATTTTCGTCCCGGAAAGGAGGGCGGAAGGGCATTAGGGGGATCACCATGATCGGCATTGTTGAACAGCGGGTGATCCGGTGACTAAAATCGCCGGGATCGCCGACATCGTGCGTCATCGCCGTCATTGGACAGCTTGCAAATATCGGGCTCAGCAGCCCATCGATCCACCACCTGCTCTTCGAGGAGCTTTCAGGCGCTGGTTTTCAGATCACGCGCGATGACGGCGATGGCGGCGATCACGGCGATTCTTACAGTTCTCCCCTCTGATGGCCGCGAGCCTCGATCACTATGCCGCCGTTGACCGTCGTGGCACGGATCTGCGGATTGGAGCCGCCGAAGCGTAGGATCCTGCCCCTTGAATCCCAGGTGCGTTCCGCGCCGTCGCAGGCGTCGCCCTTGCAGATGATCGAGGTATAGTTCGAGCCTGAGACCTCCACGCCGCTGGTCATATTCTTGGGCACCACCAGAACCAGGCCGCCGTTCTGGGTATGCGCCTCCAGACCTTTGCCATCCCAGTGTTCCGGCAAATTCACGGAGATTCCCCCGTTTTGGACCCTGGCATCAATGTCGCCGCCACAATCTTTGATCGAGATGCCGCCATTCTGCGCGTCCAGAGACAATTTGCCGGTGCTTCGACGGAGAGCGATCCCGCCGTTGTGCGCGTGGGCAGTCGCGGTTCCGGTGAAGTTGGTGAGTGAAACTCCGCCATTAAAGACGCGCAAATCCAGCTTGGCATTGCGAGGGGCTTTCACCAGGAGCAGTGTTCCCAACGAGTAGTGATCGTCAGATTCCGGCGCGCTGATGGAAACATGTCCGCCCTCGACCACGATCTTCGTCTCAGCCAGCAGCCTGCGGCCTTCCGCCTCGTCATCGACAGAAACCTGTTTGCACAGCTTTAGAGCGAAGTCCGGCTTGTCCCACGTGGTCACGCGGATTCCGCCGTTGTGCTCCGCGCTGATACTGAGCGGCTGATTGGGAAGGCTGCGGGTTTCCTCGTCGCGCACCGAGGTCCTGAAGTCGTCGTTAGAGACACGCAGGCGTTCCGTGCAATCGTCGCTTAGATTGTCGTCATTCATCGACACACTGGAGATATGCGAACCCTTGTGTTGCACTGCGGCGAGTCCGTAACACAAGGAAAGCCCCGCTGCCAGCAGAATCAGTCTCTTCATGAACGCACCTCTCGATTCGGAGGGTTAGACTGGGTTGCGAGCAGGTGGTTAGCCCAAAAAAGAAACGGTGTTCGCGAATTGGCTAAGGACGTCGCTGACTGAAAGGATCGCCGAAATCGCCGTCATCGGAAGCACCCGATTACGTGCGATGGCGGCGATCACGCGCGATGGCGGCGATTCGGAGGGTTACGCCACCACGCCGCGCGGCTTGACATTCTTGCGGATGAATTCCACAATCTCATCCATCGGCGTGCCGGGATTGAAGATTCCGGAGACGCCAGCCTTCTTCATCACGTCAAAATCCTGTTCCGGAATGATCCCCCCCACCAGAAGCAATACGTCGTCCATCTTGTTTTTATGCAATAGTTCGTTCACACGCGGCACAATGGCGTTGTGGGCTCCGGAAAGAATCGACAGGCCGATCACGTCCACGTCTTCCTGCAGTGCCGAGCTGACGATCATTTCCGGCGTCTGGCGTAGGCCAGTGTAGATCACTTCCATGCCGGCATCGCGCAGCGCGCGGGCAATCACCTTGGCCCCGCGATCGTGGCCGTCAAGGCCCGGCTTGGCGACAAGCACGCGAATTTTGCGGTCTGCGGCCATCCAAGCCGATTCTATCAAAAGCTTTCAACCACAGAGGGCACAGAGGACACCAAGGCGAACCCGTTATTTTCTCTGTGCTCCTCTGTGTCCTCTGTGGTGAGAATTGTTCGTAGCCGGAAACTCCAGGCTCCGCCACAAATACCAGCAGGCATAGCTGCAATAGGGATGCCAGTTTGCTGCGAGTTTCTCAATGTGTTCCGGCTTGGGCAGGGCGCGTTTCCGGTACTGCCGCTGGATGGCGGTGCGAACACCGAGATCGCCCACCGCCAGCACGTTAGGCCGGCGCAGCGCAAAAATCAGGAACATATGCGCGGTCCACACCCCGACTCCTTTGATATCCGTGAGCGCGGCGATGACCTGTTCGTCGCTCATCTCCGGTAGCCGCGCGAAATCCACTTTGCCGCTCTGCGCGTGCTCGGCCAGGTCGCGAATGTAGCCGATCTTCTGCTTCGACAGCCCGGCGCGGCGCATCTCGCCCACGCTCAGGCTCTGGATCGACTCCGGCGTCAGTTTGCCGCCGGCCGCTTCTTCCAGGCGTCCGTAGATGGTGCGCGCCGCCTTGGTGCTCAACTGCTGGAAGACGATGGAGCGCGCCAGGGCTTCAAACGTCGGCTCACGGTACGCGATCTGCGGCGGGCCAACACGTTCGATGATCGAGGCCAGGATGGGGTCTGAGGATTTGAGGTGGGCAAGAGCTTTTTGCATAACAGGCTATTCGACGCGGACCGGGCGGTGGAGGTTCCAAATTATGTTGGAGGCAAAAACCTGTCATCCTGAACGAGCCTCAGTCCCGCTTCGCGGGATGACGGCGAGTCGAAGGACCCCGAGGATGCTTATACGCTCCATGCAGCGTCAGGGAATTCTCTAGAGAATGCCTTGAGGCAGCACGGGGGGACGAAGGATTCTCGGGGTCCCTCGACTCCGCGCCATTGACCAACGAGGGTACCAAGTCGTCGATGCGCTCCGCTCGGGATGACATCCATGAGAAACCGATTCCGGCCATCACGTTGCGATTCCGGCGATCTCTACGTAATGCTCACTTCCTCATACGTCCCATACACCTCGCGCAAGGCGTCGCAGATTTCGCCCACGGTGGCGTACGCGCGCACGCAGTCGATAAGGTAGGGCATGGTGTTGGCCTCGCTGATCCGGCCGTCATCGGGGACGACAGGCTCCTGAGCAGCCGCACGCTTTAACGCGTCCAGGCGCCGCGCGACTTCGGCGTTGTCGCGGCGGGCGCGCAGGGCCTTCAGTTTCGCGGTCTGGCGTTGTGCCACGGATTCGTCAATGTAGAGAATCTCCGGCTGCTTTTCTTCGATGGTGAAGTCGTTCGCGCCGACAATAATCTTCTCTTTCGCTTCCACCGCCCGCTGATACTGGTAAGAAGCTTCGGCGATTTCCTTCTGCGGGTATCCATTCTCGATAGCGCGGACCATGCCCCCCATGCCATCGAGTTTGCCGAAGTAATCGAACGCGCCTTTTTCCATGTCGAGCGTGAGTTTTTCGACGAAGTACGACCCGCCCAGCGGGTCCACCGTCTGGGCCACCCCGGATTCGTACGCGATGATCTGCTGGGTGCGCAGGGCGATGCGCGCCGCCTCGGCGGTGGGCAGGGCCAGGGCTTCGTCGTGGGAATCGGTGTGCAGCGACTGCGTTCCGCCCAGCACTGCAGCCATCGCCTGGATGGCCACGCGGGCAATGTTGTTCATCGGCTGCTGCGCGGTCAGCGAGACCCCGGCGGTCTGGGTGTGGAAACGCATCAGCCAGGTGCGCTGGTTCTTGGCGCCGAAGCGGTCTTTCATCAGCCGGTACCAGATCTTGCGCGACGCGCGGAACTTGGCAATCTCTTCGAAGAAATCGTTGTGCGAGTTGAAAAAGAAACTCAGGCGCGGGCCAAATTCGTCCACGTCCAGCCCGCGGCGGCGCGCCCACTCCACATACTCCACGCCGTCGTAAATGGTGAAGGCTAATTCCTGTAAGGCGGTCGAGCCGGCTTCACGAATGTGGTAGCCGCTGATGGAGATGGTGTTGAAGCGCGGCGTGAACTTCGATCCAAACTCAAACGTATCGATCACCAGGCGCATGGAAGGCGCCGGCGGATAGATGTATTCCTTCTGCGCGATGTATTCCTTCAGGATGTCGTTCTGAATGGTGCCGGAGATTTTCTTCCAGTCGGCTCCCTGCTTTTCTGCCACCACCAGGTACATGGCCCAGAGCACGGACGCTGGCGAGTTGATGGTCATCGAGACCGTGGTCTTCTCGAGATCGATGCCGCTGAAGAGAATCTCCATATCTTCCAGCGAATCGATGGCGACTCCGCACTTGCCGACTTCGCCTTCACTCGCCGCATGGTCGGAGTCGTACCCCATGAGCGTGGGAAGATCGAAAGCCACGGAGAGTCCGCCACCGCCGTGAGCGAGGAGATACTTGTAGCGCTCGTTGGTCTCTTCCGGCGAAGCGAAGCCGGAGAATTGGCGCATAGTCCAGAGCTTGCCGCGGTAGCCGCTGGAATGGATCCCGCGCGTGTAAGGCGGCTGTCCGGGATAGTTGAGATACGCCTCGGCGTTCCAGTCTTCCGGAAGATCGGCCTGGGTGTAGAGACGGCGGATGGGCTCGCCGCTGATGGTGGTGAACCGCGCGTGGCCGTTCTCGTCAAGATTCACGCCACTGGCCGCGCCGATAGGCTTTTCCGGGGCCTTCTCCAATGTCCGGGCCAGAGTGGTCTCCGCCCAGCGCTTCTCTGGGTCGGAGGGATGGCGGCCTTCAAACACGTCGCCGATTGGGCTCTCAGCGATACTCGAATCTTTCTTTTTCTTGGACTGATCTGCCATAGGACTGTTCAATCATAGAAGATGGTCAAAACCCACGGCAAGGCCGCAGTTTATTTCGCGGCTTGATTCTGCCGGAAGACCGCCTGCAGGCCGTCATTGGTGCGGATTTTGACGAAGAAGTCTTTCAATGCTGGATATTCGCTGGGCGCAAGCGTTAAACGACGAATCTCAAAACGGCGATAGACCGTCAGGTCCTGTCCATTGATTTGAGTGTCATTCTGGTAGCTGGCAAAAGCTTCGGCGGGGACTAGACTCTGCTCGGGTGGCATGCTCTCCGCGGTATATCCAGCGGGCACACGGATGGTGGCGCGGTCGGTTTCAACGAACGGATAGGGAAAATAGATAGGGTATTTGCGGCTGGCGGTATTGGACGCAAAGTAATGTCTTGCCGAAAAGAGAGACGTCGGCAGGAGGATGCGTCTGGGGGAGACTGCAGCAAATCCGGGCACGTGGACCGTGAAAGATGCGGTGAGCGGCCCTTCTGATCCCCACCCCTCCGCGCCGGTCAGCTTGACGACGGCATTCTCCGGCAGCGAAGCTTTCAATTCTTCTTCCAGTTGCTTGATACGGCCGGTTTCATCTGTATCCAAAGCGTCCAGCCTGTGTTCCAGGGCCTCACCCATGCGGTACTCCACGATGAGATCTCCGTGCAGGGAACCGTCCTCGTCCAGCGCCAGATCTGAAGTGCGGTTGATCATGAAGCCCCCTGGCAGAGGATCGGGAGTGGTCAAGGTGTCTAGGCCGCCTCCGCGCAGCCGGACGGCCGGCGTTGAAGTGTAAAACCAGCGGAGCAAACCGAAGGGGCAGAATTTTGTTCCTGGATCAAGATAGACGTCACGGCCATTTAGTTTGACGGCGGCGAGGCGGGAATTCATCTGCGGGATGGCAGGCCAATTGCGATCGAAGAGCCGATACCTCCGGCCGGCCACAAGAATTACCGAAGCATCGAAGCCCGCGGCCCGAGCCATGGCCACGAATAGAAAATTAATGTCGTCGCGGTCGCCATAATCATGCCGGATTACGTCCGCCGCGTTCTTGTTCTCCTTGAGCTGCTCTTTCTTCTCTTCGGTCTTCGATCGATGGCGCTCAAACGTGAGATTTCGAACCTGTTGGGCTCGCGCATAAAGCCTGCGCAGTTTTTGCTCCGGAGATGTCTCGTTGCCCACAGCTTCGACCGCAGCGTCACGGACTTCTTTGCGCGGAGCCACGTAGGCATCCACTGCAGCGCTCATTGGTGCGACTCCGGGCAGCCAGCTTCCCAGGTAGCCGTAGTTGTCCATGCCGTACAAGAATCGGATGTGCTGCCGGTACTGCTGTTCCGGAGGCATCTGTTCCTCACGCTCGAAGGCAGGGACATTGTTCATCTGCACTTCAAAAGTTCCCTTGTCGCGCTTGGGCATCGTCGTGACCCCCGGTGAGGCTATGAACCTGGCAGACCAGAAGCTGGGATAGCCAAACCAGAAATGCTCGCGCACCGTGAACAAATCCTGTTCGATCAGCCATTCGCGGTCGATGGACCACGCGTCTTTGCTTTTGAGCTTGAACTTGTACTCCAGGATGCTGCCAACGGAGACTTCCGGCAGGGTAAACGTTGCCGCCAGAAACTTGAAGCCGCGGCCTTTCAGGATCACTTTTTCAAAGGGTGTGCCAGTGTAGTCCACGATCCTTCCGCCGGGCTGGATGGTGCGCGCCTGCAAGTCCTGGAGCTTGACCCCGAGGTAGGATGGCACGGGAATTTCCACATTGGCTAACTGCCTGCCCTTCTCCGTCAGAACTTTTATGCGGTGATAAAAAAATTCGCTCTGATCAGCTTCGCTGATGTAGTTGGCAAAGTAAAGCTGGATGGCGGGCGCACCAGGATTACCCGGCACCTCCTTGATCTCCACCTCCTGTGGCGTGAGTGGGACCCAGTCCTGGCTGGGACCGTCCGCCAACGCGGCGCCGCACAGCAGGAACAGGAGGCCGATCCGTAGCGCCCAGCGCCTCATCGTCAGTTCGCCCTCTTCAGCACTGCCATGCTCTTCTCATCCACCAGAATCTCCCCAAACAATCTCTTGAGCTGGTCGATCTTCTCAAGGGGAACAGTGGTGGTCCGCATCTTATAGTCACGGCTGTACTTGAGGACGTTGCCGGCATCTTCGGTCTTGCTCGTGTACTCGGCAAACGACGGCGCGGAACGGGCGGGATTGGGCAGTTCGTCCACTTTGTAGCCTTCGGGCAGAGTAATCTCGACGCGCTCGCTTCGCGAAAAGGGAGCGAAAAACTCGTACGCATAGTGGCGCGGTTTGCTGGCATCGAAGCTTCCCGCCATTTCTCCTACAACATGGGGACGCACCAGCAACAGCGGCCCGGCGTTCTTGGCGTAATGGTCGGACGTGAACTTGTAGCGGATAACGAAGTCCTTTTCAATGTCGTCCGTGTTGACCAACTCAAAGCTATCAACGCGGAAACTGCCGATGGTGGGTCCCCAGAAGTGCTCCAGGATCTTCTTACGGTCGCTGTGGCTCTCGCCCTGAAGGAATTCACGGGCGTACATGGCAGTGTAGCCGGTGTGGACTTCCTCGATCTCGCCTTGCAGTGTGCCATCCGGCAAAAGCTTGACGCGCGCGGTGCGATTGATCTTGTTGAGCTCGGGCGAACTGATCGGCAGGTGGATCAATTCGCCGCCGTTGTCGGTGACCAGGAGAGCATAACTGTCCTGTTCGTAGTGGGGAAGATCGCCGAAAGGAACGAACTCGTTGGTGGGATCGAAAATTAGCAGTCGGCCCAGCTTGGGATGCTCGTAGACCGCGGGCATGACTTTGGGATAACTGGCTTCCGGAAGCTGGATGGCCAGGATCGCGTGATTGAAACTTTCAATGGGTGGCGTTTTCTCCGTCAAAACGCCGCGCTTGGTGTGGATTGGCAGGTAGAACGACTTCACCCCAATTTGCGCCAGCATAGTCATCAACACCGTAGCCTTGTCTTTGCAGTCGCCGTAACGATGGGCAAAGATTTCCGGGGCCGGATGTGGGCGCAACCCTCCGATACCAATCTCAATCGCGGCGTAGCGCACATCTCGTTGCGCAAAACGTGCCAGCGCTCTCATGCGTTCAAACATTGGCATAGTGGCCGGAGCCAGTTCTTGCACCTTCTGTTGCAAGGCAGGGCTGGCTTCGCGTGTGCCGCTGGTAAGCTGCGTCTCAAAAAGCCCGACTTCATGCCATGACTTGAAGGTCTGGCTCTTAACCTTGTCAGCAAAGAAGGTCACCACAAGGGCTCCAGCCAGCGCTTGATTGGCAGGAGCGTTGTACTCTCTTTCGATCCGGGGAAGGTCAGTCAACTCCCAGATAGCAGTCCCATTCTGTACCACAGGGTCGCGGGGAGCGTGATTGATCCAGTCGGCGCGATATTCCCACCCGGACGGCACGTGCAGCACGTATCGGGAACGCTCCACCGGCAAGGCGCCATCAAGTCCCCAAATATCCTGAAACACGTATGGTCTTCTTTTGTGCTCGTATTCGAAGCCGACCACGGTACCCACCTCGGCTCCTGGCAGCACCAAAACTCTTTCCTTCTTGTCGGAAAAAACTTCATAGGAGCTCTTGCTCCGCTCAAAAGCGTCTTTCTCCTTGGCTTCGTATTCCTGTCCCTTGGCAGTGATACTCCAGCCGCGAAGAGACTTGATCTTGGTCTCGTCATCGAATCCAAGTTCAATCTGGGCCACGCCTCTGCCTTCCGGGCGCAGGATTCGATAGGCAATGCGGGCCAGGGTGACGATCTCGCCGTTGTCCCGCACCGTGGTTTCGGATTCGTCGAGCAGCACCACGGCTTCCACGTCGTCCGCATACTTCTTTTGTGGAGCCTGGGCCAGGATGCGCAGCCAGTCGGGCGTGCCGGCGCCGGCCACCGATACGCCGCAGCCCACAAGCAGCACGATCGCTAATGCTCTAATTGTTGTTCTGGGCATGGGCGCCGCCTCCTTGCAGAACCGCCTGTTGTTCATCACCGGCCTGTACTTTCCCGAAAAAGTCTTTGAGTGCCGGGTAGTCGGTCAGACGGAAGATGAACCCGCCCACCATCAGAATTCGCTGCGCTCGCACCAGCGTTCCGTCGCTCTGGGTAAGAGTGCGATAGTCAGCCCACGGCGTTTGCACGTTCTGGGCCGGCGGCAGGCTCTCCACCGCGACTCCGGGACGCAATTTGATGCTGACGTCGTCCCATTCCATGAATGCATACGGGAAATAGACCGGATACTTGCGCTCCGCATGCTTGAAGGCATCGCTCTGTTTGACCCGGAAAAGCGAAGACGGCAGAATCAATCGCTTGCCGACCATTGAGCCGTAGGCGGGGAGTTGCACGTCAAAGCGGGCTACCAGAGGCTCCTCAGGCGCTTCCCAGTTCTCAACCGATTTGAGTTTGACCAGCGCGCCGTTGGAGAGCCACGTCCTTACTTCGTCCTCCAAATTCTTCTTGCGGCCGGCGTCGTCGGAATCGATGGCGTCAATTCTGTGGTCCAAAGCCTCCTGGCCGCTGAAACTGACCGTAATCTCTCCCCGGGCGTTTCCTTCGCCATCCAAATCAAGGCTGGCGTTTCGCTTGGTAACGGATTTGTCCGGCAATGCCGGCGGCAGGGTGATGAACGTCCCTCCATTCTTGTCGAGCTTGAGGCCGGTCACGGAGGTGTTCATCCAGCGGATGGTACCGTACGGGCAAAACTTGGCGCCGGGCTGCAAGTAAACCTCCTTGCCGTTGACTTTGACGTCTGCAATCTCCGTATAGATTTGCGACGACGCAAGGTATTCTTTGGCGAAGAATCTACGCGTGCGGTCGGATGTGGCGATGATGGAGGTCTCAAAGCCGGCGGCGCGGGCCATGGCGACAAACGTCCGGGTAATGTCGTTCCTGTAGCCATAACCGCGCTTCAAGACGTCACCTACATTTTCCGGCCCCTTGAGCTTTTCCTTCTTCAATTCTTTCTCACTGCGCTCGCGCTCGTAGCTCAAGTTTCTGATCTGCTGGGCGCGCGCGTACACCTTGCGCAACTTCTTTTCCGGATCGGTCTCGCCGCTCACAGCCTCCTCAGCCGCTTCCCTGGCTTCTTTGCGGTTTCCGATAAATTCTTCGACCGTGCGGTTTTTCCTCTTGCCGATTTCCTCCCAGAACTTATCGGCGTTCTTGAATTCGAATATGGAGTAGGAAAACCGCACTCCAGGTTTGTAGTTGTCCTCAGGAGGCATATTGCCTTCCGACTCGAAAGCCGGAACATCGCGCATTTCGAGCTCCACAACACCCCCCTTGTTCGTCGGCTTCTGGTCCTTCAGGCCCATGACTACCCAGTTAATCTGGCCGTCAACGTTCTGGTTGCCGCGGAAGCTGAAATTTTCTCTCACCGTGTAGAGAGCGTGCTGCAAGACCCAACTCTCGGACGAGTAGGCTTCCGGCGAGTTCCACCAATCGGTCTTGTACTTGTATTCAATGATGCTGCCCACAGTGACATCAGGCATGGTGAAGGTCTTAAAAGCCAACTTGAAGCCTTGTCCCTTATAAACAATCTTGTCAAAAGGCTTCCCGGTAAATTCCACAATCGAGCCGTCAGGATGAATGGTACGTGCTTTGAGATTGCTGACGTTTACTCCAAAGTCGGTTTGGATTTCCACATCCGCGTAGCTCTTGCCCTGCTCATTCAGCACCTTGATCCGGTGATACTCAAACTCAGTTTGCGCGTTATCGTCAAGATAGTTGGCGTAATAAAGCTGGATAGCGGAGGCGCCGGGATTTCCCGGGACTTCTTTGATCTTCAGGTCTTGCTCGGTGATGGGCAGCCAGTCTTCCTTCTGACCAAAGGCCAGGGTGGAAACTCCGCAGCAGACCATCAAAAGACAGCATCGCAGCAGTCGCATATAGGAACCTCAAATAGAATGGCTAGATAAGTTCAGGTTGGGGGTCGAGCGGAAAGAATATACAACAAATCTAAGGTGGTGACCAGAGGAGATAAACCTGGATAGCGGGTCGGTTTGAAAACTAGGCAGCGAATGGATTAGCTCCAGGCTTCAGCCCCTGAAGGTATCAGGGCACGGCTTCCAGCCGTGCCGAAGAAGGGCAAAGAAAGATCGGCTTCAGCCGCTGCACAAGATCGCAACGACACATCAAAAAAGAACGCAGGGGCTAAAGCCCGCTTCATTCTCGCTTTTATCGGCACGAATAAACTCGTGCCCTGATACCCGCAGGCGCTGAAGTGAAGTTTGAGCGCAAAGCTCCGTCAGTCCCCTCTCGCGCCCAGCCCCAGGACCATCGGCTGCTCGTCGCCTGACTGCACCTTGCCGAAGAAGGCTTTGATCTCGGCATATTGTTTGGGCGGAAAGTAAATCCCGTTGACCTTAAGGACGCGCTCCGTCGTCACCTGCCGCCCGTCCAACCGGCTGGTGCGGGAATACGCTGCGTATCCGATACTCGCGCTCTGCTGCTGGGGAAGGCTTTCGAGCGCCGTGCCCTCTGGGACGCGCAATCTGAAGTGGTCCTCTTCCGCGAAGGCAAAGGGAAAATAGACAGGAAACTTCCTCTCTTGTTGCCGGAACGCTTCCTTCTGCTGGGTGGCAAAGGGGTAGACTGGCGCCAGCAATCGCTGCCCTGCCAGCGAAGCGTACCCCCGGACTGCGATCCTGAAACGGGCCTCGAGAGGAACGGCGCTGTCCTCCCATCCCTGGCTTGTCACCAGTTGCACCGCCGCGGAGGGAGGCAGCCACTCCACCACGTCGTCCTCGAGGGCTTTGCTTTTCCCAGCCTCATCGGTTTCGAGCGCTTCCAGCCGGCGCTCCAGCGCTTCGGCGCCGTCATAGCGCACGGTCAAATCCCCATGTAGCGTGCCATCGCCTTCAAGTGTCATGTCGCCTGCGCGGCTGATGACTGCCTGGTAGTATGCGGCGCCTGGAATATCCAGAAACGTTCCGCCTTTCCTGTCCAGCTTCAAAGCTTTGGTGGAAGTTCGGAACCAGCGCAGCAGGCCGAAAGGACAAAAGCGTGTGCCGGGATCAAGATAGATGGTGGTAGCGCTCAGCTTGACGGCTACAATCTCGCCGTCGAGTTGTACCGTGTTCAGCACGTTGCGGTCAAAGATCCTCCGGCTACGGTTGCCGGCGCGCAGCAATGACGCCTCAAAACCTGCCGCCCGCGCCAAGCCAAGGAAAAGACGGTTGATGTCCGTGTGGGTACCGTAGCCCCTCTCCAGGACATCGGCCGCGTTCTGGTTGATCTTCAGGTTCTCTCTCTTCCGTTCCTCTTCGCTGCGCTCACGCTCGAAACTGAGGTTGCGAACCTGCTGGGCGCGGGCGTACAGCTTGCGCAGTTTTCGCTCGCGATCCACCTCTTGGCCCACGGCAGCGGCCGCTGCCTCCCGCACCGACTTCGCGTCGCCGATAAACCGCTCCGTCTCGTCATACCAGCGCCGGCCCGCCTCTTGCCAGAACTTTTCCGTGCTGCTCAACTCGCGCCCGCCATAGGCCATGGTCACGCGGTAAATGAAGTTCTCCAGCGGTGGCATATACGGTTCAGCTTCAAACGCAGGCACATGCGCCATCTGCAGGGAGAAGCCGTCGCCCTTCTCCTCGACTTCCGCGTCTCTAGGAAGATCCTTAAACAGGGCCAGGCTCACCGGGCCCTCGATGCCGCGAATCGCGCCCGTATACTTGCGAATGCTGAATTCTTCCTTGACCGTGTACAGCTCGTGTTGCACTAACCACTCATGGATCGGCAGCTCGTCCGGTGGATAGCTCAGCCGGTAGCGGTATTCCAGGATGCTTCCTACCATCACCTCCGGCATAGTGAAGGTCTTGGCCAGATAGCGGAACCCTTTGCCCCGGGCGATCACCTTTTCATAAGGCTTGGCTGCAAACTCTACGATCCTTCCATCGGGATGAATGGTGCGCGCCTTCAAATCAGCGAGGGCAAAGCCAGGCGACAAGCGTATCTCCACGTCACCATACCTCTTGCCTTTCTCGCTCAGTACCTTAATGCGCTGATAAATGTACTCGCCTTCATTGTTTGGTTCATCGTCATTGATATGTTGCGCATAGTAAAGCAAGATTGCCGGAGCGCCCGGATTGCCGGGAACGGCTTGGATATCCCAATCCTGCTGCGTAACCGGCAACCAGGCTTGCTTTTGGCCCCAAGCCGGCAGACAAATCAGCCACAGCACGCCGAGGCAGCGCAACCATGATGCAAGTCTTCGCTGGCCGGAGGTGATGGGATGGCTGGGAACCATGGAAGGCGTGGCGTTCCGCGGAGACTATAACCTAAAAAGAAGATCGCCGCCATCGCGCGGAATCGCCGTCATCGCCGTCATCGGAAGAACCAATCACGGCGATGGCGAGCAGGGGCTGAAGCCCGCTTGCGGAGTACACTCCTACGGCACGACTGAAGCTCGTGCACTGATACGAACCAAATCCCGCTCCCGCGCGATGACGTGCGATGACGTGCGATCCCGGCGATTCCTACTACGGTTTCTTTGGTGGCGCAGGGGTCAAGTCCTGGATCGCGTTCTTGTTCGGCATGATCCCTGGAACATTCGGCTGAGTCTTGATGTCGCCGGTCACAGTTTCATCCAACTTGATGTTGTTATGGTCGAGCGTCTGCGCAGTATCTTTGTCAAGTTGAACTTTCGCTTTCGCGTACTGGGTCTTAGCGCTAACCAAGGTCGACTCCGCCGCCGTCAAATCGCGCTCATCCTGCAACACGTTCAGGTATGTTGAGGCACCCAGGTTATATTTCTTCTGCTCCGCATCCAGGACCTGCACGGCCAACTCGCGAGCTTTTTGCGCTGCCGCCACACGAGCCCGGTCCTGCTCCACCGTGTACGCATCCTGGCGGACGAAAATGGCAATCTGGTTCTCCAGTGCCTTCAGGCCCAGCTGCGACTGCCGCAGCTCCAGGCGCGAGCGCACTTGCGCGGCTTCAGCCACGCGGTTCCCCAGCGGAATCTGGATGTTGAACCCCACTCCTTTGTTGGGAGCGCTGGAGTTGAACAGGTTGGTGAAAGCGTCTCCGAAGCCGGTGGTAGGAATCGTACCGGGAAGAACGCAGTTCGTCGTGTTTGTGGCGCTGCAGGTGGCCAGCGGATTCTGCACGCCGGCCAGACCGGTGGCTCCGTAGAATCCAAACACGTCAACGATCGGCAGCAGCCCCTGGTTGGTGCCCTTGAGGTTGATCTCGCTGTTCTGCAAAACGATCTTCTGCTGCTTGTAGTCCGGGCGGTTGGCCAGCGCCGTCGAGATCAGCTCCTCCACCGAAGGCAGGTTTTCCTGATCGGGAATCTGTACGGTGTCGGTGGGGATAATTTCCATCTGCATGATCTGCGAATTGTTAGGTAGATTGCGAGTGAGCGCGTTCTTCATGAACAGCTGCTGCAACTGCAGGTTGGTCTTCGAAACGATCAGGTCCTGTTCCGCAGTCGCTACGTTGCTCTGCGCGCGCACCACATCCAGCGGCGCCAGCGTGCCGATTTGTACTTGCTTCTGGTTGTCGGACAGGATCTTCTGCGCCAGGGCCAGCGAACGTTCCTTTACCTTGAAATCCTCATATGCGTTGACCAAATCCCAGTAAATATTTTCGATCTGGCTCACGGTCGAGATGACTTGCTGGCGGAAGGCTTCCTCTGTGCCCTTCTTATTGTTCTGGGCAATGCGAATGAGTCGCAGATTCACGCTCCGTCCGAATCCCCACAGCAGGTGCTGGGTCAGCGTGGCCGTGAAGCTGGAGTTGAGCGTCGGGTTGGTAAAGTTGCGCGCGCTGTTGGAGGTGATCCGGTTATTCTGAAAACCGACACTCAACGAAGTGCCGGGCGAGAAGCCCTGGGTGTAACTGATATTGCCTGTAGTCGTATTCTGGTCCAGGAGCGCCGTGCCGGTTTGGACGGCGTTGGAGAGAGGAACCGTTTGCCGCTGAAACTCCACCAAGCCGTTCAGAACAGGATCATATGCGGGAACCGGTGGGCCTGAGCCCAAGGTCGAACTCACAATGCCTCCGGCACCGGTGCCTGCGCCTCCAGCGCCCGCGGTGGTCCCGCCGACGCCCGCACCGCTCACGCCTGCAGCCTGCGCCCCGGTGCCTCCGGGAGTATTCTGCACCAGGCCTGACGGCACGCCCTGGAAGGCTCCGCCGCCTTTGGTGCGCAGAATGTCAGTGTCGGCGATCGGCAGGTTGTAGCGGGCCACGGCGATGTCCAGGTTGTCAACCAGGGCAATGGCCAGGGCGTCATTCAACGAGAGCATGAACTTGCCGTTTTGAACCGTTGCGATGATCCGCGGCGAGTTGATGAATATCGGCGGCGGCACGTGGCGCGGAACGTAGCGGGCGAATGGATTGGGGAACAGCGGCACGGACTTCGAGTAGTCCACGTGGGTCGGCTGCGGCAGTTTCTGCGGCTCCGGAGCGTTCGGCACGGGCGCTCCCGGCTGGTTCTGCTGCTGGGAAAGCGCGATGGAAGCGTCCGCCGGGCCTCCCGACTGGTGCTGCGGGGCGACAGTGCTCGACTGCTGGGCTACGGCGGGGAAAGTCAGCAAACAGACCACAGAAACGACTTTCCTTGTGAAACCACTGCGGAAAAAAGCTGCGGACATTCTTCATCTCCAAGAGTGCATAAGCTTATACAGACGGCTATTCCCTCGTTCCGTCAACCCGGTTATGGAAGATACGCGGAACTCGCGCGAATGGTTCCCATCAAAAGAGTTACGGACACACTGTTGGCGGAAAGCAGATAGTATATCGGTCAGCCGCATTGGATGCTGTTAAAAAGTGTCAGGACGCAGGTTTTTGCCACGTAATCTCAAACTCACACTGGCCTATGATGGCTACGATTACGCCGGCTGGCAGGTTCAGCCGGATCGCGCCACCATTCAAGGAACGCTGGCTGCGGCAATCGAACGCGTGACTGGTGAAGTCACGCTTCCCCAGGGTTCCGGCCGTACTGACGCCGGCGTACACGCCCTGGCCCAGGTCGCAAGCGTGACCATCGCCTCTCCCATTCCCATTGCCAATCTGCGCGTGGCGCTCAATGACGTGCTCCCGGCCGCCATCCGCGTGCTCGGCGTGGAAGAAGCAGCTGAAGACTTTCACGGCCGAAAGTCCGCTCGCGCCAAGACCTACCACTACCGCATCTATCGCGGAGAAATCTGCCCGCCGTCCTTGGCCCGTTATGTTTACCACCATCCCTATCCGTTGGACGAAGCTGGCATGATAGCCGCCGCCGCCATCGTGAGCGGCGAGCACGATTTCACCTCGTTCGCTGCCGTGGATCCCGAGGCGAGGAAGGAAGAGCTGCCGCCCAACAATGTACGCACCATCTACTCCTCGGAATGGCAGCGCAAAGGCGATGAGATGATTTACACCGTCCGCGGCAATGGGTTTCTACACCACATGGTGCGCAACCTGGTAGGCGTGTTTCTCATGGTTGGCAAGGGCAATCTCAGCGCCGATGGCCTGCGCCGCATCCTGGAATTGCGTGACCGCTCCGCTGCCGCCGCCACCGCACCGGCCAGCGGGCTGTTTCTGGTGAGCGTAGAATACTGACAGAAAACGTTATGAGCACGATCCAAACCGAGATCACTCCGGCCCAAATCACCGTACGCAACCCTGCCAGCCAGGAAGTTATCGGCTCGGTGCTGAATTTTTCCGGGGAAGAAGTCGCCGCTGCCGTGGCCCAGGCGCGCGCCGCACAAGCTCGCTGGGCGGCGACGCCCGTCAGCGCCCGCCTCAAGGTGCTGCGCCGTTTCCGGGAACTGTTGTGCGAACAGAAAGACGCAGTCGCCGCAACCATCACTCGCGAAGCCGGTAAGCCGCAAGCTGAAGCTCTGTCCACCGAAGTCCTGGTGGCGCTGGACGGGACCAATTATCTGCTCGACAACACGGCGGCATTTCTGCGCCCTGAACCGGTGCCGCACTCGAACCTCATCATGAAGCTGAAGCGCGGCATGCTGTGCCGCGAAGCTTATGGCGTGGTCGGCATCATCAGCCCGTGGAACTATCCGTTCAGTTTGCCCACCGTGCAGACACTGACTGCGCTCGGGATGGGCAACGCAGTCGTGCTCAAGCCGTCGGAATTTACGCCGTTTTCATCGCTCGAATTGCAGCGTTTGTTGCGCGAGGCGGGCCTGGATCCCGAGCTTCTGCAAGTCGTCACCGGGGAAGCAGCCACCGGCGCCGCGCTGCTGCAGTCGCCCATTGACAAACTCGTCTTCACGGGAAGCGTGGCCACCGGCAAACGCGTGGCCCAGGCCGCGGCGGCTCGCCTGCTGCCGGTGGTGCTGGAGCTCGGCGGAAAAGATCCCATGATTGTCCTCAAAGACGCCGACGTAAACGTGGCTTCGTCCGCGGCGGTCTGGGGCGCGTTCATGAA
>DATFXI010000338.1:0-12566 GCA_035316085.1 Candidatus Angelobacter sp.
CCCATGGGGCGCATCCACCTACTTTCAGAGCATGTGGCCAACAAGATCGCCGCGGGCGAAGTGGTGGAGCGTCCAGCCTCTGTGCTCAAGGAGCTTCTGGAAAACTCGCTGGATGCCGGGGCCACCCGGATCAAAGTCCAGGTAGAGGCCGGCGGAAAAAAGCTGATTGAAGTCACTGACAACGGCTGTGGCATGGTGCGCGACGACGCTTTGCTGGCTTTCGAGCGCCATGCGACATCGAAAATCAAAGACGCCGAAGACTTGCTCAACATTCGAACCCTGGGTTTCCGCGGGGAAGCGTTGCCTTCCATTGCGTCCGTGGCGCGTGTCCTGCTCGAAACCCGCGCTGCAGACGAGCCCGGCGGGACCAGGCTGGAGATTGCCGGCGGAAAGATTCTGCGCGTGGAAGAATCCGGCCTGCCGCCGGGAACATCGGTCGCGGTGCGCGATCTTTTTTACAACACTCCTGCGCGCAAGAAATTTCTGCGGGCTGAATCTACCGAGCTTTCCCACATCGCTTCGCTGGTTACACACTACGCGCTGGCGCATCCGGAAAAGCATTTCGAACTGCATTCCGCCAGCAACGCCATGCTGGTGGCGGCGCCGGTGGGCACGCATTCCCAGCGCATCTACCAGGTTTTTGGCCGGGAAACCCTGGACCAGTTGATCACGGTCGCGGCTGAAATGAAACTCGAGCGCGTGGGCATTCCCGAGCCGCCGCCCTGGCGGCGCGATGAAGATTACACACCGTCCGTTCCCGGCGACATCCGTCTGCACGGATTCGTCTCCAAGCCGGAAGTGCAAAAGCTCAACCGCAATTCTATTTTCATCTTCGTGAACCACCGGCTGGTGCGCGACCGCCTGGTGCAGCACGCCATCACCGAGGCTTACCGCAATATTCTTCCGCCCACAGTATTTCCCGTGGTGTTGCTGTTCATTGAGCTACCCAACCTGGAAGTTGACGCTAACGTGCATCCATCCAAGACTGAGGTGCGGTTCCGCCAGCAGTCGCTGGTGCATGACTTCGTCCGCGATTCGATCCGCGCTGCTCTGATGAAGGCCCGTCCCGTGCCGCAATTCACGCGGGAGATCACCGCTCAGCCCAACGCCGCACCGGGACTGTCGCCCGGAGCTTTGCGGGACGGCTCTGCCGGCCCCACGGGCGTTGGCGGCGATTTTGCGCTTGAGCCGCCTCCGCAACCTGTGGTCAGTGAACGTCTCCAGTTCAGCGGGCAAGCCATTTCTGTGGACGCCAATGCTGCCGTGAGCGGCTTCGGCGCCGTGGCTGCCCCGGTGGTGACCAGGACTGCCCTGGTGACCGCGGATTCGTGCGGCAACGAGTTGCCAGACGAACCGCAGATTGTCGCCGACTCGCTGGCCTTGGCGAGCCTGCGGCCGTTGGGGCAGGTCCGCGATTCTTTCATCCTGGCTGTCAACGCCGATGGTCTTTGGATCATTGACCAACACGTGGCCCACGAGCGTGTCCTGTTTGAAAAGATCTTGCGCGAGCGGAACCAGGCCAGCCCGGCGCACGAAGGCCAGCGTCTGCTCATGCCGCTCATCATCGAACTCACGCCGGGACAGCAAGCCGTGTTCACGGAAATCTCTCACGAGTTGCGTCGCAACGGCTTCGAAGTGGAATTGTTCGGCGCCAAGACCATTGCCGTCAAAACCGCCCCCGGCGGCGTGCAGCCGTCGCAGGTGGAGCGCATGCTTGTGGAGCTTCTCGATCAGTTTCAGCGAGAAGAGCAAGCGTTGAATCTGGAGAAGATACGCAACCGGATCGCCGCCAGCATCGCCTGCCATGCCGCCATCAAGATCAACATGCCGCTGGAACAGAACAAAATGGAATGGCTGTTGCGCGAGCTGGCCAAGACGGAGTGCCCCATGAGCTGTCCGCATGGGCGTCCCGTGGTCCTGCGGTATTCTGTTAAAGACATACAGCGCGCCTTCAAGCGCATCTGAGGACGGATGACCGAACTTGAACTCCAGCAGCAACGCGCCCAAAATTGGCGGACCGCCGGCAACCCGGTGCGCACGTTGGAAGACGCTCGCAGCTTTGTGGACGACGTGGGCCTCTGTCTGATGTATCACGACCGCTCGTTGCCCATCGTGGCAACCTTCATCGGTGCATATGCCGGGTCGAGCGAGAATCTTCCTGACTCGGTCCACGCTTTTGCCGATTCTCGAAACCAACCGGCCAGGGACTTGCTGGTCCGGCTATTGCGCGAGCGCGCAGCGTTTGAGATAAGCCTCTCAGCCGGCTGCGACCTGATCGTTTCAGCCGCGTTGTTCCCGTTTTTCTATGCTCTGTTGGGCGACCACAATCCCAAGGCCGTTCCCAAAGTCAGGGCCCAGGGCGCGGCGATTTCACCCCTGGCCATCAGCGTGTTTGAGGCCATTCAGAAAGGCGGTCCGCTCTCGAAGTCCATGCTTCGCGAGAAAGTCGGCCGGGAGATGAGCAGCGCCGGACTGGACCGCGCCCTGAACGAGCTTTGGACGGTTTTGAAAATCACCCGCGTCGATTACCACGAGGGCGAAGGCGCATTCTGGGACGTTCTGTATCGCTGGGCGCCGGACGCGGTGAAGGAAGGCATCAATATCTCTGCCCCCGAAGCCATCTCCGCCCTGGTGAGCAAGTACCTGGAAGCGGCGGTGGCGGCCGGACAGGAAGACATTGAGCAATTGTTCTCGCGGCTGACGTCACGCTCCAAGGTGCGTGAGGCGGTCAACGCCCTCCTGGCGGCCCGCGAACTGGTGTGGATGCCGGCAGGAACAAAAACGCTCCTTCGTCTTACCCCGGCGGCGGAGCCGCGTCATAACCCGGCCCAGCGGAGGCCGGTGCATGGATAAAAATAAGGGCAACGTCAACCGCACGGTAAAACCACCGGCCGCCCAGCCGATCGTGATCGCTATTGACGGCCCTGCGGGCTCGGGCAAGAGCACACTGGCGGCACGGCTGGCGCGCAGGTACGGATACATCAACATCGAGAGCGGCGCCATGTATCGGGCACTGGCGCTGAAGGCGATGATGCAGGGCGTTTCTCTCGACGACGGCCAAGCGCTGCGCGCACTCGCACAGCAATCGCGCATTGACCTGCTGCCGCGCCCCGAAAGCAACCAGGTGGCGCTCGATGGCAACGACGTGACCGAACGAATCCGTCTCCAGGACGTGACCAGCGCTGCTTCCAGAGTTTCCGTGCATCCGCCGGTGCGCGAATGGATGGTGCGGCGCCAACAGGAGATGGGCGTCGGCCGCGGCATTGTCATGGAGGGCCGCGACATCGGGACCAAAGTCTTTCCTAATGCGGAAGTGAAGATCTTTCTCGACGCGGCGCCGGAAGTTCGCGGGACGCGCCGCTTTCTTCAGGATCCGGGCGCACCTGTCAGGGAAGCTGCGGTGCTGGCCGAGCTGCGGGCCCGTGATGAACGCGACCGCACGCGGCCGAATTCACCGCTGGTTCCGGCGCCGGACGCCGTGATCATTGACTCCACCAACTTGACACTGGAGCAAGTGGTCGAAAGAGCGGTCGAAATCGTCGATGAACAACTGCAGCGTGCGAAGAAATAGAATTACCGCCGTCACTGGTTGGCCGGCAGTTTCTTTGATTTGGCATTTCCATTCGCTTCCGGCATGCGCTATGCTCTAGCGCAAACCCATGGTCGATCCCTTAGAACGCATCAAGGTCCTCATTGATTCCAGCACTCCAGTAGTGGTCATTGAAACCGTGGAAGAATCACGCGCGGTTGAGCTGGTGAGGGCTGCCTGCGACCAGTTGAACCTGCCCGTCTTTGAATGGAGCATCGCCGACGGGCTCAGCCGTTCTGGCGGCAATGCGGCAACGGCCGGGGGCAATACGCCTCAGGCCATCGTCAACACCCGCGAGCCGGCACAGGTGCTGGCGCATCTGGAGACCATGACCATTGACGCTGCTTTCGTGCTCAAAGACTTCCATCGTCACGTGGACGATCCGGTTGTGATTCGCCGCTTGCGCGATGTGGCCCAACTCTTCAGCAGCGAGCGCCGCACCCTGGTCATTACCGCGCCAGGTATTCAATTTCCCGCGGAATTGGAAGGCCTGGCTGAGTATGTTGAGATTCCCCTGCCGGACGCGAAGCGCTTGCGCCAGCTCGTGGACCAGACGTTTGCGCGTCTGGCCAAAAAACACAGTCTGAAGCAGAAACTCGATCCCGCCGGCGTCACCGCCGTTGTCGAAAATTTGCGCGGCCTCACCGCAGACGAAGCCGAGAGGGCAGTTTCGCAAGCCATCATTTCTCGTTACGGCCTGGTGCCGGAGGTGGCGGTGGATGTCCTGGAGGCCAAGAAGAATTTGCTTCGGCGTTCCGGCATGGTCGAGTTCCTGGAGGCCTCAGAAAACATGGCCAGCGTCGGCGGCCTGGAGAACCTGAAACGGTGGCTGCAGCAACGGTGCGGCGCGTGGGACGACGCTGCCCGCAACTTCGGCCTGGATCCTCCTCGGGGCGTGATCATCCTGGGCGTGCAAGGTTGCGGCAAAAGCATGTGTGCTCGGGCGATCGCCGGAGAGTGGCGGCTGCCTCTGCTTAAATTCGACACCTCGGCGCTGTTCGACAAGTACATTGGCGAAACGGAAAAGCGCGTGAAGAAACTGTTTCAGGTGACCGAAGAGCTGGCACCGGCCGTGCTATGGATCGACGAGTTGGAGAAAGTATTTGCCGGCAGCGGCCCGGACTCGGCTTCGGCTGACGCCGGCGTGTCGTCTCGATTGCTGGCGTCGTTTCTTTCCTGGACTCAGGATCGCAAAGCGCCCGTGTTCGTGGCTGCTACGTGCAACAACGTGAACTCGCTGCCGCCCGAGGTGATTCGCAAGGGCCGTTTCGACGAACTGTTCTTCGTGGATCTTCCCAGCCAGCAGGAGCGGCGGGCCATTTTCGCGATTCAGCTGAAGCGCCACAAGCAAGATCCGGCAAATTTCAATCTGGACAAACTGGCTTCGGCCGCGCGGGGCTTCTCCGGGGCTGAAATCGATGCCGCTGTCCAGACTGCCATGTACGCCGCTTACTCGGCCAAGAAATCTCTGGCCACAGAGGCGATCATGGATGCTCTGGGGTCGACCGTGCCTCTATCCACTACTCGCGCGGAGCAGATCCACGCGCTGCGTTCCTGGGCCAGCGAACGGGCGGTTCCGGCCTCCCTGGCGGAGACTCAAGAGCAACACGCCTAGCAACACCTAGTGCCTGTGTATCTGAATGGTTCCGCGATCGGCTCTGACACGCACCTCAGGACCGCCTTTGCCCACCGTGCCCCGCGCCGTGGCGGTGTGGCCGCTGTTATCCACGTTGACATCGAAGTCCGACTGGATCTGACCGCCAACGCTCTCCGCATTGAGTTGGAAGTTTGAGTTGGCGGGCAGAGAGAGGTCGATTTCTCCACGGACGCTCGAGATGTCAATCGTGCCCAGCGGCCCCTTGGGACGAATTTCCACCGTCGCGTTCTTATCGTCGATATGGATGTCGCCGAGCAGGTCTTCCAGATGCACGGTCTTGCTGCGCGTCTCCAGCTTGAACGGTCCGGTCAGAGAATTGGCGCGCAGATCGCCCATTTCCATGTTGAGGTCGCCGTCAAGCCGCGCGAACTGCATATCCGTACGCGACGTGGAGAAATGTACCTGCTTGCCGATCCGCGCCATCTGCACGCCGCCGGCGAAGCTCCCTGTCATCGTCAGGCTGCCGCCGACGTCGGAAATTTCGCTGTTGTTCCCGCCATCCACCGTCACGTCGCCGGAAATTTTTCTGGCCGTCAAGGAATGGCCGCGCATACGAAATGCGGCGTTGCCGGTGACCTGCTCTACGCTCACATCGCCGCCGCCTGTGGACAAATTAACATCGCCCTTACGGTCCGTCACCGTGATGTCTCCGCGCTGCGTAGTAACAGACAGCGCGCCATTGCGCGGCAACTGAAGGTCCAGGGTGAAGCGTCCCTTGGCGAAATCTCCGCCGGTCAGGTCCAGCACCCACACGCTGCCTTGCTGCGTGAACTTGGCATGAGTGGATTCGTTCAGGCGATTGGCATCGTCCTGTGAGCTTCCTTGCAGTTTCTTTTGAACGATGGCATGGGCCTGATTGTCTGGGCTGGCCGTGACTTTGATATCGCCCCGGCTGTTCAGGATCTTGATCTGGCTCACGTCGGGAACGGGCAGGGCAAAGTTCTCAGAGAATTCGTAACTCGGCCCCCAAAAATCCCCCGACCAGTTGAGGTCGGGATCGTTGGCGATTTCGTCGCGGATCTGCGGCCAAACTCCACTCACGCCTGTGGCAGTCAATCCGATGAGAATGAAGAACACGAGAAAAACGATGCTGCCACCGCCCATGCGCGGCGGTGTTTGCCCTTTGCTACGCGCCCAGTAATACTCGGCAAGCTTGATGATTCCCGCGACGATGAGGAATATAGGCCAAGAGCGCGCGAACCACGCCCAAAACGCCCAGCGCGGGATGACTCCAGTTGTGAAGAGTAGCGCCACTACACCCATCGTGATCAGAATCAGCGGACCGACAATAGAACGCGGGCGTGGCTGGTAATACGGAGCAGGATTCGGAACGCTCATGCGCGCACCTCAGGGCCTTGCGGATTCCCCGGTTGTGGAGGCGGTGGCGGCGGAAACGCACCCGCCGGCGCCGGGGGCTGGATGTGGCCTTCGATGGATGCGGAGCGGCTCAGATACATGACCAGCCCAATCACAATGAATAGAAACGGAAAGCTTTGATGGAAACGTATCTCGGTGAACTCGTTCAGCAGAAACAAAATGCCAAGCGTTATCAGGACCGCCGCTCCCATCAAGCCGCGGGCCCGGCACCGGGGACACTGACACCTCGGATTCGGAACGTATCCGTTCATCGTGCCTCCCCGCTGCCCGTTGACAACCGCTTGTAGGCGATCCAAATGCCAACGCCGATCAGAATCACCGGCCAGAACTTATGCAAATTGAAATTACTGAAGTTTCCCAGCAGGAACATCACACCCAGCGCGATCAACACAATGGCGCCGATAGGCGCGTTGCTCGCGGGCGGGGCTTCCGCCGGTGGCGGAGCCACGTTCGGGGCCGTGGCCACGGCCGCGGCTGTCGCCGGTGCGCTAGTGGTTTCTGGGGAAGCTGGCGGGGGCTGCGTTTCCTGCAAGCCGAACATCTTGTCGATGCCCAGGGGATCAGGCGCAGGTCGGCCCAACATTCGTGCCTCCGCGGTCTTGTAAGCATCGAAGGCCATGTAGATCACAAAGAAGGGAATCATTACCCCGAATCCCCAGAAATGTTGGGCGCCGAAGATCAACATCACGAAAATCATCACGTGCACAAAGCCCTTGATGAACTGGCCGTTGTACATTGCGCCGACCCCGGGAATAAAACCCAGCAGCATGGCCACTCCAGGACTGGGGGTGTTGGCTACTGGCGTAGCAGAGCGGCCTCCTTGTAGACGGGCCGCAATGCAGGGTTCGCAATAGATCGCGCCTTGGACATCGCGTTTGCAGTTTTCGCAAAGCGCCTTACCGCAGTTACGGCAATAGGCCGTGGCTGGGGTATCAGTGTGTACGGCGCAGTTCATAAGTGGGCTCCTCGGGACGGCAAAATCGACGCGGCGATGACGCCGGCCGGCTCGCTATAACGCTCTTGTTTCGAATCTGAATTCTCCTCCTGTCCCGGACGGTTACTCGGTACGGGACGGTTCTGGTTCTGCTGCTCCGGCTTGTTGTCGTTGGTAGTGCCATTTTGCGGAGCAGACGATTTCTTCAGCTGCTGGACGCGCGATTCCCATTCGTACACCACCCGGATGTTCTCGTAGTAGTTGGTTACCTTGGCTTCCACCTGCGTGTACTGCAGCACCACCGTCCGGGGAATAGTGCCCGGGTGTTTGATAGCTTTGAGAATCTCGCCAAAATTGACTCCGGCCAGGCTCAGCGTCAGGCTCACCGAGAAGAAAGCCATGGCGAAGGAAGTGGCGAAACGCGAGTGCAGCAGCCCGGCAAACGCGGGTCGCAGCCAGCGCTGGATCTGTGCCAGCGTACCGGCTTGCCGCCCCTCCGCCGTTCCTGCCGCAGAGGTTTCGGTGAGGCTGGTGGCCGCCAAAATGTTATGGACCAGGTTCTTGGGAGGCTCCACTTCGCTCAGCGAGCGGAGCAGCAGCATGCCGTGCTGGGCCTCGGCAAACAGAGGGCCGCAGACGGCGCAGTCCTGCCGGTGGGCCAGGAAGGCCTGCCGCAGGTCGGCGGGAAGCTGCGCTAGCAAGGGGACACCGGCCTGGCCTGGCGCGGCGCCGGCATCAGCGTCGGCACCCTCTAGGGCATCGGCCAGCAGCGCCTCGAACTGGCTGCAGCGCATTCCGTTATGTGGATCTTGGTTCATTGCTTGCCTGCTTCTTATTACGAGAAAGTAATCGCGCAAGTTCCGTCCTTCCCCGGTTGATGCGCGATTTCACGGTCCCTTCTGGGACCTTCAAAACCCGGGAAATCTCTTTGTAATCCATATCTTGCAGGTCGCGGAGGATGACTGCCTCGCGCAGGTCGGGGGAAAGCCGGGCCAGCGCCAAGCGGACCATCTTCTGGGTTTCCTGGCTGGCCAGGCGGTCAGACGGCGAGGGCCCACGGTCCGGCAGCCGTTCGCTTAGGGTAGGGGAGTCCTCCTCGTCGGTCATGCCGGCGTCCATGGACTCAGTCAGGCGGTCCTGGCGGGAACGCCGGAAGTGGTCCACCAGAAGGTTCCGCGTCAGGGTAGTCAGCCAGGTGTTAAATGCCCCCTTTTCAACATCATAGGTGGCTAGTGTCCGGTAGACTTTGATGAAAACTTCCTGCGTCAGGTCCTCAGCAGCATCAGGGGAGTTGGTAAACCGGTAGCAGAAATTGTAGATACGGCGGTTATGCAGACGGACGATTTCCTCCCAGGCTGCGGCGTCACCAGCCACACATCGGCGGACAAGAGTCCCTGTTTGCTGGTCTTCCAAGCAGTCTCCCCGGTAAGGAAATACGCCAAGCGTGAAAGCGCAGTTCCAGATTTACAGCAAAGCACTTGGAACAGCAAGGAATTCCGGCGATCTTCGCTTTTTGTTTGTCGTGTCAACTTCCAGGGTTCATTACTCAGCAGCTCTCGATGACAGCAAACGGAGACAACCCACCCATCCAAGGGGCCATCACTGGGCGAAAGATTTCCCAAAACCTAAAACGCAGGAGAGGAGAATATGAAGAACGTCATTACCAAATGGGCTATGGTCGCGATCGCGCTAGTAGTCGGTCTGGCGGTTGCTGTGGCGCAGGAGCCGAGGACGTCCGCGGGAATCAAGGTGAATCCCTCGGAAGTGCAGAAAAAGGCGGGAACGCCTCCGCCAGCGGGCACGACAAAGACGACCGCAATCGGCACAGAGCACCTGAAGATGACAACGCCTCCTGATTCCCAGTCGTGGATGGAGCAACTTGACGTTGACGGAAACGGCCAGGTCAACTCGACGACCCTGACATGGGACGGCAAAGACAAAATCCTTTTCAGCACCACCTCCGGCAGCTTTACCTGCCAGAACGGCACTACCGGTAACGGCGAATTGCTGGTCGCGGTCAACGGCGAAGGCAATCCCAATGGACGCCCCGTTGGCTCCGGCTTCTGGCTGGCGTCTCTCGACAAAGGCCAATGCGGTGCCCAGGCTCAGTCCTTCTGGGGCTGCAAATTCGATAGCGCGGGCAATTCCACCGCATGCGGTACCGCCCGGATTGACGAGAAGACCTACGATCTGTCCATCGTTAAAGCAGCACGCTAAACACTCGTCATCGCCTTCGCGTAGTTGCGAAATCCGCGGTAGCGGGTCATTTTCCGGAGGAACCGACCCGCTACCGTGTATCAGGGTCTAGCGATGCGCTTGCGAATCGCGGGCCTTCGATGGTTTGTCGCCAGAGCGACAGAACAGCGGGTAACAGCGTTTAGTGAGCCGCTTGCGGGTCGCGGGTCTTTAGGCAAACGTGAGCGAAGCGAATCAGCAGACGAACGGCACGTCATTCCAGGAGAACCTACCAATCCGTCGGCTATAGTGATATTGTAGGAGTAGACAATTCAATCTGGCCGCCCTGTCCTGGGACGGCTAGTTTGTTCACTCCTCAGTAGCTCAATGGCAGAGCATCCGGCTGTTAACCGGAGGGTTGTAGGTTCGAGTCCTACCTGAGGAGCCATTCTTTCAATGGCTTAACTCGCTTTGCGCTCTGTTGGCGCGATAAGTTCTGCTGGAACGCAGTTTTTGAAAGCCGAGAGTGTAAAAAAATCTAGGCCAGGCGTCTGAAATCAATGTCCAACGCAGCCAAGCCAGCATACGCAGGCCAAAACCGGGATTGTTGTCCCTCGGCCACCAACTCTAGAAGGACAGAAAAACCGGGAAGCGTGGGCCACCCGTACGTCAAGTTCACATCTGATGCTGTGTGAGGGAACGCCCCAATGCAGATTGTTCGCCGTGGCACTCCCTCACGCCATAGCCCACCGTCTGAGGAAGTCATCATGATCAAGTATCAGCACGCCGCCGTCGACGGCTCGAGGATTTTTTATCGCGAAGCCGGCTCGAAAACTGCTCCCACCGTTCTTTTGCTGCACGGCTTCCCGACGTCGTCGCATATGTTCCGCAACCTCATTCCCGCGCTGGCTGACCGCTACCACGTCGTCGCGCCGGATCTGCCGGGCTTCGGTTTCTCGGATGCCCCGGACCGCAAGCAGTTTGGATACACGTTTGAACGCCTGGGGAAAGTGATTGAGCGTTTCACCGAGACCAGCGGGCTTGATCGCTACGCGATTTACATCTTCGACTACGGCGCTCCGGTCGGACTCCGCCTCGCATTGGCGCATCCTGAGCGAATCACTGCCATCATCTCGCAAAACGGCAACGCTTACACAGAAGGATTGAGCGAAGGTTGGAATCCGATCCAGAAATACTGGAAGCAGCCCACTGCGGAAAATCGTGCTGCCCTGCGTGAGTTCCTCAAGCCGGAGGCGACCAAGTGGCAATACTCTCATGGAGTGCAGGACGCGACGCTCCTGGCGCCGGAGGCGTACGAACTGGACTCGGCTCTGCTGGCGCGGCCCGGCAATGACGAGATCCAGCTTGATTTGTTCCTGGACTATGCCAGCAACGTCGCGCTGTACCCCAAGTTCCAGGAATATTTCCGCACCAGGAAGCCACCCTTGCTCGCGGTGTGGGGGAAGAACGATCCCTTTTTCCTGCCTCCTGGTGCTGAAGCTTTCAAACGCGATAATCCGAATGCCGAGGTGCGCTTCTACGACACGGGTCATTTCGCGCTGGAGACGCATGCCCAGGAAATCGCGAGCGCGATTCGCGATTTCCTGGGCCGTAAACTGAAGGAGACCCGCGCCGCATAGCGGCGGTGCTCGACGAAGCGATACGAACCGGGGCCACTGTCGGGCAGCTTGTCGGAGTCGCCCATGCCGATCAGGTCGGGGGCGATGCAGCGGCCTAGTGGCTGGAGGTACGGCAACACGTTGCGCCAGAGATACGACGAGGTGGGATTGCCGTGCAACAGTACGATGGGGTCGCCTTCTCCTAGCTCCACGTACGCCATCTCGCGGCCAAGGACCCGCCGCCGCTGCTTTTGGTACGGAAATACTGCAGAAATCATGTTGGCTGCTCCTACTTTTCCTTTTTGGATGCGTGCAAGCGTGAGGGCGTACAAACCACGCTGGTCCGTCCAGGTTTGCTGGTCTCGCGGTGTTTGAGCCAACTTGATTCTGGCGAACGGCTACGCAGCGGCTTTTGCTAATCCGCCCCTCTCGACGATAAAACTCGCAATCTGATTAGCACCTTCTCCACTCTTTAGATTCGTAAAAATGAAAGGTCGGCTCTCTCGCATTCTCAGCGCATCCGCTTTCATTACCTCGAGGTTTGCGCCTACTAGGGACGCTAAATCTATCTTGTTAATAACCAGAAGATCGGAGCGTGTAATTCCAGGGCCACCTTTGCGGGGAATTTTTTCCCCTGCGGCAACATCGATCACATAGATGGTCAGGTCAGCCAGCTCTGGGCTGAAGGTGGCTGCCAGGTTATCTCCTCCCGACTCGATGAAGCATAAGTCTGCGTGAGGGAATTTTCGGCTCATGTCTTCGATCGCTGCGAGGTTCATGGAAGCGTCCTCGCGAATAGCCGTATGCGGACAGCCGGCCCGTCTCAACGCCTATAATGCGCTCCGCAGCCAGGGCTTGCGCGCGAGTAAGAATGAGCTGATCTTCCTTTGTGTAAATGTCGTTGGTAATCACGTAGATGTCATAGGTATCCCGAAGCTGCTTGCATACCGCGTCAACAAGCGCCGTTTTACCTGACCCCACGGGCCCGCCGATTCGAGGTGCGCCCCCAGGGGTGTCGGGGGCTTGGGCAACTCGATTCCAAGCTCGCTAAGGCGCGAACTCAGACTGCCTGCGATAGTCGTTTTACCACTTGGCGCCGGCATGAGATCCTCCGTCAATTCGAATGTTTTCGCCGTTCACCATCGGTGCCGATTGCAAGTAGAACAGAGCATCCACGATTTCTGAGATTTGAACCAAGCGTGGAATCGGGCTGAG
>DATFXI010000339.1:0-16824 GCA_035316085.1 Candidatus Angelobacter sp.
AACGGCGACCGCCGCAAAGAGACCGTGGCACTTGTGATGGCTGTGCGCGCCAACCGGTTCCCCGGACTGCTGCGCCGCGTGCGTCTGGGAGGCGCCCTCACGCGCAACGATTACCGACTGATGATTTTCAAGACTGACAAAGTCCGCCACTACCTAAATTTCTTCTTCAGCGTGGTGAGCGGATGGAACTGGAACGTCCGCCAAGTCGAACTGGCATATTCTCCGTGGCTGCGCTGTATGCCGCTCGCATCTGCCGGCGGCCACACCATCCACTGCGAAGCTGATGGCGAACTGCTCGGGGCGCTGCCGGTGGAGGTCGCTATCGAGGAACGGACATTCAGGTTGTTAATGCCGTAAAGAAAGCAGTCAGCACTCAACAGTCAGCATTCAGCCGAGCGACAGTTTCGAGGAGATATCGATGTCGTGGTCTAACCGTTCCCCACACAGTAAACCGCCTCCGACCTGAAGGATGTGCAAGGGCTGAATGCTGAATGCTGACGGCTAAATGCTACCTGCTAGAATTGCAAGCTCACATCGGACTTGATTGTGGAACCCGTCACCCATCTGCTGACCGCCGCCTGCATGAGCCGTGCCGGGCTGAACCGCACCACCGGACTGGCCACGCTCACCCTGGTTGTGGCCGCTGAAGCCCCTGATGCGGACATGCTGTTTTTCTTTGGTGGATCGGTCACCGGCTTGCAGCATCATCGTGGCTTCACACACAGCTTTTTGGGCGCGCCGGTGGTAGCGGCGGTCACCCTCGCCGGCGTGTACGGAATTTACCGGCTGATGCAGCGCCGCGGCCGGCGTCCCAAGCTGTCGCCGCGCTGGGGCCTGCTGTTTGCCTACGCGCTGTTGAGCGCGCTCACTCACATCCTGCTCGACTTCACCAACAGTTACGGGGTGCGCCCGCTGGCGCCTTTCAACCGGCGCTGGTACTCATGGGACATTGTGCACATCGTCGATCCGGTGATTCTCACCGCGTTGATTCTTGGCCTGGTAACGCCGGCGCTGCTAGGCCTGATAAGCGACGAAGTCGGTGCGCGCAAGCCGCAGTTCCGTGGACGCGGCGGAGCTGTCTTTGCTCTGACTTGCTTTCTGGTTATAGTGTTTTTCCGCGACTTCCAGCACCGGCGCGCCGTCGCTGCTTTGAATGCGGTGACGTTTCACGATCAGGACGCTCTCCGCGCCTCCGCTTTTCCCAGCATGGTCAACCCATTCTTATGGACTGGGGTGGTCGAAACCAAAGACTTCTTCGAGGTCCTCCCGGTGGATTCCGGTTCCAGCCAGCTCGACCCGCAGAATCTGTCGGTGTTTCGCTACAAACCCGAGGAGACACCGGTAACGCTCGCGGCCAAAAATTCGCGACTGGGACGCGCCTATCTCGACTGGGCACAGTATCCGCTGGTGACCGTGGCAGCGCTGCCGGCGCGTGCAGGATACCGCGTACAATTTCAGGACCTGCGATTTGCCCACGCGGAAGCGCTGGAACGGAACCGTTCCCTGCCACTGACCGGCAACGTTGAACTCAACCCGGTGCTGCGCGTGGAAGACCAATACTTGGGATCGCCGCCGCGGGAGGTGGGTGGACGAGACTAAACCGCCGTTCTTGACGTTCTCACCTTCGAGCCCTCACAATACTTGTTTCGAGGTGCCTGCATGCTGGCTTATCTGTTTGTGGTGATCGCCGTCGCTATTCGCGTTTTGGCTGGGACTGGAACATTTGCGACCCATGGTTTCACCCCGGTGGGCGCCTCCCTGCTGTTCTTCGGCTCGCGCATGCCGCGCAAACAGTTTTGGGCGCCGGTGCTGCTGCTCGTCGCCTCTGACCTCTACCTGAATTTCAAGGTGTACGGTATGGGCCTGACTTGGGACCAGACGATAATCTGGGCATGGTACGCGGGCGCTTGCTTCATCGGCGTGCTGTTGCACAACCGAGTCAAGCCGTTGCGCGTGTTGGGCGCCGGACTGGGCAGCGCGGTTTCTTTCTTTGTCGTCAGCAACTTTGGCGTTTGGGCAGCGGGTTATTTGTACCCTCGGACCTGGGCCGGGCTTCTGGACTGCTACACCAAAGCGCTTCCGTTCTTCCGCAACGGCTTGGCTTCCGATCTGTTCTTTGCGACTGTGTTCTTCAGTATTCCTGTGGTGGTGGCCACGGTTACACAGGCTGAAGAGCGTTCTGACGTTGCTACCTAACTTCTTCGGCGCTAAGCCCACGTTCAGGACAATCGCCTAGCGATGAGCTGTCGCATTGGCTAAAAGCATCCAAACTCCACAAATATGCACCGGAGTTCCCAAACACCGGGTGCTAGGCGCGGTTATCGTCCCGGTGCCTGATCTCCTCGGCCACCTCACGCACAGGAGCGCGCACCAGCCGGTAGATGACGTATCCCAAGGCAACCAGGGCCAATACCACCAGCACGGCCAATGAAGGATGGTTCTTGAACAGATTCTTGGTCTGGGAGACGATCTGGGGCCCAAAGAAAGCGGTCAAAATGGATAAAACGCCGAAGCGAATCAAACGTCCAACAATGACGGCCAGCATGAAATTCGGCAAGCGCATCTCAAAAACGCCGGCGGAAAAAACAAACAGCTTGAAAGGCGTAGGCGGAGGCAAGGTGGCGGGAAACATCAGCGCCAGGAACTCTTGGCGCTCGAAGCGGTCGCGGATGCGCTGGAGCTTGGCTTCATCAATGCGCTTAAGCAGGAACAACTCACCGCCGGCCCGCCCCAGGTAGTAGGGCAGCAAGCTGCCCAAAGCGGAACCGACAGCGCCAGCGACGCAATAGAGCCAGGCACGACCAGGATTGGCGAACACAAACCCCGCCACCAGGGGATCCATGGGAATGCCGAAGAGGGCGGCGTCGATGCCAGCCAGAATGAAAACGCCCCAGGCGCCCAGTGCCTTCAGGGCAGCGACCCAGGCGCTCAGTTTCAGGAGGACTCGGTTTTGTACAAACAAGGCCTTCATTGTAAGGGAACAGGAGGAACAAGAAAATGGAGGGACTGACAGGTAGAATGGCCATGGACGGGAATCGACCGATGGCCGTCTTGCCATTCGCTAGACGCTAATACTCGGTACTGGGTCGGTTTGACCGACCCGGTCTGCCTAAAGGCCCGTCCCGACGTTGTCGGGACTAGACGCTGACACTCAGTAGTGGGCCGGTTTGACCCGCCCACTATCGGCAATTACACTAAGCGGTTTACCCTGTAAGGAGCCCAGCGTGCCGGCGGTTGAAGCCAAAGTAAAGCAGATCATCATGGACCAGTTGGGCGTCGAGGCCTCAGCGATTACGCCTGGAGCGTCTTTTGTGGACGACCTGGGTGCCGATTCGCTGGACCGGGTAGAGCTGGTCATGGCCCTGGAAGAAGCTTTCGAAGTGGAGATTCCGGACTCCGATGCGGAGAAAATCGTGACTGTGCAGGATGCGATGGAGTATATCCAGAGACATGCGAAATCGGTGAAGCAGTGATCTGGCCGGGGACGGTATGTTAGAAAAAAACAGAAGGAGCGGCAAATGCCAACAGCAGTGGAAGAGAAGGTAAAGCAAATCATTGTGGAGCAACTGGGAGTGGATGAAGGTGAAGTCACCCCGAATGCCTCCTTCGTGGACGACCTCGGCGCGGATTCCCTGGACACCGTCGAGCTGGTCATGGCGTTTGAAGAAGCGTTCGATCTTGAAATTCCCGATGAAGACGCGGAAAAAATCCGCACGGTCAAGGATGCTATTGATTACATCGGTAAGCACTCGAAAGGCGGGAAGTAGTTGGCTAGAAGGGTTGTTGTCACTGGTTTGGGTCTAATCTGCGGCGTAGGCAACAACAGCGCCGAGGTTTGGAAAAACATTGTCGCGGGAAAGAGCGGCGTGGCCAGAATCGCGGGTTTTGACCCGACGAATTTTGCCTGCCAAATTGCCGCCGAGGTCAAGAATTTTGATCCTCTAAACTTCATCGACAAAAAGGAAGTTAAGAAGATGGGCCGCTTCATCCACTTTGCAATGGCTGCGACCGATGAAGCGGTGAAAATGTCAGGCCTGAAGGTCACGCCGGAAAACGCCGAGCGCGTGGGCGTGCACATTGGCTCCGGGGTCGGCGGGTTTGACATCATCGAGCGCGAGCACGCCGAGCTGCTCAAGGGCGGCCCGCGCCGAATCTCCCCCTTTTTCATTCCCGCGGCCATCGTGAACCTGGCTGCCGGGCAAGTCAGCATCCGGTACGGCGCCAAAGGCCCCAATGAGGCCACCTGCACCGCATGTACTACCAGTTCACACTCCATAGGCGATGCCTACAAAATCATCCAGCGCTGCGACGCGGATGTGATGATTGCCGGCGGCGCGGAGGCGGCCATCACGCAAATGGGCGTGGGCGGATTTGCCGCCATGCGCGCTCTTTCTACGCGAAATGACGAGCCGGAAAAGGCGAGCCGTCCCTGGGATTCGGGCCGTGACGGATTTGTCATCGGCGAAGGCGCAGGCATCGTGATTCTGGAAGATCTGGAGCATGCCCAGCGGCGCGGCGCCCCCATCCTGGCGGAGATCATCGGGTACGGCATGAGCGCGGACGCGTATCACATTACCCAACCGGCGGAAGACGGCGAAGGAGGCGACCGTGTCATGCGCAACGCCATCCATGATGCCAAGATCACGCCCGCGGACATTCAGTATGTCAACGCCCACGGCACATCAACGCCCATCGGCGACGTGCTCGAGACCAAAGCCATCAAGCGCACTTTCGGCGCGGATACCAAGGTTGCAGTGAGTTCCACCAAGTCCATGACTGGACACCTGCTGGGCGGCGCCGGCGGTCTAGAGGCCGGCATTACCATCCTGGCGCTGCGCGACCAGGTTCTTCCGCCGACCATCAACCTGGAAACCCCGGACCCGGAATGCGACCTGGACTACGTTCCCAACGTGGCGCGCAGGTCGACACTGAACATTGCGCTCTCCAATTCGTTCGGTTTCGGCGGCACCAACGGTTCGCTCATCTTCCGCCGCTGGACGGAGTGAGCGGAAGCAAAAACCCGGCTACGGTGGGACTCTCCATGAAACCTGGCATCGCCAAAATCATATTGTTGTTTCTTTTTGGGACGGCGCTAGCCGCGGCGCAAGCCGCACCTGTGGCCGTTTCATGGACGCTCAAGACCGAGCCGCAAGAATTAGTAAACGGCTCGCCCGTCTTGTTTCGCGTAAACGCGCCCGCAGAGCTCACCACGCTGCGGGGTGTTTGGTCAGGACGCGAGCTGGCATTCCGCTTTGGCGCGGGCTGCAGTTGCTGGTACGCGCTTGCCGCCATTGACCTGAACCAGAAGCCGGGAGAATTTCCGCTGCGCCTTGAAGGGACGGAAAAAAGCGGCGCCAAAGCCGATTTCACGGCGAAGGTGAATGTCAGCGAGAAGGTCTATCCGACCACTACGCTCAGCGTCGCGCCCAAGTATGTTGAGCCTCCCAAGGAAGTTCTGGCGCGGATTGAGCAAGAGCAAGCGCTGAAGAAGCGTTTGTTCTCGTCGGTGGCGCCGGATACTTACTGGTCAGGGCGCTTTGCCCCTCCGGTTGACACCACGGTTTCCGCCATCTTCGGTTCGGCGCGGACGTTCAACGGCGTGAAGAAGACCCAGCATGAAGGCCTTGATTTCCACGCTGCCATCGGCACGACGGTAAGGGCAACAAACCGCGGCGTAGTGATTCTGGCCCGCAATCTTTATTACGAAGGCAACTGCGTAGTCGTGGATCACGGGCAGGGCCTCCTCACACTCTATCTGCACTTCTCCGAGATCGCAGTGAAGGAAGGCGATAGGGTAGAAAGCGGCACTGTGCTCGGTAAGAGCGGAAATACCGGCAGAGTGAACGGGCCGCATCTCCACTTTGCGGCGCGCTGGCAAGGCGTGTATCTTGATCCCGAGACTCTGCTGAAGCTGCGGGTGCCCTAGCGGCGCAAAAAAGAGCGCGGAGGCCCCGCGCTCTCTGAGGGACATGAGGGAGATTAGATCATCGTGCCCCAGTGCATCTTCATCTCTTTCTCAAACTGTTTCTGCAGGCGAAGCCATTCGGACTGGCTTTCCCGCAGAGTCTTCTCGAATTCCGGTTTCATGCGTTCCATCTCGCGTCGGAACCGCTTTGCTTCGTCGCGCATCTGAAGCGCGGCCATCTCCTTGACTTTCCGTGTTGCAGGCTCAAGTCCATCGAGGTCGATCAGGTCGTTCAGGTCGTTCATCTCATCGAGCAAGAAATGTCCTTCATCGAGGTCGATGATGCGCCAGGAATCGCCCGAGCCGCCGCGTTTCGGCAAGTCGATGGCGACTGTCTGCTCGTGCTTGTCACGCAAAATGGCTAGGGAAAGTTTGCCGCCATCACGATGGTTGTCCAGAGCGCGCCTGATGTCGCCCCGGTTGGCGACTTTCTCGTTGTCGGCACGGATAACTACGTCGCCCGCTCTAAGTCCTGCTTTCTCCGCCGCTCCCCCCTTCTCCACCGAGCGGACCAGAACGCAGTCGCCATCTTTCACGCCGAAAAACTCGCACAGCTGTTTTCCGGGGTTCTCGAAATGCGCGCGGAGCGCTGAAGAATAGGTTGCGCCATCGAGTTGCCAGGTGAAGTTGGGCATCTCGACCCTGGGAATTTGAATGCGCGGCATGGGCGCGACCATGACCTTGCGGTTTTCGGACATAATCTTGCCGCGGTCGCCAAGTTGCACGCTGATCTTCATGGGATTGCCGTCACGGCTGATGCCCAGCGTTACAGTGCGTCCCGGCGGAATCTCACGGATCATGCGCCGAAGTTGCTCTTCACTCTCCACCGTTGCCCCGTTGAACTCGGTGATGACGTCGTGTTCTTTGATTCCAGCCTTTCCCGCGGGCGCGTCCTGATCAACCATGGTGACTTCCACGCCGCGCTCTTCCTTGAGCTTCAACGCGGCGACTCGGTCAGCGGTCACATCCTGAATGTCAACGCCCAAGTACGAGCGGCCGGATGTCGAGGTTCCAACCCAGACGCTCGACGGCGCGGGAGCGTGGGGAGCAGCTGGCGTGAGCGGCGGCGCGGGTGCGGCCGGCTGTGCAGGTGCGGCTTGCGGCGTCTGCCGGTCTGGCTGCCCCGCGGTCGCCACGGGAACACCCGACCCGGCGAAAAGCAACGCAATGGCAATGATGCGGATCATGGAAGTTCGTCCTCCGATTGTCGGTTGATGTGTCACTCTTTCCCCTTGCGCTTGATCGAGATACTGCCGGTAGAGGTATGGACGCGCAACAGCGGCCCCCCGCCGTTCAAACTGCCTTCAGCATAGACTTCGCCTGGGCCCCAGGTGTTGGTGCGATGGACTTTGATGTTGTCGCCAAAATCGCTGCGGATACCGTCTCCACGCGCAGCGTCGATGGAAGCGCGAATGGTCACGCCCAAACCGTCGGGAACGAAGACCACGATGTCGCCAACGGAGGTCTCCAGGCGCGATTCGGTAAAGGCCAGGCCTCCGCGCGCCAGCGTCGCAGTAATCGGGCCGCTGCCCGTCTCGGCGTGAAGTCCGCCGATGATCGACCACACTTTAATGCCACCACCACCGGTCTCAACGTGGGCCGGTCCGGTGACCTCAACGAACTCCAGGCTGCCGCCGCCAGTCTCGGCTTTGAGCTGGCCGTCGCACTTCTTCACTACGATGGAGCCACCGCCGGTTTCCAGGCGCATGGCCTTCCCGGAACCAATTCGCAAACTTCCGCCACCGGAACTGGCTGAAATGCGGCCTCCAGCGGAGTCAATGTGAATGCTTCCGCCGCCGGTGGAGACCTCAACATCGCCGCCCACTTTGCCGATCTCAATGCTGCCGCCACCGCTGGCTGCCGTTACAGCTCCACCAATCTGGTCCAGGTTGACGCTGCCGCCGCCGGTTGCGGCGTCTACCTTGCCGGAAATTCCCGTCACGGCGATCGCGCCGCCTCCGGATTTCAGGCCCACCAACGCGGTCTGCACTGGGACTTGTATATCGAAATCAACGGAAGCGTGGTTGCGGCCTTCACTCTCGGCGCGAAATACGGCGACCTCGCCCGGAGAAACGCTGAACTTGATTCTGCTGAGTTCGCGGCGCGCGGCTTCTTCCGAGCCGGCGCGCACTCGCTCACGCACCGTGTAAACAATCGAGGTTTGCTGGGCCCCCTGCACGCGCACGGCCCCACCGCTGGAAACCACTTTTACACTGTTGGCGGCGGGAATCGAGCCCTTTACCTCATTGATCCATTCGTTGCCAGAGGAATGATAAAGACGCCCCTCTGAGGTTTGCGCCGCTGCAGCCATGCTGGCCAATACCATCAGCGTCGCGACTTGGAAATGTTTGTTCATTGCTTCGTTGAGTTTCCTTTAGTCCAGATTCGGGGTGCTCCCGAGAATACGCCGGGATTCGTTGCGAATGTACTTGTTCTGGTCGCGTTCCGCCAACACCTGCAAGGTGTCGCGCACACTGGTGTCCGCCTTCACAGGATCCAGCAGTCCAATTGCTTCGGCGCGCACGCCGGCGTTGCTGTCATGCATCAGAGCTTCCAGAACGGCGTCACGCACGTGGACATCGTCTTTCACGTAGCTCTTGAGGCCCCCGAGAGCTTTCAGGCGCACGCCAGGGTTGCTGTCGTATCGCAGCGCATAAATCAGCGCTTCGCGGACAGAGTTGTCTTCAGGCCTGGTCGTCAGCACAGCGATGGAGTCCAAAGTCACTTCCGCGTTGCGCGTGTTGCGCGCTGCCAGCAAAAGCAGGTTACGGATGTTGGGATCGTTGATATCGCCCGTCCGAACTTGAGGATACAACGTTTCGTACTTGATGGTGACCTGGTTGGAATTCTCGTGGGGAGTAACAGATTCGATGCCGACGATGCTTGCTGTAGAAGGCGGCGGCTCGCCGATCCTGATGATCTTCGCGGGTCCCACCAATTGGTACGCCGTGATGGTTCCACCCGCAAACCCAATCATCAGCAACGCGGCGGTCAGAGCGGGAGCCAGCTTGAGCTGGTGCATCCAGCCGGCGAAGTCGAAGACGAAGCGGCCCCAGGTATGCGTCTGGTGGGCATGTTCCAGGGCTTCCTGTAGTTCCATGCGGCTGGACGTGAGAAAGTTCGGGGAGACTTCCTGGACGGGCAGCGCGGACATGTTGTCCTTGAATTCACGCGCCGCTTCCAGTTCCTTGCGGCACGCCAGGCAGTGCTGGACGTGGCGCTCAAAGGTAAACTTGGCGTCGTCCGGCAGTTCTTCGTAGATGTAGAGGACAATGTTGTCTCGAGTCCAATCGCAATTCATAACCGTTCCCCGCTTTCTCCGTCTTTCTCTTTCTTAACTGCTCACCGCATGGGCGCCAGTGCGCCGCGCAATTTCTGTGTAGCCCGGAACAGCGTGTTCTTGGCCGTCTCTTCCGTGGTATTCAACATCTCGCCGATCGTCCTGAGGCGCAGGCCTTGATAATGCTTCAGCTCAAACACCATGCGCTCGCGCGGCGTGAGCCGGGTCAACGCCTGGGCGATTCTTGCGCCCAGCTCGCGGCGCATCAAGTCCCGCTCGGGATTCGCGCCTGACCTGTCGTCAGAAACGCGCTCCAGAACGTCCACCTCGCGCCCGTCAGAATCTTTAACCGTCTGCGGATCTTCCCGCCGCGTCTGCCGCTTGCGCAGATGGTCCAGACAGAGGTTGGTCACGATGCGATAAATCCACGTGTAAAACGAACATTCAAAGCGGAAGTTCGCAAGGTGGCGGAAGGCTTTGAGGAAGGCTTCCTGATAGATGTCGCGCGCGTCGGCTTCCGACCCAGTCAGGTGCAATGCCAGGCGCAAAACCGCCTGGTCGTACTGGCGGACCAGCGCCTCGAAGGCAGCACGATCCCCGCGCTGCGCGGCGCGAATGAGTTCGCTGTCGTTGACTCGGCTTAGGGCTTGACTCACCATCTCTCCCGATTGCTGGGAGTTCCCTGTCGCACCGCTTGCGCCAACCGACGCCTCTAGGACCACCGATCCGGCCGGCATTTTGTCGCGTCCTCGTAATCCTCTCTGCTTGCTATTACTTGGACGTAATACAAAACGATACGTAAGCCGAGGGTATCCCATTTTTGGACGCCCGGGGAAGGCCCGCCTACAACTGGCAGTCCTAAAATGCCGCTTCGCGGGACCAACTTCCGGCGGGGCGAAAGTTTGACGAAAGTCTTCGGTCGCGACCGGGGCAACTCCATTCACAAGGTTTTCATTTCCTCCGCGCCTGGCCATCGAATAAATTAGCCGTACTTCAAATATCCCAGGAGAAGAATGGTGAGAACAAAACCTCTCGTACTTCTGTTCGTTTGGTGCAGCGTAGCGGCGGCGCAGCAAGGCCCGGTGCCTTCCGGCGAAGCGGCTAAGCTGCAACGACAAATTCAGGCCGGCCGCGCCAGAAACGTCATCTTGTTCGTTGGCGACGGCATGGGGGACAGCGAGATCACGGCGGCGCGCAATTACTGGGCCGGGGCTGCAGGACGTTTAGCCATGGATTCTTTGCCCTTCACCGGCACTGTGACGACGTATGCCCTTCGCGAAGACGATCCGTCGCAACCGGATTACGTGACCGACTCCGCTGCCGGCGGCACCGCCTGGGCCACGGGGCAGAAGACCAGCAACGGTCGCATCTCAAGTACGGCGAAAACGGACAAGTCTCTCAAGACCATTCTTGAGCTCGCCCAGCAAATGGGCTACCGCACCGGCAATATCACAACGGCTGAGATCACCGATGCCACGCCGGCAGTGCTGGGAGCGCACGTGAACAGTCGGCGCTGCCAGGGTCCCGAGGATATGAAAGATTGTCCCAAGTACAAAAAGAACGCCGGTGGTCCGGGCTCCATCGCTGAGCAACTGGTTGATCACAAGATCGATGTCCTGATGGGCGGCGGCCGCCAGCGTTATGAACAAATTGTTGACGGCGGACCCGGCGAGGGCAAGAACACGCTCGCGTGGGCTGAATCCCAGGGATACAAGGTCATCACCACTGCCCAAGACCTCTCCGAGGTCCAACTGCAGCCAGGACAGGGTCTGCTGGGACTGTTTAACGCGGGCAACATGAGTATGGAATGGTCCGGCGATCCTGCGATTCCGTATCCCGGCAGCGGTCCGCAGAAGTGCAAGCAATTTATGCGACCCGCCAGCGAGCCGGCGCTGTTTGCCATGATGCGCAAGGCCATTCGTCTGCTAGAAACCACGGACACGAAGCCACAAGGCTTCTTTCTGCAGGTGGAAGGCGCGCAGATTGACAAGCGGGCGCATACAGCGGAGCCATGCGAACAAATCGGCGAGACCATTGCTTTTGATAACGCCATCCTGTTCGCTCTTGAGTATGCCGCTGGCCACCCGGACACCCTGATCATCGTGACCGCGGATCACGGGCACTCCACACAGATCGTGCCGGAGCCCAAGACTGACGCCCACGGCACCGGGCTGATGAGCACATTGACCACTGCGGACAAGGCCAACATGACGCTGCACTACGGCACCAACTCGGTGTGCTGCTCTTCTTCGCACAGCATGGAACATACGGGGACCCAGGTGAGAATCGCGGCGCAGGGGCCGCAGGCTTTTGGAGTACTCGGCGTTCATGACATGTCAGAGATTTTTCATCTGATGGCGCGCGCCATCGGAGCGGAATAGCATCAGGCGCCGGCCGAGCGGCCGCGACGACGCCCGGAAAAATAAGCGCAGGAAGAGCTGACTGGGCATCGCTCGCATTTCGGTTTGGTCCGCTTGCAAAGTTCCTGGCCGTGGTGTTTCAGCAGGAGATAGACGCGCTGGCGGGCGTCAAACTTCTCCGGCACTTCCGCCGCGATGGCCTGCTGCGCTTCCTTGTAGGTGACACCGTAGTTTTCGCGCTCCAGGCCGTGCAGGATGCGCACCGGCACATGAGGGCAATTGGAAGGCACAGCGGCCAGCGGCGCAATGCCGGCGAAAAGCAGAATACGATCAGCACCGGGATCGGCGATGCTGGGAAATCTCTTCAGGATCTTGCGTGCCTGGGCGATCGGTCCCACTAAGGCTGCGCGGAGGTCCCCGGCGTATTCGTCTTTGATTCTGGCCGCGATTTCTTTGAGGCGCAGGGCTCTGAGTTCCGGCACCATGCCGCCCGGCTTGAGGGCGGCGGCGAGTTTGGCCGGGGAGGCGGCGAGGATTTGGTCAAGGCCGGTTCCGACTTCACGTTGCAGCGACTCCCAGCCTCGGGCGCAGGCGGCGTCACTGGCCGGATATCCGCAATACCACCAGATCAGGAAGAGGTGAGGCTCGGTCGGCCATGTTGGCTCCTGCTTGCCGTAAAAGGCTTCGAGCTTTTTCAGGATCGGAACAAGATTGGTCTCTGCCTGGCGCATGCGAGGGTTGATGTTACCGCCGGGCGTGAATGAGAACAAGTAGTTGAAAATAAATCGAGGTCTGGAGCCGGCGCCCCAGGCCTCGGATCAAAAGGGAAATCTCGCACCGAAAGACTAAGCTGCTTCGGGTTCCTTTTGGATCACTACCTTCACGCGGCTAGTGACGTCGCGATGCAAGCGGATGGGCACATCGAATTCGCCCAGGCTCTTCAGCGGATCGCTGAGCTGGATCTTGCGCCGATCAATGTCAAAGCCCTTTTGGGCCAGCGCTTCGGCGATGTCCGAGGACGTCACCGAACCAAACAGGTGGTCCTTCTCGCCGGCTTTGCGCTGAAAATTCAAAGTGACCGTTTCCAGTTGTTTCGACAAAGCCTCCGAATCCGCTTTCTCCACCGCCGAGCGGCGCACGGCAGCCTGCTTCATCTGCTCGATCACAGCCTTGTTAGCCGCAGTGGCTTCAATTGCCAACTTGCGCGGTAGCAAATAGTTTCGACCATAGCCTTCAGCGACCCTAATTACGTCACCGCGGTGGCCCAACTTAGGAACATCTTCTTTTAGGATGACTTCCATTTTCAGATCTCCAAAATGTGATTCGTCTGCCGAAATTCGCTTCGCTTATCCCTACCTGAAGGTACGCGCATGCTTGGCATGCGCTAGGGGCTGAGACACCATCAATACCGCTTCGCAGCATTGACGGGACGCTGATGCTCGCCGCCGTGAAACCGCTGTTGCGGTTTCAGCGCGCCGCAAAAGGCAGCAGGGCGATGTTGCGCGCCCGTTTGATGGCAGCCGTCAGGCGCCGCTGGTGCGGCGTGCACACGCCGGTCAGGCGCCGGGGAACAATCTTGCCCCGCTCGGCCACAAACTGCTGCAGCAGCCGCACCTCTTTGTAGTTGATATCGTCAATCTTCTCGACGCAGAATTTGCAGACTTTCTTGCGACGGAAGAATTTGCGTCCGCCGTCACGTCCTGAGCCACCGGGGCCACGGTCGGGCCGTTCGGGGCGGTCCGGCCGTCCCTGCGGACGCGCCGGAGTGGAAACTTCCTGGTTCACTTCGTCAGCCATAAATCTCCTTTTGGTGGCTTGCCGCTGCTTCGTGCCCGCGGCATTTCAATTTCTTAGGGCTGTTGTCTCACGCTTGAATTGAGCCCTTAGCCCTTAGCTCTTAGCCTTTAGCAAACCCTCGACTCGCGTCGCGATCGCCATCGCCTCTAAAGGCTCATGGCTAAAGGCTAAAGGCTGCCGTTTACGCATTCACTGCCGGACTTGCGCTCTCAGCAGGAGCGGTCTCCGTTGCCGGCACCCGCTTGACGCGCGAAGCCCGGAGCTTGCGGATCTTATCCAGGCGCTGGTGTTCTTCGTCAGTGCGCACGGTGATGAACTTGATCACCTGCTCGGTGACGCGCAGGCGCCGTTCCAGCTCGTGGACGGCCTTGCCGTCCGCCTGCAGCGTGAACAACACATACTGGCCCTCGGAGAACTTCTTCACGTCATAAGCCAGGCGTCGCTTGCCCATCTTCTCCGCGTTCTTCACGGTAGCGCCGGCGCCGGTTGCATGGTTCTCGAGCGCTGAGACCAGCTTGTCCAGGTCTTCCTCGGTCAGGTCCGGCCGCACAATAAACATCACTTCATAAGCTCTCTGCATTTGTTCTCCAATCTTTACTCTTCCTCATCCGGCTTGTTCTTGCGATTAAACCGGTTCATGGCCGCAGCCACGCCTTCGTCAAAAATCACCTGTACGGCGGTGGCGGCCAAATCCAACACCTCATCCACAGCCGGCAACTGCGATTTGCGGAACGGCGACAGAATGTAATTCGCGCCGCCCTTCGCCGGTGGTTCTGGCGCGATCCCCAAACGCATCCGCGCGATTTCTTCCGTCTGCAGGGCGTTGATGATCGACTGCATCCCGTTGTGCCCGGCCGATGATCCGCGCTCGCGAATGCGGATCATTCCCAGCGGAAGGTCCAGCTCGTCATAAATCACGACCAGGTCCTTCTGCGCGTCAAGACCGGTCTTTTCCACCAACTCCCAGACCGACATCCCGCTCAGGTTCATGAAGGTCTCAGGCTTGGCCAGCATGACTTCCTGATTGCCGATCCTGGCCCGTGCCGTCATTGCCCGCGAGTGGCGGTTATCGATCATCACGCCGCATTGCTCGGCAATGCGGTCCAGCGCGAGAAAACCAATGTTGTGCGGCGTGAACTGGTACTCGATGCCAGGATTGCCCAGCCCGACGATCAGCTTCACGGGCCCTACTTCTTCCCTTCACCCTTCTTGGGTTCCTCAGGGACAGCAGCAGCACCTGCTTCCTCTTCAGTTTCCTGCTTCCCTTTCTTGATAACTTCCGGCTCGGCCGGCGCCGCCGCCGCCGCTTCCGCGACCGCCTCCGGAGTCGGAACGACTTCTTCTTTCACCGAAGTGATGTGAGCCACAGTCTGACCCTCATCCGTAATAAACTTCAGCTTGCCGGAATGCGGCAAATCTGAGACGCGCAATACCGTGCCGAAAACCAGCGCGCTCACATCAGCATCAAGATGGCTGGGAATGTCGACCGGCAAACACTCTACTTCCACTTCGCGCAGAACCTGGTCCAGAATCCCGCCCTGGGTCTTCACGCCTTCCGCTTCACCTGTCAAATGGATCGGGACCTTCACGCGAATTTTTTCGTCCATCGCAATTCGCTTCAGGTCAATATGCAGTAGCTTGCCGTGCATGGGATCGTGCTGCCAATCCACAATCATGACCTTGGCTTTCTCGCTGCCCACGTGCAGGTCAAAAATGGTGTTGTGGCCGGTCTCTGAATGCAAGATACGCGAGATCTGCTTGGGATCCAGACTTACGGCCACGGTATTCTTCTTGGCGCCATAGAGCACGCCAGGGATGCGGCCGCTGGCGCGCAGACGCCGCGCCTCGTTTTTGCCCCGCGATTCATCTTGCCTGGCCTGGGCTTCAACTACTTCCGGTGAATTCATTTCTCTAGTCCTTGTTCCTTTTCTGTGGCTTCCGGCGGCTAGGCAAACAATGAGCTGACGGAAGTCTCTTCGTGAATCGATTGGATGGCGCGGCCCAACAGACCGGCAATCGACAAAACTTTGATCTTGGGCTCGGCCTTGGCCTTGCCGGTCAGCGGAATGGTGTTGGTAACCACTACCTCTTCCAACTTTGATTTCGAAATCCTCTCAATGGCTTCGCCGGACAGCACCGGATGCGAAGCGCAGGCATACACTTTGGCGGCGCCGGCGCTTACTAGCGCGTCGGCGGTTTTGACCAGCGTGCCGGCGGTATCAATGATGTCGTCAATGATCAAGCAAGTGCGGCCCTTGACGTCACCGATCACGTGCATGACTTCGGCCACATTCAGATCGGTGCGGCGTTTGTCCACAATGGCCAAAGCGGCGTCGATTTTCTTGGCGAAAAACCGCGCGCGCTCCACGCCGCCGGCGTCAGGCGAAATCACCGTCAGGTTGGGCAACTGCATTTTACGGAAGTGGTCTACCAACACCGGCGATGCGAACAGATGGTCCACTGGGATGTTAAAGAACCCTTGAATCTGCGGCGCGTGCAGGTCTACCACCAGCGCGCGATGCGCGCCGGCCGTGGTCAGCAGGTCCGCGATCAGCTTGGAGGACACAGGCACGCGTGGCTTGTCCTTGCGGTCCTGGCGGGCGTATCCGTAGTAAGGAATCACCGTGGTGATGCGCCGCGCCGAGGCGCGTTTGAGCGCATCCACGAGCAACAGCAGCTCCATGATGTGTTCGTCCACGGGGAAGCACGTGGGCTGGCAGACAAAAACGTCGGCCCCGCGCACGTTCTCCAGCACCTGCACGTAGCACTCGCCGTCAGAAAAGCGTGTGACCGTGGCTTTGCCGCGTTCCAAGCCCAGAAAAGCACAAATCTCCTCGGTCAAGGGCTCGTTGGCAGTGCCGCAGAAGATCTTGAACTTCTCGTCGTGACGGCGCTGCGGTTTGTGCTCGCTCTTGGGCTGCATCTGCTGCTGTTTTTTCTCCGCCTTGTCAGTCGCTGTCGCTGTGGTTGCCATCGTCATCTCCCGTTTGAGCTGGTTTGCTACAACCGAGAATTACCAAATCGCCGTAATCGCGCGTCATCGCAACGTCGTCGCCGGCATCGGACGAAAAGTCCGGAGATCCGATCACGGCGATTCCGCGCGATCTCGGCGATGTCGGCGATCTTCTAAACTTTGGCTGGGCCGCTAGGATTCGAAGCTAGACAAAGTGCTGGCTTCTCTTCAAGGGCTCCGCCGCAAGCGGCTACGCCCTCGCCTCAGGTTCGCGCGATCCGGCGCTCACCGTTCGGCTCACCCGCACTTGCCTCAACCTCGACTCCCACAAATTCTGGCTGGGCCGCTAGGATTCGAACCTAGACAAAGTGCTCCAAAGGCACTTGACCTACCATTAGTCGACGGCCCAACGCTTTTCATTCAAGGGCTCCGTCGCTCTGCGACTGCGCCCTCGGCTCAGGTTCGCGCG
>DATFXI010000340.1:0-4068 GCA_035316085.1 Candidatus Angelobacter sp.
GCGCTTTCGGCGATTCAAAACGACCCGCAGTCCTGACCTTCACATGCGGTCGTCTTCAGGGTGACGCGGACGCCGCGTTCGGAGTTGAGCTGAGTGGTAGTGTCCCAGTCAACGTCACGCAACGCGAAGGCCCCGGCGGTACCGTTGGCCAGCACGTACGAGATGACGCTCTGGTCACGCCAGTAGTCGGCGACGGCATAGACTGCGCCGTCTTTCAGCACAAACAAGGTCGCCTTGGTACGTCCGAAGTGGCGCCACCCGGTGTGATCCACAGGGCTCACCGGTGTCGTCGCGACATCCAGCGGGGCAAGACTCGCTGAAACCAGAGCTGGCGCCGGCCGATGGGCAGCCGCGATCAATCTGTCGGCAAGACCTGCTTGGTTCTCGACGGGGGCAATCGGAGCAGCAGCAGCATAGGCCACAGGGGCGATCGGAGCCGAAGATGTAGGCGGAGTGAGTGCTGCGCCCGGCTCGCCGAGGCGCCCAGGAGAAGTTCCGCCCAGGGGTACGGTTACGTCATCCATCAGGCGCAGGGTAACGTAAGTTTCGCCTTTCAGGGCGGGACGCGGACCGCGCGCCGGCAAGGTCAGTACCTTCCACGGCCAGAGCGGAGGCAGCATCCATTCCACGACGTCACGCGTGGCGTGGCCGTGGCCGATGATCTTGCCTTCCTTATCCACCCGGTAGCCCCTGACGGCAATCACTTTGGCCGGCAACGGCAGATCGGTGTCCGCCAAGCCGATGCGGTCAAACGTCAGCTTTAGATAGCCTTTACCCCAAAAATGCCCAGGGTCTTTGTCGGCCTCCAGATGCCCGACCAGGTAGGCGCCCCGGGGAAAGACGGCCTTTCCGAACATCTGCACGCTGCGGGGATGGCAGAGAAACGGATCGCCGACGCTAGCGGTGGCCGAGGAGAAATTCGGCTCATCCATCATGCAAGTCAGTAGCGTCCCCGCGGGCAGGACAACGTCTTTGGCAAAGGCGCTACCCATCAGGCACAGCGCCAGAGCCACGGATAGAGACAAAATCCTGACTTTCATCTTAAGAACTCCTTCATGAGTGGGAATCGGATAGCTCTGCCCCGCGTGTGGGGGTGGTTGAAGACTCCGGACCCAAGGGAGAGGCCTCTCCTGCTTGGCGTGGATTACACGGCACTCGCCCGCAGGAGCAGAACTTCAGCCGGCTCGCCCCAAGGGAGATCGGCGGTCTCAACTCGGCCTTGGCCAAAAAGCAGAGTACTTTTTGGGATGCGGGTGGATTCAGAGCTGGATGTCTTGGAGGGGAAGATTTCAGTACAGGTGGTGGTACGAACGAACGGACGTCCCCGAAACCCTATTGCCTTCCTTGGTGACAGCTTGCTTTCTTGTGTCGCGCCGTGGCGATTCCGGGCTAAGGTGAGGACTTCGCGGTTGACTCACCCAAAAAACACAAAGGCAACGATGAAATCTCACAGCCGGACCAAAGGCCCCATCTTTTCCATGCGATTGCGCGGACCTCATGCCGCGGGCCGCGTCCTGGAAAGCATTAAGAAGATTACTGGTGAACTCGAGGATCTGCAGGCGGAGATTTACAGCCGGATGGGCGGTCCGGGCGAGATGTTAGAAAGCTTTTCCTCGCGGGAGCGCGAAGCCGCTCAACGCAGTCTCAGCGATTTCAAGCTGGCCCTGGACCAGTTGCGCTACGTGTTGTGGCTTTCCCTTGAACCGCACACGCGACAGACAGGGGAGGCCCGGACAAGCGAAATACTTGCTCCCGCCGAGGAAAGTAAAGGGCAACATAGTGGGAAACGTGCGGTGCCGCCGCGCGTGGAGTCTCCGGCAGAGCAGGCGACTTCAGCTTCATTTTTCGATCGTTTAGACGTAGTGATCGAAGCCTACATGCGCAAGAACACGCCAGCCGATTCCGCTCCACGGAAGCGTGTGAAACCGTAACATCTCGGCTACGGCTTCTTCGCTAACCGATGGTCGAGGTTGGCGATGCGCCATCCCGTCTCGAATACCAGCCGCGTGATCTGCGTCATCTTGGTGAAATCGATTTTATCCACCGTGTCCGTGGGTTTGTGGTAGTCCACGTGGGTGCCGTCAAAATAAAAAATAATGGGCACGCCGTGCTTGGCGTAATTCCAGTGGTCGGAGCGGAAGTAGATACGCTCCGGATTGTTGGGATCGTTGTAGTAATAATCCAGTTTCATTTTCTGGAACTGCGCGTTGGTTTCTTCGCTGAGCCTGTGCAGTTCCGGACTGATGCGATTGGAGCCGACTAAGTACACGGTGTTAGCGTCAGTAAGATGCTCGTCTTCTTTGGCGTTGTCACCCGCCGGCTTGGAGCGGCCGATCATATCAATGTTCAGGTCTGCCACCACCTGTTCGAGCGGAACCACCGGGGCGTAGTCGGTGTTGTACTGCGAGCCGAGCAGACCCAACTCTTCCCCGGCGTGAAACATTACCAGCACCGACCGCTTGGGCCGGTCAAGCGACATGGCGTGGGCGATGGTCAGGACCGCGGTGGTGCCGGAACCGTCATCGTCGGCCCCGTGATAAACCTCGCCGTTGGGGCCCGTCTTCAAATGGTCGTAATGCGCACTGAAGATCACGAACTCATTCTTGAGCTTGGGATCAGAGCCTTCCAGTATGCCGGCGACATTCTGGGTAGCGGTTCGGGTCTGTTGAACCCCCACAGAGATCCGCGCCGATGCGTCCAGGGCTTTGGACTGCAACGGTTCCTTCTTGTTTATGGCCTGGTAAGCACCCTGCAAGGTGAGCCCGGCGGCGCCTAAGAGTTTGTCGGCGACATCAGGGCCCAGAGTCAGCGACGGCAAGCGGCTGTCCAGGTCGCGCGCTAGACGGACGATCTCGCGACTGGCAAAGCGCTCCATCATGTTCCGGTCGCGCATGATCTCGGCAAAGCGCTGCTGCGGGATTACCAGCACGCCTGCGGCGCCATGGGCGCGCGCGGCGGCCTCTCCCTGCTCCGTCGGCGCTACACGCGAAGCGTCAACGCCTGCCGGCGTTCCGTTCACCACCAATACGATCTTGCCGGTTACGTCGAGACCGGCATAGTCGTCATGCTTTTGCGACGGCGAGGAAATCCCTGTCCCCACAAACACGATCGGTCCGTGCGCACCGCCGTTGGAAGGAGTTTGGCTGGTGAAAACGTCTCCAAAATTGTAGGTCGTAGCATTGCCGTCGAGCGTCAGCTCGAGAGAAGTTTTCGCCGCATCGGGTTTGGAGGAGACCACTTCAAAGGTCTGCAAGAAACTGCCGCGATCGCCCGCGCCGCGGAAACCGTACGCTTCAAGGTGCGCTGCCAGGTAGCGCGCGGCGATGGCAAAGCTGGGCGAAAGCGTGTAGCGTCCGCCGAGCTCGTCCGACGCCAGGAACTGCAAGTGCATGCGCAGCTCCTCCGGCGTAATGGAGCTCACTGTGTTGGGAATTGGAGGCAGGTTCGGGGCCGGAAGTCCAGCGGCACAAATAGCAAGGATTGACGCCGCGGCCAACGCCAGGACGCCTTTTGGAATGTGGGCCTTTGGGGTTCTCACGTCCTCTATGGTAGCAGCGGGCAACGGGCCTTACAAACCCGCGCCTGGCCGTAGCCCGGATCAGGTCGCCGCTTGGGCTGGAGCCGCGGCTGTTATAAGCTTGGCCAAGTGAAGCCGACGATTGTTCTTTTGGAAGACGAACCAGACATCGCCAACCTGGTGACGCACCATCTGGAGCATGCCGGGTTCGCAGTCCATACCCGAAGCGCAGGCGACAAGGTGGTTTCTTGGGCACGCGCCAACCCGCCGGCGCTCTTTATCCTTGACGTGATGGTGCCCGGCGTCAGCGGCTTCGATGTCTGCCGGCAAGTCCGCGATGACCGCACGCTGGCCAAGGTGCCTATCATCTTCCTGACCGCCAAGGCCGGTGAAGTTGACCGTGTCCGCGGGCTGGAGCTGGGCGCCGACGACTACATCAGCAAGCCTTTCAGCCCGCGCGAACTGGTGGCACGCGTGCGCGCCGTGCTACGGCGCTTCGAACAGCCGGTCAGCGCCAACATCACCACTCCGGACTTCAGCCTCGATTGCGA
>DATFXI010000341.1:0-2592 GCA_035316085.1 Candidatus Angelobacter sp.
TTCGGCCGTCTAGCCGGGTTTTTGTACGAGATTGTAGGAATAGACGCATTACATGAGAAATTCGTTAGGAAATAAAACGTATCTTATTTGGTTTCTGAAAACCGGAAACCCGCTGAAATGCCGCGAGTTTCGAAGTAACAGCAAAAAAACTAGGTCGCTTTACCTTTCCTACCTTTTCTTGTATTAGGCTTCCAGTTTTGGGTGCCGCAAATGAAAACCTGTAGCATCCTGATAAGCCTTGGCCAGGGCCAGCAGCTTGGCTTCGCCATAGAGCCGGCCTAGAAACGTCAAACTCAGTGGTGTTCCTGGGCCGCCGGCATCCACTTCCCCGTTGTCGCGGACGCGAGGTTTCGGCGCGTCATCACCGCGCAAGCCGTTGGGCAGGATCGCCGCGGGATGTCCCGTGAGATTGGTGACCAGCAACTGCGTGCTGAAAGTCGGGGCAACGATTACATCCACTTTCTCGAAGACTTTGTTCACCGCGTCCATGGCCAGCGTGCGGGCGCGGTTGGCCTGGATGTATTCGACCGCGGGAATGAAGCGCGCACTGCGGAACGTGTTGGGCCAGTCGTTCCGGCTTTGCTCGGTGAGCAGTTTGTCGCGGCCGGAGCGCGTAAGGTCGTCAAAAGCCGCCGCGGCCTCCGCCACCAGGATGCTTCGCATCGCCTGGTACGGATACTGCGGAAACTCGACCGGGATCAAATTCACGCCCATGGCGCGAAGTTTTGCCAGCGCCGCTTCATCAAATTTGTGATCGTATTCCTGGCGGCGACGCGCCATGACACGATTTGCGGCCTCTTCTTCGCGCTTTTTCTTCTCTGCGTCGCTCAACTCCTTTTCTTCCTTGGGCGGCTCCGGCTGCTGGACCGGAGGCAGCTCGAAATCCTTGCTCAAGTAGCCGACGCGCAACTTGCGCCAGTCGAGCGCGGCATCCCAGTTGAAGGCCACATGCTTGACGGTGCGGTCCTGGCCGTCAGGGCCGTAGATGGCGCTGAGCACGATGGCGCAGTCTTCCACCGCGCGGCAGATGGGGCCGAGCTTATCCATGGTCCAGGACAACGCCATGGCGCCCGTGCGCGGCACCAGGCCGAAGCTGGGGCGCAGACCGGTTGTCCCGCAGCGCGTGGACGGCGAGGAAATGGATCCCAGCGTTTCCGATCCGATGGCGAAAGCCACGCAGCCTGCCGCCGTGGCCGAAGCCGAACCTGCCGACGATCCGCTCGACCCTTGCTTTGTGTTCCAGGGATTGCGAGTCATGCCGCCAAACCACTTGTCGCCCTGGGCGAGCGCGCCCAGCGTGAGTTTGGCCACCAGCACGGCGCCCGCAGCGTCCAGGCGCTGGACCACGGTTGCGTCATCGTCGATCTTTTGCTCTTCAAATCCTCCCGCGCCCCAGGTGGTGCGGTACCCCTTCACCGCGAGCAAATCTTTGGCGCCCCAGGGCAGCCCGTGCAGCGGACCGCGATATTTTCCTGCGGCAATCTCGGAGTCGGCTTCTTTGGCCTTGGTTTTAGCTCGCTCCTCGGTAAGCGTGATCACAAATTTCAACGTGGGTGTGTACCGCTTCAGGCGCTCCAAATACATCTCGGTCAGGGCGACGGAGGAGACCTTCCGCGTCCGGACCAGTTCCGCAAGTTGTCGCACAGAATAGAAGGCAACGTCTTCCAGGTTCTTGGGCACGGAAGTCGAACTCACGGCCGGAGCCGCGGAGATCTTCAGCGGACGCCGGGCCGTCTCCAGCTTCATGCCGGGAATTACCGGATCAAAAATCACCGCAGGAGCAATTTCGTTCTTGATATGAAGACCGTAAATAGCGTCAAAGCTTTTGGAGTAATCGTTGAGCGAATCCAGCATCATGTCTTTGTATTCGTCGGCGATCGGCACGTCAGCGATGAAAGCCGCGCTGTCAATCATTGCGCGCGTGACTTTGCCTTTCTCATCGGCCATGGCCCAGAGAACCCCGGGCAACAAGGTGGTGGTCAGTCCAAGACGGGAGCAGACGGCGAGGAACGCCCGGCGGTCGAGCATGGGTTCTCCTTGCAGGGAATGGGTGGCCATTATAACCGGGTGGGAGGAGAAAGGGGCGTCTAACTTTTGCGATCACCGCCGAAGTGCGGCGCGTTCGCCAGGAGAATCGTTGGCGCTTTTGCTGGCACGAATATTGAATGTACAAGCCTCTGTGCCATCTTCGTCGCGCACCGTTGCCTTGAGGTTCGAAAACCTGCCCGGAGCAGCAGCCTCATTGATCTGGGCATCGCGCAACAGCGGATCGCTCGCGAACATAAGGTCGGGGACCCATTGCAACGGATAACCGCCGCCATAGATCCGGAAGCGGATGTGTGCGGAGCCTTCGCCCGCCGGGTACGAACCAGGATGGATGGTACGAAACTCGAAACGTCCGTCGGCATCGGTCCTGGCCCATGCGTGAAGGCGTGGAGTACCCGTTTTGGCATCGTTGTGGTACTGGCCGGCAGCGTCGGTCTGGTAGGCATAGACGATGACGTTGGGCGCTGGGGTAACGCCGTCAGGAGCGAACACCCGGCCGGTCACAATCAGAGGGGTTCCAGGCTCGAAGCGGCTGCTGATGATGCC
>DATFXI010000342.1:0-5102 GCA_035316085.1 Candidatus Angelobacter sp.
GAGTGACACTGGCGCGAATGTCTTAAGTTCCAGGTAGCCGATGTTACCTGCCAATCGCTCGACCCGTTCGAATCCGAAATTGGTCCGAGCTAGCATTGCGTTTTGCTGCTGTGCGAGCCCCTCGGCCAACTCTGGTGGTAGCCGCCGACCGTAGACACCTATTGCTACGTGCTTGTCGTGACTGACTTCTTGCAGATGAGTCGTGAGGGTCCGAGCAAACTGCCGGCCGCTCGTGATAGAGTCGTACTCCTTTTGCTGCTGATGTTTGCGAAGGGCCTGCTCCATTTTGGTGGCGACTTCGGGATAAACATAAGTGTCATTGAGAGCCTTCACTATCCCCTCAATGACCTCGGTGCGGGTAGCGGCGTCAATAGTTATATCAGGCATTTGCTGAGGGCCTTGTATAGGTTCCTCTGCTAGGATAGTCCCGGCAAGCAGGAGAATAAGAAGGTACTTTTTCATGCCAGTCCTCATTGGATAGAGCTATTTCATTTGCACTTGACAACGTTGTGTGGTGATCCGTTTTGTTTGCCCTGCTAGAGAATAATTTTTCAGCTCGGCGAATGCCAGGGCCATTTGCATTGACTCTAGTAATTCAGCTTCGGGGGGAGGAAGGTTCCGGGAAAATTTCTGTGCTCGCGCGAAATTATCCACCTGTGCAACCCATGTTGATGCCCATCGCAAACGCGCCCCTTCGTTTCCCGGTTGAGGTCTCCGCCGTACGGCACCCTCGCGCGGGCTTCGAGAATTTGCCCGTTGATCTGACGCGCACCGAACTCTTTCGCTACTTCACTTTTTCGGACAAGGACCGCGAAGAGATTGCCTTCTGTCGAGGCGCCCAGAACAGGATCGGATTCGCAATTCTGCTCGGCGGCGTGCGGTTGCTCGGGCGGTTTCCCTATGATTTCGAGCTGCTTCCGAAAGACCTGCTGGCTCACATCTGCGCGCAGTTGGAAGTGGACGTGCCTCTTTTCCTCAATTATCCGCAGCGACGCCCGACACGACAGGAACACATCGATCGCATCAGGCAATATCTGGGGCTGCGCCCTTTCACAGAAAGCGACCGGGATGGCGTCAAAGCCTTTGTTGATGAGCAGGTGCGCGCCGGATCGCGGCTGCACGAATTGCTGCCCCAGACAGAAAAAATGTTGCGGCAGCGGCATCTTGTGCTGCCGGGCCTGACCGTGTTGGAAAAGCTGATCGCGACTGCCCGTGCCGAAGCTGAAGAGAGGCTCTTTCAGCAGATCGCGGCACGCGTCGGCGAGGAGGTGAAAGAGCGCATCTTATCGTTATTACAGAAGCCTCCCGACCAACGCTTCTCGCCCTTTCAGCAGTTGCAGCAAGCGGCCGGGCGGCCTTCACCCGATGCGTTCGATAAAGAGCTCGATGCCTTGGGAACAGTCACCGCGATTCTGCCGGAAACAGCCGATCTGAGCGATCTCGCCCCCACTTTGTTGGAACGTTTCGCCGCCAGCATCGGCGGTCTGCCGACACAGGCAGCGCTGCGCATCGGAGAAACAAAGCGGGTCGCGCTGCTACTCTGCTGGCTGTGGCGGTTACGGGCGGAGCTGATAGACACGGCTTTGACGATGGGGAATGAGCTGATCGCCGGCGTCTTCCGCCGTGCGAAGAACGCCGCGACGGAAGAACAGAAGCGGATCGCCTCACTGTCTGAAGAGTGCCAGGCGTTGGCGCGGCCCTCCGAAGCGATCTACGACGCGGAACTGCGCAAGCGCTATTCCTACGTTCGGCAGTTCGCGCCACGCTTACTGGAAACCTTTGTGCTGCGCGCCATCGCGCCGGACGAACCGCTGTTGAAGGCGGTGGACTATTTGCGCGAACGCAATCAAAGCAAACAACGCAATCTTGATGATGACGTGCCGTTGGAGTTCGTGCCCGCCGCCTGGAAAGGACGGGTCTGTCCTGAGCCGGGTAAACCTGATCGTGCGATGTGGGAAATCTGCCTGCTGGAACAACTGCGGCAAGCCCTCAAAAGCGGCAACGTCCACGTCCCGCACTCGCGCGCCTTTCAGCCGCTGGAAAACTATTTGTTGTCGCGCGAGCAGTGGCAGGGCGAACGCGTCACGCTGGCGCAGACGCATCAATTGCCCTTGGATTTCGACACCCATTGGCCGAAGCTTGTGCACCTCCTGCGAGATGAGCTGCGCCAATTGGACGAAGACCTGCCCAATAATCCCGATTTGGAAATTCGCGGTGGAGATGTCCACCTGGCCAGGCTGGAGAAGAATCCCGTCCCTGAATCCGCGGAAGCGCTCAAGAACACGCTGCGGCGCAGGTTACAGCGAAGACACTTGACCGATCTGCTGTTGGAGGTCAATGGGTGGACAGGTTTTCTGCGATCCTTCACGCGCCTGACTTCAGCCCGTACCGTGACGGAAGCAGATCTCGGCGAACAGCTCGCCTTGCTGACTTGCCTGATCGCCGAGGGCTGCAACATCGGTCTGAGTGATATGACCGTGATCGGGCCAGGGTTCACGTATGACCGGCTGGAAGAGGTCTACGCCACCTACATTCGCGAAGAGACGCTGGCGGGCGCGACGGCCACGTTGGTCAACTTCCAATTGCTGCAGCCGCTGGCGCAGAAGTGGGTGCAAGGATTGACTTCCAGTAGCGACGCGCGTGTGTACGGCGTGCCGGTGCGGGCATTGAACGCGACGTTTCATCCCAAATACTTTGCTTCCGCGGGGCGCGGCATCAATGTCTACACACACATTTCAGACCTGTGGATTCCGTTTTACACGCAGGTCATCACCTGCCACGTGAGGCAAGCTCCCTATATTCTTGACGGTTTGTTGTATCACGCGACGCGCCTGGAGCCGCGCGAGCATTACACCGACACGCACGGCTTTATGGTTATGTGGACACTTTCATCTACTTGGCATCCGTTTTGCGCCGCGCATCAAGGACCTGCCGGAGCAGCGATTGTGGCGGCTGCCTGATGAGCAGGAGTTTCAAAACATCGGCGGCGTGCTGGCCGGAAGGCTCAACGTCAACCTGATTCGGGAAACCTGGGACGAGATGTTGCGGCTGGTGGCTTCCATCAGAACCGGAGAGGTGCGCGCGTCGCTAATCGTCGGCAAGCTCGCCGCGGCGAGCCGCCGCAATAAGCTCTATCGCGGGATGCAAGAGTTCGGCAGGCTGATCAAAACCGTTTACCTGGCCGAATATCTGCGCAGCCGCGAGTTGCGCCGCAAGGTGCTGTTGGGCCTGAATAAGGGCGAGTTGTTGAATGACCTGGCGCGCAAACTTTTCTTTGGCGGTCAGGGTGAGATGAGGGACCGCACCTATGAAGACCAGCTTAACGCCGCATCGTCATTGAATCTGCTGCTGGCGGCAATCGTCGTCTGCAATACGGTTCATATGCAGGCCTGCATCCGAAGACTTCAGGCAGATGGCGAACTCGTCAGCGACGACGACCTGCGCTATCTGTCACCACTGATGCGCCGGCATCTGGGGCTGTACGGCCAATATAACTTTGATGTCAGGAGATTTGCATCTATCCCCGCTGCCGAGAACTTCAGCTATTGAAAGCAGTTATCCACGGCCGGAATGGTGGCCGATCTGTTAGCGTCACATTTTTCTTCTACTATTTCCACACACCAAGTACGCTGACTTTTCTCACTGGAAAGGTGGCGGCTTTCATTTTTTAGATGAGGCCCTGAACAGCGGTCCCATTTTTCCTATTTGGCGCCGAGACGCCATGTTCAGATTTGGTTTGATGACTTGTAACCTTTTAGGATTCTCCTCATACCCAGCCGAAGCTTGAACTCCAGGCTGGCTTGAGATCTCCTACCTCTCACTCCAGGCAGGAGATCCCACGCCGTTTTTCTTCTCAGCGCATTTGCTGAGTGGTGTAGGGCTGGGGCGTTGCCGTGCCTGACGAGACGATGTCGAGCCACCGGCTATTCCAGAGCAGCACGTCTGCGCCAGCGCTCTCGTCGAAGCGACCTATAGCCGCTACTGAGGCTAGAGGCAAGCCGTCCGTGCGGAGTGTTGTCCAGTCACTAATGCCACCCCGTGAGACTTTCCAGACCCAATTGCCCCAATTAAAGATGTCCTGGCGGCTGGATGTAGCGATATCAGCGCGCCCGTCGCCATCGAAATCCGCGACGATCAGGTCTGCGACCGTATCAGTCAATTTGGGGCGCAGCGGAGCCCAGTACTGCGTCTCGCCATAGACCACCATCCAGTAATCGCCCACTACGCCGAAGACATCTGTCTTGCCATCCCCATTGAAATCCCCGAACCGCAGGTCAGGCGCCCGGTGGATCGCGAACGCAATGTGGATGAATGGGCCGACACCACCATAGGAGACATACCACTCATGCCCATTGGCATAAAAGACATCGGCGCGATGATCACCATCGAAGTCGCCGATGGCGAAATCACTCATCCGCGCGTCGCTTTCGTTGATCTTTTCCCACGGTGAAATGCCGCCCCAGGAGATGAGCCAGTCGCGCCCGTACTGAGTGAAGACATCGGTGCGGCCATCGCCATCGAAATCACCGAAAAGGAGCGCGCCGATCTGCTCGGTCTTGGCGCTGAGGAAGCGCCACTCAGCCTTGCCGGCCGGGGCGTAGTACCAGGCCGCGCCGGTGGCCAAGAACAAGTCATCTTTGCCATCGCCGTCGAAATCGCCCACGCCTAAGTGTTGTGTTGGGTCTTGACTGTTGAATCGGTTGTCGCGGATGTCCAGCCACGCTGGGGGAGAATTTGGGGGAGAGACCTGGTCACCGGAAAGAGAAAAAGGATGTGAAGGAACAAACCATCTGATCGCGTCACCCGCGCTCTGACGTGAGATGTTGTTATGGAACTCGTCCAGCGCGCAGGCCTGACCACGGAGATCAAAGTTCCGACGGTTGACGCCGAGGAACGTGTTCCGGGCAATCTCAACGGCGCCGCCACCATACCCGCCTGTGTGGTGGGACGAGGGATCGCTCCCGTGCATATCAAAATCCTGTTCATGATCATGGCACAGGAAGCCATAACATGGCGCATCCGACAGCACGAGATTGAAAAAGGCGCTGTATCCGCTGAGCGCCGTTCCGTCCGCGGCAATGGCGTGGCGGTTTAGGTAGAAG
>DATFXI010000343.1:0-3892 GCA_035316085.1 Candidatus Angelobacter sp.
GGCAACTGGACCTACAACGGCATCGAAGGCTCGGCCTATCAGCGCGTGTTTGACCATTTTGTGGATTCGGGCGAAATGGCCGATACCGTGAGCTGCAAGAGCAATGGCGCCAGTTATGACAGCACTTGGATTCCGGCCAAGGGCTACTGGATTTCGCATCACGGCATGAGCATCTCCGACCACGCGGCGAAGAACACGGAATACACCAAAGAGGGATACAAGCAGACGTCGGTCTATACCTGTGGCACGGTGATGGCGGCGATCTGGCGGAAGCCCTGAGCCGGCGGCCGGCTGGCCTTACTCAGTTTGTCCGGTTGGTTGTTTCGGCTCGCTGAAGATGAGCAGGGTGAAATTCGACTGGAAGCAAACGTCCTCTTCGTGTGAGGTGCCGTGCCTCACTGAATGACCAGGTCGGAATACTCAGGATGTTTTTGGAGATACGCGGCTACGTAGGGGCAGATCACATCCACTTTGACCTGATGTTCGCGGGCCCATTGGAACGCTGACTCAGCCAGGGCCGCGGCCATGCCTTTTCCGCGCAGCGACTGCGGGACTTCGGTGTGGATGAGCTGAATCACTTTGCCGGCGAGGTTGTACTCGAGATAAGCCACCTGACCGTCGCGCTCCAATTCAAAACGGCCATTGCTGACCAGTTGGGGTTGCGGTTTTGGCCTGCCAAACTTCATGAGTGCAGCGGCTGGACTTCAGCCCTTTCTAAGCATAGTAAACCTTCCCCCGCCGTCGTGCGTCTTCCTTGCGGGTCGACGGCCTCGCAAAAAATTCATGAATCACGGGAATAAAATCCACCATCTCGCTGTTACACCGTCTTTGAGCCAGTAATTGTAGGTCGGACACTTGGGGCTCCTGGGCTCAAATTACTTTTCGGCGGTTGAAACGTCTAACTGGGACGCGTCACTAACTGATAAGCACAATTGTGCCCTTATTAAGGAGGATGTTTTGGCAAGTCGAGCATTTCTTTCCCCCGGGCTGACCTTGACTCTGGAGGAAAAACCGGAAGAGACAATTATTTATTGCGCTGGCAAGATCACGGCAGATTCAGCCGAGGTCTTCCAGTCGGAAATCCGCGATCATGTAATTCCCATGTCACGCGGCAAGGGCGTGGCGGTCACCAATCGCATTGTATTGGACCTGTCCAATGTGAGTTTTGTGGACAGCGCCGGCTTGGGCACCCTGTTCGGGCTGTGGAAGGCGGCGCAAACCAAGGCGTGCGATCTGGAAATCGTCAACTTGATCCCGCGCGTCCAGAAGCTGATGAGCCTGACCCGGCTGGATCGGGTCTTCGGCCGCGTGAAAGGCCTGTTCAGCCGCCGCAGCACAGAATAAATCTGCTCGCCAAACTCTGGCTTGGAGCCGGATGCGGCATTTCCACGCCTGGAGATTCACTAGGGCTGTGACGGTACCGCTCTGATGGTCAAACGAGCATGGTATCGCACGTGGATGTTGCTTCTCTGCGAAGTAATGAGGACGCCCTGAGCGGGGTCGGCGGTGTATCGTCACGGGCCGCAGGGCCACAGATGTTAATCCCCCGTAGGAACAATCCCGGCGTTTTCGACCATCAGGATCACAGTCCGTTGTGGCGCGCGAGTGCAGTGCATCACGCCTTTGGGCACGACGAATCCCTGGCGCGGGTCAAGCTCCACAGTGCGGCCTTCGAGATCGATCAGCAGCCGGCCCTCGACGACGTAGAAAAACTCATCGTCGTTATCGTGTTTGTGCCAGTGATACTCGCCCTCGACGACTCCTACCCGCACCACCGACGCGTTCACCTGGCACAGCGTCTGGTTGAACCACTTGTGTGGACACGCGTCGGCGATAGCTTTTTCGTCGATGATCTCGAGCGGCTTGAATTGTACGTTGAGCTGGGTGACATAGGGATAATTGGCAGGATCACTCATGTTCATCCTTTCTAATGGCGGATACTGACGTTCCGTAGGTTTAGACGCAAGACAAATGAGCTTCGCTTCGGAATTTTGGCGGGTATGATGGAGCGCATGCTGAATTCATTTTCTTTCGCACTCTTGTCCGCGTTGATGGCGCCGCCGATGGACGTCAAGAACGCCTGTCCGGTGACGTTGCTGAGCGGCTCGAGCGAGCCGAATTCGATCAGCGTGATCTTCAGGACCACGGGGCGGCTCCCCATAAGGCGGCTGGAATTCACCTGCACGCGCGTGGGTATGAAGACGACGAAAGGGCAGGAGGCGCAGTGTACGGAGCCGAACGCTTCGTTCGTTCCGCGGTCAGTGTACACGGTGTCTTACGTGATCCCCGGCAGCGCGGCGGGGACAGTGCTGGTCAAAGTCAAGAGCGTCACGTTTTCTGACGGAAACACCTGGAAGCCGACCAAGCGCGATCCGTGCCGGCCTCTGACCATCAAATTGCCGCGCGGCAAGTGAGACCCAATCGGGCACCTGAAACACCTTCTTGGACAATTTTGACGTGCTCCTAAGTGACTTCTCGGGGAGTTGTCCGTAATACAATCATCGGACCAATCCATCATGCAAAATAGGAAAAAGATTCTTCTGGGGGCCGCGTGCGGCGCAGTGATCGGCGCTCTGGCAACCCTTTTGCGCGGTCAAGTACACAGCGTCCCGTCTTTTTTCACGGTTGACCAAGCTGTGGTCGCCCACCGGCCGCTCCTATGGGCTGCCATCGCCGGCTGGGTGTTGTTCAGCCTCTACTGGGAAGTGGCGGCGAGAGGCGCGGCGAAGGCGCAGAGTTCAGAATCGGGTGCTTCGCGCGGGTTTCACGTGTTTGTGACGAACGCGGCCTTGCTGCTGGAAATCGCCTGGATCCGCGGGCTGGGGCGGTTCTTGCCGGTCTCCGTCCTGATCATGTCGGCGGGCCTGGCGGTGGAAGCGATGGGGCTGTTTCTGGCTATCTGGGCGCGGCACCACCTGGGGCGGAACTGGAGCGGCGAAATCACCATCAAGGTGGACCACGAACTGATCCGGTCAGGACCGTACAAGTTGTTGCGGCATCCCATCTACACCGGAATTCTGATGATGTACGTTGGCACGGCGGTGGTGACCGGCGAGTGGCTCGCGATCCTAGGCCTGTTCATGGTGACGTTGGCGTATTGGCGGAAGATCCGGCTGGAGGAGTCGAACCTCAACCTGGCTTTCGGCGCCGACTATGACGCGTACCGGCGCGAAACCTGGGCCCTGGTGCCCGGGGTGTTCTGAGCGGCAAACTGTCATCCTGAGCGAAGTACGAGTCGAGCCGCACATGAAGAGAGCCTGGGCTTGCGCCCAGGCTCGAAGAGTTTCCTGTTGGTGTATCCCGCACACAGTAGACTCAGCGGCCAAAGCCGCCAATCCCTTGCTCTTGAACGCAGGCATAAATGCCTAATCCACCCCGTGGCGGGCAACATCATCTCGGGATTTGCTCAGTCATCATCGTCGTGTCGCTGGCACGGATTAGGGTGAATGGTGCGGAAGTCGGCAACGATGGTGGTGGAACTGCCCTTGGGATGGGCCGCGTCAATGGGCAGAATCACCAGCAGCGGGAATCCGCCGCCGTACTCTGTGGTTGACGTCCCGCCGAAGTTGTTCAACGTCCCCGGAATGTGCGGACCTCCCAGCTGCCACGAGCACACTCCATCATCATCGTCGTCATGGCCGTGCCGGCGGAAGGTGGAATAGATGGGATAGAACTGCGCACCCGCCGGCGGGTTGGTGCATCCGTTGCCAGTCAAGATGTTGCAAGCCGGGTTGGAAAGGAACTCGTTGATCGGCATGTCGGTTTCAAAAGCCACGCGGCTGAAGTCATGCAACTTGCCGTGGTGATCGTCAGCATCATTCGCGTCCTGGTCGGTTTGGTGGAACCTGAAACTGGTGAAGCGAATGGGGCTCGAGTGGAGCAGAGCATCGGT
>DATFXI010000344.1:0-4632 GCA_035316085.1 Candidatus Angelobacter sp.
ACATGTTCCGCGATATAAGCCAAAATCAAGTTGGTTGAAACCGGCGCCACCTGGTAGAGCCGCGTCTCGCGAAACTTGCGCTCGATGTCGTATTCCTCGGCAAAGCCAAAGCCGCCGTGCGTCTGCAGGGCAGCGTTTGCCGATTCCCATGATGCGTCAGCTGCCAGGAGCTTGGCCATGTTGGCTTGTGCGGCGCAGGGCTGATGGGAGTCAAACAATTGCGCCGCGTTGGCGACCATCAAGGCTGCGGCCTCGACGTTGGCGTAGGCGCGAGCCAGCGGAAATTGAATGCCCTGATTCTGTCCGATCGGCCTGCTGAATACGACGCGCTGCTGGGCATAACGGCAGGCCCGCTCCAGGAACCACCGGCCGTCGCCGATACACTCGGCTGCGATCAGGATCCGCTCGGCGTTCAGGCCGTCAAGTAGGTAGCGGAAGCCCTGGCCTTCTTCGCCGATAAGATTTTCCGCCGGGACTTCCACGTCGTCGAAGAAGACTTCCGTGGTCGCGTGGTTCATCATGGTGCGAATGGGCCGAATGGTGAGCCCGTGCCCGGCCGCTTCCTTCAAGTCCACCAACAGAACGGAGAGCCCGTCAGTTCGCTTTTTCGACTCGTCTGCCGGCGTGGTGCGGGCCACAAGCAGCATCAAGTCAGAATGTTCGGCGCGGGAAATCCAGATCTTCTGTCCCTTCACTACGTACTTGTTGCCCTGGCGCTGGGCCATCGTCTTCATCTGCGTAGTGTCAGATCCCGTGGCCGGCTCGCTAACGGCAAAGGCCTGCAGGCGCAGTTTGCCGGATGCGACCGACGGCAGGTACTTTTTCTTCTGCGCCTGCGATCCGTGGCGGAGAAGCGTCCCCATGATGTACATCTGCGCGTGACACGCGCCGGCGTTTCCACCCGAGCGATGGATCTCCTCCAGAATGACTGCGGCTTCCGTAACTCCCATGCCAGCGCCGCCGAATTCCTCGGGCACCAGGATAGCCATGTAGCCGGCCTTGGTCAGCGCCTGGACAAACTCCTCGGGGTAAGCGCGACGGGCATCGAGCTCCCGCCAGTAGGCGTCGGGAAAGTCTTTGCACAGCTCGGCGACAGCGGTTTTCAGCTGCCGGTGAAGCTCGGGTTTTTCAGCGATGGCCATGGCAAGCTGCCTACTATATCAGCCCGGTTTTCCGCGCGATGGCCAGCTTGCGGCGCTCGATGGGCAGGCTGGCGGCATCCACCATCTCGTCTTTGTAAACGAACGCGCCAGCGGCGGACGCAATGTCGGATTTCTCGTAGGCTTCTAAGATCTCTTTGGCCCGCGTCAACTCCTCAGGCGAAGGCGTGAACGCGCGGTTGATGACGGCAACCTGATCGGGATGAATGGCCCACTTGCCGTCAAAGCCCATCTGCGCCGCTGAGCGCGCGTCATGCTCGCATTGCTCCAGGTCGCGAAGTTGGAGCGTTACGCCGTCGATGGCGTCAATTCCGGCGGCTCGCGCCGCGGCCACCATCTTGGCTTTGGGATAGTGATAGAGGGCAAACTGCTCGCGCACCGGGTCGCGCGCCCCGATGTTGCTGGCGTAATCCACTACGCCGAAGATCAATGCCGACAGACGCAGTGAGGCCGCCGCAATCTGTTCGGCATGGAGCACACCCTTGGCGCTCTCGATGAGTGCCTCCAGGCGAATGCGTCCGATCGTCCAGCCCAAGTTTTCTTCAATCTGCGCCAACAACCGGTCGGCAAAGAGGACGTCGGCTGCGTCATGCACTTTGGGAATCGCCAGCACGTCAATGTTCTGGCCGGCGGCTTCCACCACTTCGATCACGTCGCGATAAAAGAATTTGGTATGGATGCCGTTGGCGCGGAAAGCCCGGACTTTGCCGCCGAAATCGAGCGTACCAAAAGCTTCGATTAGGGTCTTACGCGCCGCGACCTTCTGCGACGGCGCACAGCCGTCTTCCAGGTCGAAGATGACTTCGTCGGCCTGGCTGGCCGCAGCTTTGGCCATCATCTTCAGCGAATTCGCGGGACAGGCCAGCTCGCTGCGGCGTACGGTCACCGAGGTCCCAGGTTGGGAATGGCGCATCAAGCTCTTCTCCAAGGCATGCGAATTATAAACGTGCCGCGCAAAGAATCTGTGCAGGACTGATGTCCCGCTTCCTATAATCAAGATATGGCCAGAGGTTGGGAGAGCAAGGCCGTCGAGTCGCAAATGGAATCAGCCAAAGAGCAGACTTCTGGAGGCGGCAGGCGTCAACTCACCGCCGAAGAAAAAGAAACGCAGCGCCTGCGCCAGGGTCTGCTGCTTTCCCGCACCTACGTGCTCCGCCAGATCGAAGCGTCTTCGAACCAGCGTTACAAAGAGACGTTGCAGCAAGCGTTGAACGAGATTGACGAGAAATTAGCGAGGCTGGACGGTAAACGCTGAACTAACACCCTCACGATACTTTCGAATACGTTTTCGCTTCTTGCTCCAGCGCGCTGAAAAATCGCCCAGCCATCATGCCGGCCGCACCCTGGATCATGCGCTGGCCCACGCTGGCCAGCAGTCCCCCGACGTTGATCTCACCCACGTACTGGATGGATGTGTTTTCGCCGTCCTCAGCCAGGTTCAGTTCACCTGTGCCTTTCACAAATCCGGGCTGGCCTTTGCCTTCGACCACGAGCTTGTAGTGCGAAGGCGCGGTGATGTCCGCGAGCGAAATGGTCGCGGTGAACACGCCTTTGATCGGTCCGACTCCAGCGGTGAGTTTGGCGTCGTACTGGTTTTCGCCGGTCTTCTCCATCTGTTCGCAGCCGGGAATGCATTTCTGCAGGACGGCAGCGTTGGTCAACGCGGCAAACACGCGCTCGCGAGGGGCAGCGATTTTTTGGGTGCCTTCGATCTTCAAATTGAGACCTTCCACCACAGAGGGCATGGAGGGCACAGAGATCACTCGGATCCGGGTAGCCAAACCCAAGGACTGCCTCGGTGATCCTCTGTGTCCTCTGTGGTTCAATCCGAATTATTTTGCCCGCGAAGCCGCCGTCTCCAGCGCACGGCGCGTGTAAACCTGCGCCAGGTGCTTGCGATAATCGGCGGTAGCGAACAAGTCGGAGTTGGCGTTCACATCATACGTAACCAGTGCCGCCGCGGCCGGCAGCGTCGTGCCATCGAGGGCTTTGCCTTTCAACTCACTCTCCACGGCGGGGGCGCGGTACGGTTTGGGAGCGACTCCAGTTACCCCGACCCCGGCGGACTGGCACTTGCCGGTGCCATCCAGAGCTACTGTGACGGCGACGCCCACCACAGCAAAGCCCGAGGCAGGATGCCGAACTTTCATGTACGACTGTCCAACTCTGCCTTTGGGCGCAGCAAACCGGATTTCCTTAATGATCTCACCCGGCTGCAGCGCGGTGGTAAGCATGTCCACGAAAAAGTTATCGGCTTTGATTACGCGCTCGCCGTTCGGGCCCACGGCGACGATCTCCGCGCTCACGGCGATCACTGCCGCCGGCCAGTCGGCTGCCGGATCGGCATGGGCCACGCTGCCGCCGATGGTCCCCTTGTTGCGCACCTGCATGTCGCCCAGGTTCACCGCGGTCTCGGGGAAGAGAGGACACGCCCGGCGCAGCACGTCCGAAGTTTCAATCTGAAAGTGCGTAGTCATGGCGCCAATGCGAATCTGTCCACCCTCATCCTTGATATAAGCAAGGTCTTTGATCTTTCCCAGGTCGATCAGCACCTTCGGCTGGGCCAAGCGCAATTTCATAGCAGGCAGCAGGCTGTGGCCTCCCGCCAAAAGTTTGGCGTCGTCTTTATGTTTGGCCAGGAGTGAGAGCGCTTCGTCCAGGCTTTTGGCGGCGATGTAATCAAAATTTGCCGGAATCATGATCTCCTCCTTAGTTACGCGGCCCCAGCTTTCTTCTTGGAAATGATGCGCCAGACGTTTTCCGGTTTGATGGGCATGTCCAGGTGCTTGACGCCGTATGGCGTCAGCGCGTCCACCACCGCAGCGACGATGGCCGGCGTGGCCCCGATGCTTCCGGCTTCGCCCACACCTTTCACGCCCAGGGGATTCACCGGCGACGGCGTTTCCGTGCTGTCGAGCTCGAACCAGGGCACCTGCGCCGCTTTCGGCACCGCGTAGTCCATGAGCGAGCCGCTCACCAGTTGTCCCTGGTCGTCATACACAACTTCTTCGTAGAGCGCCTGGCCCAGGGACTGCACAATGCCGCCGTGCACCTGTCCATGTACGAGCAGCGGGTTGATGACTTTGCCGCAGTCGTCCACGGCGATGTAGCGGCGGAAGTGGATTTCGCCGGTCTCGCTGTCAATCTCCACCACGGCAATATGCGTGCCGAAAGGGAACGTGAAATTCTTCGGCTCGAAGAACGAGGTGGCAGAAAGCCCCGGCTCCATGTCCGGCGGAATGTTCTTGGCCAGATGCGCGCCCAGCGCGACTTCCTGAATGGTCACGCTCTTGCCGTCTTTCCCCGTAAACTTGCCATCGGCAAAGGTCACAGCCGATGCGTCCGCGCCGAGCAAGTGCGCTGCCATCTTCTTGGCTTTTTCTTTCAGCTTCTGCAACGACATGTAAACTGCCGTGCCGCCCACCGCGGTTGCGCGGCTGCCGAAAGTTCCGATGCCGTACTGCACGACGGC
>DATFXI010000345.1:0-3848 GCA_035316085.1 Candidatus Angelobacter sp.
TGGAACCGGGGTCAGCAAATCCGCCACCACTGACGGTGAAGGACGCTACCAGATTGCTGCCCTGCCGCCGGGAGCGTATGACATCTCCGTCGAAGCCAAGGGTTTCAGCAAACAGATTGCCCGGAACACCCAGCTTTCCGTCGGGCAGAGCTTGATTTTCGACGTCCGCCTGAAGGTGGGGAACGCCGGCGAAACCATCGAAGTGCGGGCTGACGACATTCCTCTGATCCAAGTCGAGCAGAGCCAGCAAGCCAATACCATCAACACCACGCAGGTGGAATTTCTGCCGAACATCGGGCGTGACTTCACGCGAAACGTCTATACATTGCCGGGCGTGGCCGACTCGAATGCACCGCGCGTTCAGCAACCGGGATTCACTGGCTACCTCACCACGGGCTTTTCCATTGGCGGCAGCAACGGCCGCAATAATCTTTCCACGATTGACGGCGGGGACAACGAGTACGGCACCGGGCAATACCGGATCACAGCCTACCCGGTGGACGCCATTCAGGAATACCAGGTCAACCGCAACAGCTTCGCTGCGGAGTTTGGATTCACGAACGGCAGCGCCATCAATATTGTCACCAAGGGCGGCGGCAATCGCTGGCATGGCGACGCCTTCGGTTTTTTCCGCAACCAGAGCACGGAAGCGGCAAACTTCTTCGTGAACCTGCAAGGGATCAAGCACACGCCCAGCCAGAACGCGTACATGGGCGTCTCGCTAGGCGGGCCGCTGGTGAAGGACAGGCTCTTCTTCTTCGCTTCCTATGAGTTTCAAAAGGGCGATACTCCCAACTTTGGCAACGTCGGCATCCTGAGCGCGCCCACGGTGCTGGGAATCAGTGCCCCGGGATTGGGTACGAATTGCGCTGGCCAGTTCGCGGCCAAGGTCCCTGACCAGCTTTGCTACATTAATGCGCTCAAGAGTTCCGGAGATCCTTTCCTGGTAGGCTTCGCCAATGGCATCACTCCGGGACTGAGTCCCTTGAACAACCCCGCGCTGAAAACCATCCTTACCCGCGACAACGGCGTGTTCAACAACCCGGACCGACTGCACAACACAATAGCCCGCTTTGACTACCAGGCAGGCCCCAAAGATTCCATCATGTTCCGCGTGGTGTACGCACACAACTACTTCACGTCCCCCCTGGACGGCATCATCAACGGGACTCCAGACAGCTACGCCCTGTTCGTCAGGGATTTCAGCATTCTAGGCACCTGGACGCGCTCCATCAGCCCAGCTTTGGTCAACCAGGTGCTGGTTCAGATCGTTCCCCGCAACCGGTCGGAGGCGATCCCCCTGCACAACAACGGTGTGAACCTCGCCATCGACAGCCTTGGCGCAGTAGGGCCGGGGGGCGGCTCCACGTTCGGCGGGCCGGCACTTCTTCCTTATAAGGAGCATCAGGAACGCTATCAGTTCGAAGACAACGTGACCTGGAACAGAGGCGCTCATACTTTCAAGTTTGGCGGATCGTACCGGCCCGCCAATTACCACATCGAGAACGACCTGTGGTTCAACCCCGAATTTGGTTTCGACGATGGCAGGATTCCGCTCATTTCACTGGCGCCGGCCGCGGTACAGGGACACCTGGTGGCTTTCAATCTCGGTAACGGACTGCCGGCAACCGGGCCAGTCAGCACCAACCTGACCGCGCCGCAATCGTTTGCCTTTGGGATCCCGGTCGACGAAATTGCCGGATTCAACAATCCGTTCTGGAATGGATGGGGTCACTACTTCGGCACCTACGCCCAGGACACGGTAAAGCTCAACTCGCGGCTTACCATGAACGCCGGAGTCCGTTTTGATGTGGATGGCGAGCCTTCTCCGCTTTCCACCAGCTTCTATGCCTCTCCCCGGCTGGGATTTGCCTGGGACCCATGGGGAGACCATAAGACCGTGATCCGCGCCGGCGGCGGCATCTTTGTGGCGCCGGTTGACGTTCTGATTCCGTCTTACGGTTCGCTGCTGGACGGCACCGGCAGGTACATCAACGAAGTAGCCACGTTCTTGAGTCCCACGGACCCGAGGGTGGCGGCGCTTTGGCAACTCGGCGTGGCTAAGGGTGAACTGCCTTTCGGGAAACTCACTCCGGCCGACTACGCTGCAGTGGGCATCAACATCAACACGCCTGGGGCGACCGTAGGTTACGGCGTGGCTCCTAACTACAAGAACCCCTACAGTGTTCAGGCCAGCATGAGCATTGACCGGGAGTTGGTGAAGAACCTTTCCCTTGAGCTCGGCTACAACATGTATCACGGCGTCCACCTGCAAATGCCGTTAGAGACGGCGTACACCGAGCTAGCCAACGGTTGCTCAGGCGTAGCCGGCGACGCCAGATGCGACGCCACCGGCGGACCGCTCTACGCCCCTCTGACCGGCCAGATCCAGCACACAACTTACTCGTCGATTGGCAGCTCCATCTACCACGGGATGACGATATCGCTGACCAAGCGCTACAGCCGTGGTCTTCAGTTTCAGGTTAACTACACCTGGAGCAAGACCATGGATGACGTCATTGACTTTGCCAGTTTCCAAAATTGGTTCCGGCCGAGCCGTCTGGGTCTGTATCGCGCCGTATCGGTGTTTGACATTCCTCACAACCTGGTGGCCAACGCCGTATATACCACGCCGTTTAAACCCGGTTCAGGGAATGTCCTCCACAGCATATTCGCCGACATCAGCCTGGCCCCGATCGTGACCGTGCACAGCGGCCTGCCGTTTTCCATCCGGACGCCGAGCCTGCAAAATGGAACGGCGATTGACAACGGCTTCGCTATGCCTTTCCACTCCACGCGCGACAACAATCGTGGTGCGGGTTACGCCACCGCGGATCTGCGATTCACCAAGGCCTTTAGCCTCAATCGCGACCGCAACGTCAAGCTACATGTGATCGCCGAGGGAACCAATATTTTCAACCACACCAACTTCAACAAGGTCAGCGACCAGTTTGATATCGGCGGGATAACCACGGCAGTCAAGCTGGCCAACGGGCAAACGCTCAACCTGCTCACTGGCCCCTATACCGGCTTGCACGGGGTGAAACCCAAAACGCCGTTCGATGTGCAACTGCCGCTCTCTTATGCCTCGGCAGACTTTCCCCGCCAGATTCAGTTCGGACTAAAGCTGGCGTTCTAAGAGTGAGGACGGAAGCGTCGAGAAATCCGGCCTGCGCGAAGATGAGGAATCTTCGCGCAGCTCCGGTGACGTAAGTAACGATGGAACATGGTGGCGCAGCGCCATTTTCACAAATGGCGTCCCACCAGGAGTCCGATATCACTCTTTAATTCTTTACAATCCCAGCGTTTCTTCATAGACTGACGGCTGACCACACCCTCCTCCTCAGGAAGACCTTTGCATCCTTCCAGACCATGGGAAGGTTCCCGGAGAATTTGTGTAAGCGAAGGGTGCCGCAGGAGCAGCAGGCGCGTGTCCGACATCAACACCCAGAGCAAGAACTACGTGAACGCATTTGCCGTCGCGGTAGCAGTGCTCAGCCGCGCCGGAGAAGACTTGACGGCGCGCGCGCTGGATATGCTGGTCACTGACTTTGACGCCACCCGTGCCGAACTCTGGCTTTGGGATGGTTCTTCCGGCTCCTGCTATCTCACACACGCCGCAGGCCAGGAAGCCGGCCATCGTCGCGACTTCGCCGAGGCTGGCATCGGCGCAGTAGGCAAACTGGCTCTCAACAAGACCTCCATCGAAAACATCGTACTCTCCACCTTCGGAGGCGACGATCAGGAATTCGCGCATCGCACCGGGCTCTCCCACATTTCCGGATATCCGCTGCTTTCCGGCGACCAATTGGCCGGTGTGCTGGCCCTCTACAACCACGGCGAAGTCG
>DATFXI010000346.1:0-25829 GCA_035316085.1 Candidatus Angelobacter sp.
GACGTGCTGCACATTCCCATCGGGCACATGGAAGGCAATTACTATTGCGACGAGGCGACGCTCGAAACCCTGAAGCGCCAGAACAGAATTGTCTTCCGCTATTCGACACCCGATGGCCAGATCACGGCGGCCGCCAATCCCAACGGATCGCTCGACAACATTGCCGGCATCTGCAGCGAAGGCCGCAACGTTATGGGCATGATGCCGCACCCCGACCGCTCGAGCGAAGCCCTGCTCGGATCGTCGGACGGTGCGAAGATTTTCAAGTCAATGGCGACATCCCTGGTTCCCATAGCGCGCTAACCGGCCCGCCGCTGCGCCTCAACAGTCTTAGTTGGCCTTTTTCCAGACGATGTCTTCGTTATTTCTGCGATCGATCAGCGTGTCCACTTTGCCGTTGTCGCCGTAGTGGAACAGGCGGCGGCCTTCCACGCCTTTGCGGAAGAAGATGTCCGTCGCTTCCGGGATCAGCTCTTCTTTGGTTCGGCCGGTGCGCTGCGAGTAGAGGTGATCGCCCTCCGCGGTCACGGTCATGGTGATTCCGGGCGCAAGTTGGTAAGTCCCGATATAGTTTGGGAATTTGCGCGTGTCAGCCTGCCCAAGAGCGGGATCTTCGTAGTAGCGATGCACTTGCGCCGCGATGATCTGCCACTTCCCTGCACGATTCATCCAGGTATCGGTCTCATGATAGCGTGCCGTCATTTTCTGGCCGAACACAGTCTCGGTTTCGTCTAGATCGTAGCTGAGGATTGCGGTGTCTCCCACGATGCGGCTCTGCGGGCGCACGACCTTGATGGTTCCGGAGTAACCGGTGGGCAGCGGAGCAATGTCCTTCAGCAGCGCGGGTTTGTCCATGGTCCTTCCCTTTTCGTCGGAGAAGATGGCGTCATCCGCAAAATACTTCTGAAAGGGTGCCTGATCGCCCGGTGCGACTGCGTCGAACAGTTGTTGCGTATAGCGCACGAGTTCGTCCTGCGTGATGGCAGGTCGCTTCGCTTGCCCGCTGAGAGCCAATACGACTATCGCCGGCAAAGTAACAATCCATGGGAAATACTTGCGGATCATTGAGACCTCCGGTCGGTGCTTGTCTTCACCACAGATTGGACATGCTTCGCCGGGTAAGGTCAACCCAGAGGAGATGCGGATTCCTCTTACTGGAATGCTTCCTTGTTCACCACGTACGGCATCTTGGAGACGTCGCCGCCGTAGTTCCCTTCCAGCACGTCGATCAGGCCTTGCACGCAGCGGCCCGCCATGCCTTTGGTCGGATCGATGGAGAGCCGGGTAATCTTCCCGGCGCTGGCAAAGTGGGGAAACAGGCGACAGCGATCGGCAATCTCGGGATCGCGCAGCGGGGAGTCTGCGGGCAGAGGTTCTCTTTCGAAGACATCGAGCGCAGCGCCGGCAATCCAGCGTTCCTTGAGAGCTTTGTACAGCGCGGCTTCGTCCACCACCGGGCCGCGCGAATCGTTGATCAGGTATGCGTCTCTTTTCATCAGACGCAGTGTGTTCTCGTTGATCAGGTGGTAGGTCGGCGTGGCTGACTCGCTTCCCCGAAGCAATGGAACGTGTAGAGTCACGAAATCCGCCTGACGCAACGCGTCTTCCAGCGTCACATATTTGATCCAAGTCTTCTCCGCTTGCAGGCGGTTCGCGTGGCGCAGGTCCATGAGCTGCTGAATGGCGGCGACAAACTGGTGGTCCTGGAACACCGGGTCATAGCACAGGATGTTCATATCAAAACCAGTGCATTTCGAGATCATGGCCCGGCCAAGACGTCCGGTGCCAATGACAGCGATGGTCTTGCCGGTGATCTCGTCGCCCAAAAACGGTAGAAACGGATGCCACGATCCCCACCGGTTTTCGCGGACCAGTTTTTCTGCGTCCCAAAGTCGTCGCGCCACCGCGCCCATCATGAAGAAAGCGAACTCAGCTGTGGCATCGGTAAGAACGTCGGCAGTGTTGGTGAAAGGGACTTTGTAGCGATTGGCATCAGGGCGATTGATGTTGTCCACACCCACGGCAAGTTGCGCCACGGCCTTGAGCTTCCCTTTTCCCGCCTCGAAGACTTCAGCGTCAATGGGATCACGCAGCGTGGTGATCAGCCCGTCAATACCGCTGCGGACTTTTTCTACGATCAGCTTCTTCGGCGGAGCATCCGGACCAGGATAGATTTCGAGAGCATAGCCGCGCTGGCGCAGGCGGTCTTCCGCCGCGTCACCGATGTGGCACGTGGCAAAGACGCGTAGCTTGTTCGTGGGCATACTTGCGATACCAGTTAACCACAGAGGCCACAGAGCAGCACAGAGGCTGCGACAACGCAGTCCCGGCGTCTCCGCGTTCCTCTGTGTTCTCTGTGGTTCAGCGTTTGAGGTCTTCGGCTAAAGATTCTTCTTCGCCCAGCTCTCGATCCGATCCAGCGCCTTGTCCAGGTTCTCCATGGAGTTAGCGGTGCTGAAGCGCAGGTAGCCTTCACCGAAAGCGCCGAACGCAGTCCCGGCCAGGCAAGCCACTCCGGCTTGCTCAAGCAGGGCGTCGGCCATCTTTTTCGATGTCCAGCCGGTGGCGCGGAGGCTGGGGAACGTGTAGAACGCGCCTTTGGGCACGCGGCAAGCGAATCCCTTGATCTGGTTGATGCGCGCCACAAAGCGGTCGCGGCGGAGCTTGAACTCGCGGCACATGTGCTCAACCGACGATTGGTCGCCACGCAGCGCCTCAATGCCCGCCACTTGCGTGAAACTGGCGGTGCAGGAGTTCACGTTCATCATCAACCGGGAAAAATGCATGGCCAGATCCGGACGCATCACGCCGTAGCCAAGGCGCCATCCCGTCATAGCATAAGTCTTGGAGAAGCCGTCGAGCATAATGGTGCGGTCCTTCATGCCTTCGACCGACATGAGCGAGAAGTGCTCGCCTTCAAAAATCAGGCGGCTGTAGATTTCATCCGACAGCACCATGATGTCGCGGTCACCGATTGCGGCGGCGATGTCGCGCACATCCTGCTCTTCCAGTACCGATCCCGTGGGATTGTGCGGCGAGTTCAGCACGATCAGCCGCGTGCGGTCGGTGATCAGGTCGGCGAGCTCGTTGGGATCAAGCCGAAAATCTTTTTCTTCGCGCAGCGGCAGCGGCACCGGCCGACCGCCGAGAAAGTTGACCATGGATTCATAAATCGGGAATCCCGGGTTGGGATAGATGACTTCATCCCCTTCTTCAACCAATGACATGAAAGCGAAGAAAATAGTCGGCTTGCCGCCAGGCACGACCACGACTTCATCGCTCGAGCATTTCACGCCGCGGGTGCGGCTGACGTCCTCGGCGATGGCCGCGCGCAGTTCCGGCAGTCCGGCTGCAGGCGTGTAGTGCGTCCAGCCCTGGCGCAGCGCGTCGATTCCGGTTTCCACCACGTTGGCCGGAGAGTCAAAATCCGGCTCACCGATTTCCAGATGAACGATGTCCTTGCCCTGAGCTTCCAGAGCGCGGGCGCGGGCCAGGACCTCAAAGGCGGTTTCAGAGCCGAGGCGGGCCATGCGCTTGGCCAGCTTCAACTCAGCTTGGGTAGTGACTCCTTGACTCATGTTTCTCTACTGTTTCTCTCTTGTGGATCGGATGGATTTGGTGGTCGTTGGCTCTACTCGTTGACCGCTTGCTCCTGGCTTTGCGATCGCAAGACGTGGGCTACGGCATAGGGGACGCGGCGGGCGGGCTCCTGGGAATTGCGCACCTGGAGATCGCCCAAAAGACCCAGAGCCAGCATCTGTCCGCCGAACACGATCAACACGGCGGCAAAAATTAAAAGCGGACCGTGCTCACCCATCACCGCAGCATGATGGACAATCTTGTCATACATGAGCCATAAAGCTACCGCCAAACCACTGAACAAAGAAACCACGCCCACGCTGCCGAACAAGTGCAAGGGGCGGTACATATATTTCAGCAGAAAGCGGATGGTGATCAGGTCAAAAAACACGCGGAAGGTTCGCGAGATTCCGTAATGCGAGGAGCCGGAAGGGCGCACGACATTCTTGATGGGAATCTCGCAGATGGAAGCTCCGTACCACGATGCCAGCGCTGGGATGAAGCGGTGCAACTCGCCATACAGGGGCAACTGCTGGATCACTTCCCTGCGATAGGCTTTATACGTGGTGCCGAAGTCGTGGATATTCACGCCGCTCAGCTTGGCCATAGCCCAGTTGGCGACGCGCGAAGGAATGCGGCGCATCATGAAGTTGTCCACGCGTTCTTTGCGCCAGCCACTCACCAGGTCGTAACCCTGTTCCAGCATTTCCAGGAATTTGGGGATCTCTTCAGGGTCGTGCTGCAGGTCGCCGTCCATGGCGATGAGGAATTCACCTTGGGCATGGGCAAAACCGGCGGCCAGAGCAGAAGTCTGTCCGAAGTTGCGGCGCAGCTTCACCACCACTACCCGGCTGTCCACAGCCACGATTTCACGCAGCAACTTGTAGGTGCGATCGAGGCTTCCGTCGTCGACAAAGACCAGCTCGAATGTCTCGCCCGTACCTTCCATGACCGCCTTCAAACGGTCGTAGAGAGCAGTCACGCTCTCCTGTTCGTTATGGAAGGGGACGACAATCGAGTATTTCGGCATCAGACGAAGATTATACCTCGCCCGATTCAGAGCTGTTTAGCGGAAAATGCAGGCAAAGCCTAATCCACGGACCAGTCACAGTCCGGGCACAGACTTCGTTGCCGCATACTTCTGGCGGATCTTTACCGTGCGGTCCAGTTCGTCGGAAACCTCTAGAATCTTTAGTTTCAAGTCCTTGTCCAGAGCCGCGCCGGCCAGAAATTGCCGCACTTGGGCCTGGGCTTCTGGAGATTGCTGTCCACCGATGAACGCATTCAGCCATCCTAAGACGAAGAAGATCTTGCGCTCGCTCTTGACCTTCGGTAACGCTTCCAGTGCCGGGCGAAGGTAGGGCAACGTCAGCTTCTGCTGGTTCCAATAGTTGAACGGCCCCAGGCTCTGTTCTACCCAGTCTTCCGGCCGCGAAGCGTTGTGCAAGTACTCGTCGAAGTACCGGCTTTTTGTGTTTTCGTTGGGGCGTGCGGCAGCGGCCACATAGGCGTATTTCTTGCCATCTCCTGACGGATCGCGCTTCTCCTCCGCCGCCAGCAACGCTTCAGCATCCGCATCATCCAGGGCCAGCAATCCCGTGATCATGTTCCAGCGGTCCAAGGGACGCAGCTCAACTCCCGGGACGGTCAGCTTACCGCTGAGCAGGTCTTTGATGTGCGCCCGGGAAGCTTCCGTCTCCGCCACGCCGCGCAGAGCACGAAACCAGATGATGCGCAGATCCAGGTCGGACGAATGAAGCATCTGGTCATAGGCCAGTGTTTCCGCTTTGGGCACCAGGTGCGCGCGGACCTCAGGACCCACGTAGCGATGCAGTGCGGTATTCATGCGTCCGACAATGCTCTGCGCCAGAGCTTCATCAGTCTCGCCGCGAAGCAGTTTCAGCGCCAGTTCTATGTACTCGCTCGGATCAAGTTCAGCTTCCCGCACGGAATCCCACAGCGAGCCCCAGAGCAGAGTGCGCACGAACACATCATCGATGCTGCCTAACTGTTCCATCACCGCCGTGCGGCTGCGTTCATCGAGCAGGAAGCGGCCGTAGGCATTGTCCTTATCATTGGCAAAGATGAATTGAGGGCAAGTGTGATCATGCTCGTCAATAGGTGAGCTGAGTATCCTTGTCTCCCGCTTTCCGATGTCCGCCCTCGTCACCACTTTCTGTCCGCGATACATGAGTAAGACCTGAGTCGCAATGGGCCAGTCGCCCCCTTCTCCTAGCACGTCCTTCTCGCGCAGCTTCGTGGCGATTTCCCCGGAGTTGGGGTCACACGTCCACTCCGCATCCACTTGCGGCATGCCGCGTCGTTTGATGTAAGCATTGGCCCATTCCCCCAGCGATTTCTTCGAAACCTGCTCGAACGCTCCCACCAGATCGCTCCACTCAGCGTTGGCGTATGCATGCTCTTTCAAGTAAAGACGTAGGCCGTCTCGAAAATGCTCCTCACCGAGAACGAAAGCCAATTGCTTGAGCACGCCTGGTGCCTTGGAATAGACGATCGCACCGTACGCCGACTTGGCGTCCTTCAGGTTCGTAATCTCCTGATAGATCGGCGTCGTCCCCTGCGTGGAATCAATCGCATACGCCGCGGGCTTGATGGCCTGGTAGAAACGCTTCCACACATTTTCCTTCGGCTTCAGGTCGGCAAGCGCGTGATAGGCCATGTACTGTGCGAAGCCCTCTTTGAGCCACAGATCGTCAAACCAGCGCATGGTTACCAGATCGCCGAACCACTGGTGCGTGAGCTCGTGCAGCAACAGAATGTCGCGGCTGAGACGGTCGCTGTGCGTGGGCGCGCTGCGGAACAGGATCGACTCTTCGCGCAGGAACGTCGCTCCGGCGTGTTCCATGCCGCCGTAGGCAAAGCCGGGCAACATCACCATGTCGTACTTGGGGAACGGAAATGGCTGGGCAAAGTAGTCGGAGAGATACTTGATGCCGTCGGCGGTGATCTGCTGGACTTCAGCAGCTTCGGCCTCAGCTTTCTGGAACTTGGACTTGCGGACGTAGAGCCTGGGCAGGCCCGGCGTGTCGTGGACTTTCTTGAACGGCCCGGCAGCGAAGGCAAAAAGATACGTGCTGATGGGCTTGGTTTCCGCGAACGAAGTAGTCCGCGTAGGAAGAGCATGGCTGGGAACGGCGGGAAAGACGCGAAGAGCCGGAAACAAGTGGGTGGTCGCGCTGGGGGAGTTGGCGATTACAGTCCAGTCTTCGGGCGCCGTCACATTCAACGTGAAGCGGGCCTTAAGATCCGGCTGGTCAAAACAAGGAAACGCCATGCTGGCGTCCATGGGCACAAACAGGCTGTAAATATACTCAGCGCCGTCGTCCTTATCTTCGAATCGCGTAATAGCCTTACCTGCCGGCGCGATCGGCGCGAAGAAGTACATGGAGACGGTGTTTTCGCCCGCGCGGAGGAGTTCCTGGGGCAGGGCGATGTGCCCGTTTTCGATTTTGGCGGGCGTCTTTTTACCGTTGATCTCTACCCCGGCGATCTTACCTTCCCGGAAATCCAGCACTACCGGGACTGGCTGAGCCAGACGAAATTTGAGTTCCTCAATACCGTTGGCCTCAGGGGCATGGGGCGTCAGGTCAAAGCTAAGAGAATAGCGGACGTCGGAAATCTGCTGCGCGCGCAGACGGGCAAGGTCGCGGGGAATGCCTTCCGGGGCCTGCGCACCGAGCTGCACTGCTGCCACCAGCAAAATTGTGAATGCTCTCAAAGACCTGGAAGTCATGCTCATCGCTGCCTATGATGTCACAAGCCCGCCATTTGCTGCGCTCAATCTTTTCGGGTTACGATACGTCGCGTTATCCCGGAGCAGCTGATGAAGACCTCCCCGCTGTGCGCCGCGCTGTTACTCATTCCATCTCTTTCTTACTGTCAGAAGACCCCCATCCTGTTTCAGCATGTGCGCGTGTTTGACGGCAACCAGGTCATTCCTGACACTGACGTCCTCATTGAAAAGGGACTGATCAAACAAGTCGGGCCAAGCTTGTCCGCGGAACGGGCCAAGCTCGTTGACGGCACCGGCAAAACACTGCTGCCCGGCTTGATCGACGCTCATGTCCACGTTCACGGAGCCGACACGCTCGAACAAGCTCTCATCTTCGGGGTCACCACGGAATTTGACATGATGATGCAGCCGCGCCTCGAGTACCGGCTCAAAGCTGAGGACAACGACCGCCGCGCGTCGTTCTTCTCTGCCGGATTCCCGGCTACGGTTCCTGGCGGCCACGGCACCGAGTACGGCTTTGAAGTCCCGACGCTCACCCGCGCCGCGGACGCTCAGAGTTTTGTGGACGCGCGCCTGCGCGAAGGCTCCGACTACATCAAGATCATGGACACCACGGGCGTGACCTTCGGCCGGTTTTCGCGGCCTACGCTGAGCCGGCAAACGCTCGAAGCTGTGATCGCCGCTGCGCACGAACGACATCGTTTGGCTGTGGTCCACATCGGCTCGGTGGAAGGAGCGCGCGAGGCAATTGAATCCGGCGCCGATGGTCTGGCCCATATCTTCCACGATCCCTCTTCGCCACAGGATTTCGGTCAGTTCGTGGCTTCGCATCATGCGTTTGTCATTCCCACACTGAGCGTACTGCATGCGGTATGCGGACCGGATTCGGCCGGCAAGGAATTGGTGTCTGACCCGTACCTTGCCCCATATCTGAGCCGCGAAAACATCTCTCGATTGAAGGAGACCTTCCCTTCGGCAAACACCGGCAGAATCTCCTGCAAGGGAGGGACACAAGCGGTCCTGCAACTGCAAAAGGCGGGCGTGCCGATTCTGGCCGGCACTGACGCCCCCAATCCCGGTGCTACCTACGGCGCCAGCCTGCACGGAGAACTGGAGCTATATGTGGAGGCAGGCCTGACCCCGGCGCAGGCTCTGACCGCGGCGACCTCGGCGCCTGCGGCGGCCTTTCACCTGCCTGATCGGGGTCGCATCGCTCCTGGACTTCGCGCCGACCTTCTGCTGGTCAACGGCCATCCCGATGAAGACATTAAAGCTACACGCAACATCGTGGCGGTGTACAAGGGCGGAAGCGAGGTTGACCGCCGGGGTTATTACCATCCCGCCCAATAGCATCCGGCCTGCAGCCCCGTTCAGCCCTGCCCAGGGCTCGATCTTGGCTAAATGCTAATTTTTGTTAAAAGGTGAATTATTGATATTGACGCTACCGTTTCCCGGGGTGTAGCATCCAATGATCAAAATGCAGCATTTGTCTGCCAATCCGGTTTGCGCTTGCATCATGGCGATGGCCATGTGTTGCTGTATGTGTATGTGTCCTTGCGAGCGGCCGGTGTTGCGAAATCTTACTTAGAGCAAATCAAGTTTGAAACGCCAGGCCGCTCGCAATGAGCGGCCTTTAGTTTTTTGGCTGCTCAGAGAGCTGGCCCTCAGAAATCGAGGACAGCATGCCCAAGCTTCAACAACCGATTGCAATCTATTACGAGCATCCGCACTGGTTCGTGCCGCTGTTTGCGGCGCTCGACAAAAGGGGCGTGCCCTTCGTCCGCGTCAACGCAGTGCAGCATCTCTTCGATCCTGCACAGCTGAACGGAGAGGGGAACTACTCCCTCATCTTCAACCGCATGAGTCCTTCGGCTTATCGCCGCGGGCACGGTCAAGGAATTTTCTACACGCTCTACTATCTCGCCCACCTGGAGCAACGTGGCCGGCGCGTCGTCAATGGTCAAAGAGCGTTTCGCTATGAAACTTCAAAAGCACTGCAGCTCGAGCTGCTGGAGCAGTTTGGCCTTCCTTACCCGAAGTCGCGCGTGATCAACTCGCCCACCGACGCGGTAAAAGCCGCGCTCGGTTTGCGTTTCCCTGTCGTGGTCAAACCCAACATCGGCGGCAGTGGCGCCGGCATAAAGCGGTTCGATACCGTCCGGCAACTAGAAGACGCCGCGCACGGCGGGCAGCTGGATCTGGGTCTGGATTCCACCGCGCTGGTGCAGGAGTTCATACCGGCGCGCGACGGGCACATTGTGCGCGTGGAGGTGGTTGGCTCGAAGTATCTCTACGGCATCAAGGTGCACCTGACTGGCGAAACCTTCGACCTGTGCCCAGCTGACATCTGCAAAACCACGGGCGGCCAGGAGTTGGAGCGCGCTGCCTGCCCGGTGGACGCACCCAAAAGCGGCCTGCGCGTGGAAGGCTACACGCCGCCCGATGAAAACATCCGGGCCGTGGAACGCATCATGCAGGCTGCGAGCATCGAGGTTGGCGGGGTGGAGTACATCACCGATGACCGCGATGGCCGGCTTTATTTCTACGACATCAATGCTCTTTCCAACTTCGTGGCCGACGGGCCCAAAGTCATCGGCTTCGATCCTTTCGTTCCCCTGGTCGATTACCTGGTCAAGGAGGCTGCATAATGCGTTACGGATATTGGCTCCCCGTATTTGGTGGTTGGCTGCGCAATGTGGAAGACGAGGACATGGAGGCGAGCTGGCCTTACGTCAGCCGCCTGGCGCGACGCAGTGAAGAGATCGGCTACGACCTGACGCTGGTGGCCGAGCTCAACCTCAATGACATCAAAGGGCCGGAAGCACCGTCGCTCGACGCCTGGTCTACCGCCGCGGCGCTGGCCGCCGTCACGAAACGGCTGGAGCTGATGGTGGCCGTGCGTCCTACGTTCCACAATCCTGCGTTGCTGGCCAAGCAAGCTGCCAACATTGATCACATCAGTAATGGACGCGTCTCGCTCAACGTAGTGTCCTCATGGTGGGCGGAAGAAGCGCGCCAGTACGGCACGCAGTTCGATCAGCACGACGATCGCTACGCCCGCACCTCAGAGTGGCTGGATGTTGTCAGCCAGGCCTGGAAGAAAAAGCAGACCACCTACCGCGGCAAGTACTATCGCGTGGAAAACCTGGTGCTGGAACCCAAGCCGGTCGCGCAGCCTCGTCCGGTGATCTATGCCGGAGGCGAGTCGGAGGCAGCCAAGAACCTGATCTCGCAGAAGTGCGACGCTTACGTGATGCATGGCGACCCCCCGCCACGGATTCGCGAAAAGATTCGCGACCTGTCGGAGCGCCGCGCGCAGTGGGACCTGCCGCCGCTCAAATTCGGCGTAGCCGCGTACGCCATCGTGCGCGACAGCGAAGCCGAAGCCCAAAAGGAACTGCGTCGCATCACTGACGTCAAGCAGAATGCCGCCGGCTACCAGAATTACCAGCAATGGCTGGCCAATACGCAACTGGAACAGCGCGTCTCGCTCGAAGACTACTCGGTTTCCAATCGTGGACTGCGCTCCGGGCTGGTGGGAACTCCCGAGCAAGTCGCCGAACGTATTGCCGAGTTCGAAGACGCGGGGGTTGATCATCTGCTGTTGCAGTTCAGCCCGCAGTTGGAAGAGATGGAGCGCTTTTCGAGCCAGGTGATCCGCGGCCACCGAGCTCCCGTGAAAGTTATTGACGACTTCGCGTCCCGCGAACTGAAGAAGGCGGCAGGCTGCTGAGACGGTTGAATTCGGCAGTTTGCCGGCCTTCTTTTGCTCCTTCTTTCCCTCGGCGGTCCCTTACTCCTTCCTTGGGGCCGCCGTTTTTTCAAGGTACACCTTTATTCTTGATTCTTGCGCAGCAGCGTATGCGCCGCTGTTGCAACCGAAAGAACGTGGGGGGAAGCCGCAGCACTCATCGCTGCATGAGGTCATCGAATCGGCCCGGCTGTGGAAGTTCGGCGCAGCAAAACGGAACCCAATATCCCGCTCCGCCGGTGACCAGCACATTCGCCATCAGCGAGCTCCGGGACCGCGCAGCACGCGCAGCGGCGTCTTCATCAGGATTTTCAAATCGAACGCGAGCGACCAGTTCTTCACGTAGAACACGTCCATGGCCACGCGCTGGGTATAGGAGCCGTCCTGACCACCTTCCACCTGCCAGTATCCAGTCAGTCCGGGCCAGACGCTGCGGAAGATCCACGCTGCTTCGCCGTATTTGTCGAGTTCCGCCGGTGAGATCATACGCGGTCCCACCAGGCTCATCTGCCCGCGAAGCACGTTCCACAGTTGCGGTAATTCGTCCAGGCTGGTTCTTCGCAGGACCGAACCCAGCGGCGTGACCCGGGGATCATTTTTCAGCTTAAACTTGATTTCAAATTCCCGGCGCAACGGCGGATTGCGGCGGAGCCTCTCGTCGGCATCTATGCGCATACTGCGCAACTTGATTGCGTTGAATTCGCAATCGCGCCCCACGACGCGGCGCTGGTAGAATGCCGGCCCGCCATCTTGAAGTTTGATCAGGAAAGCCAGAACAGCGATGACCGGCGCGGCGAAAAGCAGTAGGACAGCCGAAGCCAGCACATCAAAAGTTCGTTTGCACCATCGACGTGCCCCGCGCATGGGGGTTTCCCCGATGGGAGCCTCGAAGCCAGCCGCAGTCGCGGCGCTAGCCGGCACTTCACACCTTGGCCGTGGCCGCGCGCGAAGCCTTAGCCTGCCGAAGGGCCTCAAGATCGGCTTCCACCATCATCTTCACCAACTGCTCAAAGCCTACTTCCGGTTTCCATCCCAAAAGTTGGCGAGCTTTGCTGGCGTCGCCGCAGAGGTAATCCACTTCGGCGGGGCGGACCAGCTTGGGATCGATCTCCACATACTTCTTCCAGTCGAGCCCAACGCTGGAAAACGCCACATGCAAAAGTTCCTGCACGCTGTGGGTTTCACCGGTCGCGATCACAAAATCGTCGGCCTTAGGCTGCTGCAACATCAGCCACATGGCCCGGATGTAATCGCCGGCGTAGCCCCAATCGCGATGCGCATCAAGGTTGCCCATCTTCAGCTTGTCCAGCAGACCCAGCTTGATCTTGGCCACGTGCTGCGTAACTTTGCGAGTAACAAATTCGCAGCCGCGTCGCGGCGATTCATGGTTGAAGCAAATGGACGAGCAGGCATGGAGCCCGTAGCTTTCGCGATAGTTCACCGTGATGTGGTGAGCGAAAACTTTGGCCACGCCGTACGGGCTGCGGGGGTGGAACCGGGTGGTCTCCTTCTGCGGGCTCTCCACCACTTTGCCGAACATCTCCGAGCTGGAAGCTTGCAGGAATTTAGTCTTTGGTGAATTTCGGCGGATCGCTTCCAGCACGCGCAGCACGCCCAGACCGGTTACGTCCGCCGTGAGCACCGGCTGGTTCCAGGAAACGGGAACGAAGCTCTGGGCGGCCAGGTTGTAGAGCTCGTCGGGACGGACCTGTTCCAGGGCCTGGTCCAGCGAGCTTTGGTCGGTCAGGTCGCCTTCCACAAACCGCAGACGGTCGGTGATATCGGCAATGCGGTCATACTTTTCCAGGCTGCTGCGCCGCACCAGCCCGTAGACTTCGTATCCCTTCTCCAACAAGAACTCGGCCAGGTACGAGCCGTCCTGCCCGGTGATTCCTGTAACCAGCGCCCGCATCTATGCGTACCTCAATAAATGAGATTTACTCTTGACGGCTCAGCGCGTGCCGTCCGCGGAAAAATATTTCGCGTGTTCGATGATATACCGAGATGGTCTCCCGCGCCGCCTTGGCCCACGAAAAATCCTCTGCCCGGCGCAGGGCCGCAGCTTTCCAGTGATCGAGTTCTTCGCGGTTACGTAAAAGGCCTGAAATGGCACGCGCCATGCCTGCGACATCGTGCGGAGCGAACACTTGCGCGCCTTCTCCTGCCACCTCAGCCAGCGATCCGGCGTTCGATGTGATGACCGCACAGCCGCACGACATGGCCTCCAATACCGGCAAGCCAAAACCTTCGTAGAGCGCAGGCATCACAAAGGCGCGCGCATGGCGAAAAAGCGCTGCGAGATCCTTTGCCTCCATGTAGCCGGTGCGGCGCAGATTCAAGTCTGGCCAAGCGGCTTCACCGCCCGCCGCGTCCAGTCCCGCAGCCGGACCGTAGACCACGGTCTGGAACCCGATGTTGCTTTCCCGGCGCGCGAGTCGCAGGACCTGCAACGCGCCTTCCAGGTTTTTGGCGCGCCAGTTGCGCGCACTGGCCGCGACCAGGTAAGGCGGGCTGACACCATATCTCTCTCTTAGAAACGCCAACTCCTCGCAGCCGCCTTGCGGGCGAAAACAATTCCGATCTGCCGCATCGGCGATGGGGGTGATTCTCTCGCCGGCGACCCCCAGAATTTCGCGCACATCTTTAGCAGTGTTCTCCGAACCGGCAATGATGCTTGCAGCTTGCCGGGCAGCAATGCGATAGCCCCTTTGTATCACCCACTGCTTGGGCCACGGGTAAATCGGAAACAGAAACGGAATCAAATCGTGCATCGTAACTACCACTGGGCAATTGAGTCCGCGGGGCATCCAATAAAACGGACTGTGAAAGAGGTCCACCTTATCTTCGTGGACGCGGTGGCGAAGCTCGAATCCTTCCGTGAGAGAATATCTCCGGGCCTTCACTTCAACTTTTCTTACCGCAGTACCCTCCAGGGCTGGCACGGGGTTCCCGGGATTCTCATAGACGATCAGTTCAATTTCCCTCGGCATCGCCGCCATCGCCCGCAGCAGATTGGCGACGTAGCTTCCCACGCCGGAATCGTTGTACCAGCGCGCATCAAAGCCAACGCGGACTTTTGTATTGCCTAGAGCAATGACCGGCAGCGTCATCCGGCTCTTCCCTGTTTCCGCGCTACCATCCAAATGGCGTCATAGCGGTTGACGCCGGACACCTTGTGTAACGCGCAGTGAAAAAGGTAATACAGCGTGTCCAGCGCCAACCGCAAGCGGTTGGAGGCGTACGCAGGATCCAGCGATTCCTCCACCACCGCGAAACCCGCGCCTTCCAGAAGCCGATGCAGAACCCCTGGCGTGAAGTGGGAAAGATGAATCTCTTCGCCGGTGCCGGCCTTGGCGATCCCCAAGACCGGACTGAAATCGCGAAAGGCCGCAATGCCCACTCTCTTGCCCAGTTTGTAGAGAGTGGACCGCCAGCCGAGGACGTCGTTGGGCACCGCGACCACGAGAGTGCCTCCGGGGCACAGCAAAGCATGACAGCACCGCATAAGTTTCACCGGATCAGGCACGTGCTCCAGGACGTGAAACACCGTGATGTTGGCGAATGACTCGGGAGGAAGTTTCATTTCTTCCACTTGTCCCATCCAGAGATCAACCCCATACTTCTCCCGGGCGATGGCGATGGCATTCTCAGATATTTCTGTTCCGCTGACCTGCGTAAAGAATGGTTTGGCATGATGCAGAAACTGACCGATGCCGGCGCCCACGTCGAGGAGACTCCCAGGCACGCGGTGGTGAAAAAGTTTTTTGAGGCGACGTTTCCAGAGTCTGTCGCGTCCAACTTCCTGCCGTAGCCAAAGATCGTATTTTGCCGGCTGGGCGTAAAACGCCTTCAGCTGGGGCATCGCTGGACGCGGACTGTCGAACACATAGCCGCACTTGCCGCAGCGGCAGAGGTTCCATTCCACATCGACACTCTCGATCGATGTATTGCCGCACAGGTTGCAGAAGAAAAGCGTTTCCATGTTACCAGCCTGCGGTGGCAGGTATCACCCGGGTGACGCGACCTCCCTGCTCGGAAAGTTCCGCCGAAGCCAGCGCCAGCCCCAGCACCAACCAGAACAGATTGCCGAATTGTGGACTGGCGATGAAAATGTAATCCACCATGCCATGGACCAGGGTGGCCGCAATAGCGCCGCCAGCACCCGAGCCGACAATGCGCATCAGAGGATCAGTCCCGCGCAGCAGCCGCACGGCGATGCGGATGAAAACGGCTACAGATGCGAAGAAAATCAGAAAACCAATAACTCCCGTCTCGGCCAGCGTCTGCAAGTAAAGGTTGTGAGCGTCAAGATCATCGCGAATTCCCGGGATGAACCGGTGAAATGAGAAGCGGTAGGTGCCGAACCCGGCGCCTACGATGGGATGTTCCAGAAAAATCACGGCTGCTGCTCCCCACAACGCAACACGCGAGTCGCGGGTGAAGTCATCCACGCCCTTCAAGCGTGCCGCGTGCACGCTCTCTTTCGAAGTCAGTGGCCAGGCAATCAGAGTGGCCACCAGGACCGCCGCCACCAGCACCAGCGCCGTCGTCCGGCGCGGCGCCAGACAACACAAGGCCAGGAGAGCAACCGCTCCACACGCCACAAGGCCGCCGCGGCTGCTGGTCAGATAGAGCGCAGCCAGGGAAGCTGCCAAACAAATAAAGCCAAGCCATCGCAGAGGCCGCCGCTTGCCCAGTACCGCAACCCCAAGAGCAAAGGGGATGACCGCGTTCAAATAACCGGCGAGAGAGTTGAAGTGAAACAAAAATGACGTAATGCGTCCCGTCCAGCCTCCAGTGGAATCGAAGATATCTTCTTCAAACGGGTAGATGCGGAAGTAGAGCGATGTGAAACCATCGGAAAATGCCTGGTAGAAGCCGAAGAGAGCCACGCCGATGGTCGAGGCTAGCAGCAGCTTGACGATAGTTTCAATCCGCTGCCGGGTATGCGCCCAGGCTGCGACACTCAAAAACATCGCCACGTACGACAGCAGCTTGGCCACCGCCTTGTACGGGCCAAGCGTGGCGTGCAACTCAGAGACCAGCAGCGAAAACACTGCGAGGGCCGTAAAAACCAACATGCCCTTGCGCGCCCATCCTCGCCACACCCAATCCTGGAGGAGGATTCCACGTTTCACCTGTAAGACCCACACGCCGGCGAACAAAAGAAGGTGCGCCGGCAGCAGAGCGTCGCGCAAAGGCAGTTTCCAGTTGATGAACGGATGCCAGGGCAACAGAAACACCATGGCGCACAAAAACAAATCAAAGTGAATCGCTGCCATGGCTGCCAGGAGCACGAACAGGACCAGCATCATGCCCCCGGGTTCCACCACGACCAGGGCAGCCGCAGCCACGGCAAAAAGGGCGATCACCGACTCCATGGTCCGCCCCTTGGCGAACGGCGGTCTCGGCATTTCGGTTGCGATCGACATCAATTAGTTCCATTGCGCGCATGGCGCAGGATCACGTTCAATGTTTCCGCGGCGCAGCGCTCCCAATCGAAGCAGGTCGCGCGCTGCTTTCCGCGCCGGACGAGCTCGTCTCGCAGCGCACTGTCTTCAAGTACCGCGTCCATGCATGCAGTCATATCTTCAATTTCCAACGGATTAAAATACCGCAGAACTCCACCTGAGACTTCAGGAAGACACGAGGCGTTGGCGGCGATGGTCGGCGCTCCGCAGGCCATGGCTTCCACCATGGGCAAACAGAAACCTTCATATAAAGACGGGACCACCACCAGACTGGCGCCGTGAATGAGCGCGGCCAGGTCAGGAGCGTCGAGTGCGCCGGTTAAGACCACACGGCCTTGGGCACATCCGCCGTCAGCCGCGGCGACAATCTCTCCGTGCTCCCAGCCCAGTGGTCCGGCCAGGACCAAGTCCAGTTCCAAAGTGCGCTTCCGCGAAAGCAGCAGCCGGTAAGCGTCGATGAGCCGCTTGAGATTCTTTCTAGGTTGAATCACGCCGTGATGAAAAATATACGGCCGGGAAGTACTAAACTTCTGCCGCAAAGTCTTGAGCCTCACTGCGTCAGGTAGCGTTTCATTGAACACAGCCTTGTCGTAACCGTTGTACACCACGGAAATCTTGTCCTCGGCCACGCCATACCTTTTCACAAGGTCGTTCCGCGAATGCTCCGAGACGGTAATGATCCCGCGTGAGAACTTGGCCGCCGCCCACAACAGAGTCCTCAGCATCATGATCACTTTGGGCGAATGCGAGGGCATGACGACCGGCGTCACGTCGTGGATAGTGCACACCACCGGCACACTTCCCCAGGGAAAAATGTTGGACGTCGGTGAAAACATCACGTCGGCGCCGGCGCGTGATGCTGCCAAGTTGGCTCCAACCAGCCGCCACAGGCGGTCACGCGCCAGCCAGCGGCTGGGAAAAAGCTCGAAGGAGCCGGCGGCTTCTATGCTGTTGGCGTCGTTGGCAGCGGCTGGGCAAGTAAACAGGCGGAGTTCGGTCGTGGTTTCGTGGGCAGCGATTTTCTTAAGTTGAGCGATCAGGCTCTGAGCGTAAACATACGTCCCCTGGCAGCGCAGGCGGCTCGACAGCACCCATGAATCGAAGGCAATTCTCAAGCCCCGTCATCCCCCCTGGCCCCTGACTTCGCACGCGGATCTCGCCAGGACCTGAAGCGTTTGTTCGGCACAGCGGCGCCAGTCAAATTCCGCAGCGCGCAGCCTTCCTTTTTCCGACAGCTCTTTTCGCAGGGTCTCGTTTTCAAGGACTTCCTCCAGCGCCACCGCGATGGCTTCGACGGAAACGGGATCAAAATAGCGCAGCACGCCGCCGGAGATTTCCGGCAGGCAAGAACTGCTGGCGGCGATAGTAGGCGTGCCGCAGGCCATGGACTCCACCATCGGCAGGCAGAAGCCTTCATACAACGATGGTATCGCTGCCACGACCGCTCCCTTCACCAGCATGGCCAAATCCTCATCGCTGAGCGCCTGTGTGAAAACAACTTTCGCGCGCGAACCCTCGCAGCTTGTGGCTTCCGCCAGGATGTCGTCATATTCCCATCCCAGAGGCCCGGCCAGCACCAGGTCGAAGTCAAGACTGCGATTGCGTTCCAGCACCAGCCGGTAGGCCTGGATCAGCCGCTTGAGGTTCTTGTATCCCTTGATCACGCCGTGATGCACTACGTACGGCCGGATAATGCCCAGTCTTTTCAGCAACGCTCCTTGCAATTCAGGATCAGGGGGTGTGCAGTTGAAACTTTTATGGTCGCAGCCCAAGTACACCACCGAGACTTTCGATTCTGGAACGTTGTACAGACGGACCAGGTCGGCCTTCGAATGGTACGAGTCGGTAATCACGCGCTGCGACAATTTTGCCGCCGACCAGTAGAAAAACCTCAACAGGCGGTTCGCTCGCTTGGGGCCTGTGGAAACCATGACGGGAATCAGGTCATGGATGGTCACGACCGAGGGCGCCAGCCGCCCCCAATACAGAGTTGTGCCTGCCGGGCTGAACACCAGGTCCGCGCCGGAAGCCGTGGTCAGCATGCTGGCTCCGCCCCAGCGCCACGCTCGGCTGCGTTCAAGAAGCCCCGTCGGCCGGGGACGAAATCCCGGAGCAGCCGTAAACTGATTGGCGCCATTGTCGCTGCCCGGGGAGACATAGGGAGCGATCTCCACCGAATACTGCGGCGCCATCTCGCGAAAGTAACCCAACAATTCCTTTGCGTACACGTAAATGCCGTGGTTGCGGGCATGCGCACCGAGGATGTAGGAGTCGAACGCGATGGTCGGGTTGGCGCCCTTGGTCATGAGCGGGTACCTGACTGCCCCACCAGGGCCTTCACCACGCGCATGCCGGAAGCGGTCCGCAGTGCCAGCACGGCAAATATCAGGCATGCCGCCGAACCGGCCCAAACTTGAGAAATCTCGCGCCCCAACACCCAATAGGCCGCCACAACCGCGATGAAGCCGGCGGTGATCTTGACGCCGTCTTTGGGAAACACCGATTGCCCGAGCAGCCTTTTGACCAGATAGACATTCATGACCAAAAGGAGGGATTCCGTGGCCACTGTGATCGCTGCGGCGGCAAGGTAGGAGTAACGCGGGATCAGCAGCAGGTTAGCGGCAATATTGAAGCAGGTACAGACTGAAGCCGTCCACAGGAAGGCTTTTTCTTTGTGCGCCGCCAGCAGCAACGTGCTGAGGGCAAAGTTCAGGAACATTGGCACGCCGGCCCAGATCAAGATCTTGACGGTCTGGATGGAACCCGCGTAACTATCGCCCAGCAAAAACGAAACCACAGGGCCGGCGAATGTCAACGTCGCCAGCACGATCAGCAACGACACCAGGTAGAGGAACTTCATGGCTCGGGCGCATGCGTCCCGGGCCCTCTGGTCCACGCCCGAAGCAGAAAGCGCCGGCAGCAGCGCCCCCATCACGCCATAGGGAACAATGTTGAGTGTGCCGTACGCGCGGTACGGAAGAGCGTAGATTCCAGTAGCAAGACTGCCGGCCAGTTTGGCCAAGAGCACGACGTCCACGCGATCGTATACATTGACAATGAAAGGATAAACATTAAACGCGAATGTTGAGTGGGCCAGATCGCGGAATCCCGGCGCATCCCCGGCCTCGCTGCGGGCGCTCCCGGCTACACTGACCAGAGCCACCAAGGATCCGGCGGTCGCGCCCAAGATTTCCGCGATAATCACCCCGCGCAAGCCCAGCCCGAGGCGAATCAACAATACCGCTGCTGTCACAACTGTTGCACCCTGGACCAGCTCAATCCAGGGTAGGGGCGCGAACCTCCGCAAGCCTTTCAGCACCCCTTGCGCTGATTCACCCACAGCCCGCGGCAGCAGCGTGAGAGACAGCAACCCTGTATTTGCCACAAGAGACCAAGGAAAATGCAGGGCAGCTAACAACAGCAGAGCTAGTCCCAGCGCGGGAACAACGTAGGCTAGCCGCAGCACGGTGACTCTGACCCCCAGCGGCCAGGCAGCCCCGGAGCGCTTGGCAACTTCGCGCGTTAGGAAGTCAACGTAGCCGACGCCGGAAATGAGTGCGATCATCTCCACCACGGTCAACAGAAGCGCGTAGTTGCCAAACGTCGCTACGCCAAGCAGGCGTGCGGCCAGAAAGAGCAGGGCCATGCGAAACAACCGGCGCACGATCTGCGAGACGGAAAGCAGGCGCGCCCGCGGAGCCACGGTGTCTAAGCCGGTTTCTACGCGCAACGCTTCTGCTTCTGATACGCCCGCCGTCATGCGCACACCGCTTCCCCACACGCGCCCGCGGCGTATCGGTAAGCTGCGACGGCGTTACGTGCGGTGTTTTCCCACCGGAAACGCAGACAGTTGGCTGCGCCTTTGTCGACCAAGTCGCGGCGCAGTTCGGCATCGCGGAATACGCGGTCGATTGCCGCAGCGAACTCTTGCGCATTCCGCGGGTCGGCGTATAAAGCCGCCTTGCCGGCGACTTCCGAGAGCGATGTCTCCGCAGAACAAACTACGGGGATGCCACACGCCATGGCTTCGAGAACGGTGAAGCCGAAACCCTCGTACAACGACGGGCAAGCATATACTCGCGCCGCCGAATACAGCGCTGCCAAATCTTGCTCGGGAACGAACCCCGCCAAGACGACTTGTTCCGCGACGCCCAACTCCTGGGCCTGCCGCCGCAATGCCGCGGCTCCTTCATCCACTGGGCCTGCGATTACCAGCTTGGCTCTTCCGCCGTTCGAGAGAAATTCGCGGAAAGCGCGCAGCAATCCGGCGTGGTTCTTGCGGAGCTTATAGATGCCGGTATAGAGGATGTAGTCGTCGGCGATGCCATAGCGAGACAACACAGCGCCGATTCGCCGCGCATCGGTGATGCGGCGAAACACCGGGTCTACGCCGGGATAAACCACTTCGATCTTCGCGGGATCAGCGTTCAAGTGCCGAATGATGTCGCGCTTGGAAAACTCGGAGTCGGTTAAAACGCGGGCGGCGCGTCGCATTGCAGCCGCCATCATGCCCCGGTAATACATCCGTCCGATGCGCGATGGCAGGTCCTGCTTACACGCTAGGTAGATTACATCGTGAATGGTCACGACTAGGGGACATGGACATGCCAGCGGAAGATTGAAGTGTGGCGAGTGCAGCACGTCCACGCCGTATTGCCGCAAGATGCGGGGAAGCTGCACCTGCTCGCGCAGTGAATAGTAAGCGATCGTTGCGCAAACCTTCTCGACCCGCGCTTCCCTTGCGGCGATCGCATCTGCCGCGTCCTGCGGCAACACCAGCAAGTATTCGTGCTCCGGCGCCTGCGCCAGTACGGCTTCCGCCAGTCCTTTCATGTACCTGCCGATGCCGGGGTTCTTGATTCTGCGCAAGTCGAAGGCGATCTTCATGAGGAGGAAACTACTTCTTGAACTGTCCGGCCGCTGCCGCCATGACCTCCGGCGGGGCAGCGCTGATCCGTTTCCGAACTACAGTAAAAATGGAATGGAGCATGGCGTGGTGAATATCTTCGATCATCTGCATGTCGTCGCAGGGCACGATGGCGCAAACGTCGCATAAGGTTTGCATTTTCCCGCCGCGGTATCCGGCCAGACCGACTGTCACGGCGCCGCGTTCGCGCGCCGCTTCCAGCGCCCGCACCACGTTAGCGGAATTGCCGCTGGCACTGATGGCGAAGGCCACATCCCGCCGCCGCACAAAGTTTTTGAGCTGCTCGGAAAAAATATGTTCGTACCCGCAGTCGTTGGCCCAGGCCGTCAGCACCGGGACGTTATCCGTCAAGGCCATGACTTTCAGCCGCCGCGCGCCAGGCGTCTCCGCCGCGCCTTTGTTCATGTCCACCATCATGTGCGACGCAGCAGCGGCGCTGCCGCCGTTACCAAAAACGAACACCGTCCTGTCTTCGCTAAACGCCTGCAGCAGCGCTCGGGCAATTCCTTCAATGGCGGCATAGGGCAGGTGCGGAATCACTTTTGACAGCCGGTGAAAGTATTCCTCCGGGGAAGCTGCGCCTGGCCCGTAAAGCTGGAACAGATTCTCTTTTCCGCTCGACATGTTCCTCGCTCGCCTCCTACTCGGTTTACACTACCTGTCTTGTTTCAATGTCTTGCCAAAGAAATTTCTCACATCACTTGAGATTTCGCCGGCCAGCAAACGCTTCGGATGGTTTACTGGTAATTGTTCCCATGTGTGCTTCCCCAGCACCCAAAAACATCCCAGGGCTAAGGCGCAGGCCAGGCTCAATCCGACAATCAAGCTGCGGCTAGGCCCGGACTTCTTCTCCTCCTGCACCGCCTTATCCAGTTGGCGCACAGTAGGAAGTTCTTTGGCTTCCTGGATCTTCGCCATCTCCAGCTGCCGGGTCAGGAACTCGTAAACTGACTCCTGAATTTTGGTTTGCCGGTAGAGATCAGCGTATTGCGACTCCAGCAGCGGCAGCGCGCGCATCGAAGGGTAGGCGCCGGCTCGGCCTTCGGCGGGAGAAGCGCCGGCGCCGCCCATCAGTTTCTTGAGTTGTCCTTCTAGCGCCACAATCCGCGCTTTGGCGGTGCGAACCCGTATGTTGTCGTCAGAATAGAGTTCGCGCAGGCCCCGGAGATCGGTTTCCGCCACGATCAGCTCTCCCTGGACGCGGGCCGCGGAATCCACCATCGTCCTGCCCTGGCTTTCCGGGTTCATCACGCTGTTCTTACTGGAGAACTGGCCCAGGGCCAGCGACGCCTGGTCCAGATCCTGTTTCGCGGACTTCAGGCGTTCTTCCAGAAACACACGCTCGCGGTGCGCGTCGGAAGTATTAAGTTCCGCTGCCAGCCGATTCATCTCTTCCACATAAGCGTTGGCAATTTTGGCCGCGGTTGCGCGGTCATAGTCGGTAACTGTTACAGTGATCACGCCGCTCTTCTTGTCTTCGTCAAAGTCCGTAAAGCTCTTGAGCTTCTTGCGCGCGGCGTAAAGCGGCACGCGCGCCCAGCTCCCGAGCCTGGCATAAAGACGATCGGGCAACGTACGTCCCAGCAGCGAATAGCGGCGCTGCAAGTCAAATCTCTCGATGAGCCGGTCTTGGACGGTACGGCTCTTCAGGATCTCCACGTAAAATGCGCCGGGGGTCTTGAGTCCCAGCAGGCTGGCCGTGTCCAAACCAAGATCCACGGCGGAATTCTGCGCGCTGCTGGCGATTCTTCCCATCAACGCTCCGCCTTGCGTTTCTCCGGGAACAATCTTGGTGACCGACTCATAGTGCGTCGGCAGCAAGAAGGCTACAGCCAGCGAAGCTACCAGGGTCTTCCACAACACGCCCCAAAGAAAGCGGCGCTCACGCCACAGCAGGGCAAGCTTTTCCGTAGCGCCGGGCGGGGATCCCGGAGGCGCGTAGGGCCTGACCACCTCCGCCGGGGGACGGTAAGCCGGAACAACGGCAGGTCCGCTAGCTTCCACGTTTGATTCTCCAGTGGGGCCAGTACGTTAGTTGAAAGGAAGCCGTGAAATCATTTTGCTTGTTGCCCGCTGTCAGCAGCGGGAAATTCCACCACTCGTATTGCAGAAACGCGGACAGCGACACTTTCGAACCGAAACTCCATTCGGACTTCAAATGGACGTCGCGCAAGTTTCCGCCTTCGAGAAAGAAGCTGTCAACAATATTGCTGCGGTAGCCGAGCTGGACCGTCTTGTCGGACGCAAACCAATATGTGGTCTCGGCCCGCAACGCCACTCCCTGCCGCCCCACCGTGGCGTTGCCGATAATGTTGCCCTGATTGGTGTAGCCGTCGAGATACCGCACGTTCCAGTAAAAGAACCCGCCGCTGACCGGTTGCACTAATTCCGGCAGATTGGTAAATGCCGCCTCGGCGCGGAAGTCGAGGTGCGGCAATCCCGGCAGATGCGAAAGATAAATGCCGGGATTGTGCGCTGACCTCCGGGGATAGCCGATGGGCGAGGTTTCGTCCTCGACGAATGAATCATCGTAAAGTGTAAGCCAGTTCCTCAGCTTGGGAATGCGGTAGCTGAAATCGAACGTGGAGCGGCGGTCGCCGGGATCGTTACCGCGCCCGGCTGCGTTCGTGGTCGAGAGAAACGAGCGCCGAGTCGTATGCAGGTTGATCGGAAACTCCGGTCCGCCCCAAAGCCCGGTGCGGCCAACGCCGAATTCGAAATTGGGCGTGGGCTTGAAGTTGACCTTGAGGCCGTTCACCAGGGGCTGCCGCGAAAGCGTCCGTCCCAGACGAAACGAGATATTGTTGTCCTGGGTGTTCACATAGTGCTGGCCGGTCAGCCTGCCCACCCAGAACTCGGTGCGCATGGGGCCGAGGAAGCCCATGAAGCTGGGCAGCTTGGTCGGTGTTGTCTGGTCAACGCGGAACATGTACATAGGTTCAGCGTTGTTGCTCCAAAGGAACGGGTCTTGCGTGGGACCGGTCCATAACGTCTGTTTTCCGAACGAAGTCTGCCAGCCGTTGACGTTGAGCATCACGTAGCTGTCGAGCAAACGGAAGGTGCTGATGGCCGCAATCGGCGTTGCCGGTTGAAAGATGGGTTGCCCGAAGTTCGCGCCGGTGGTGACTTTTGCATCGCCCAATTGGATCGAATCTTGGATAGCCTGGGAAACTCCCGGCGCTGAGGGCGCATGCACGAATTCGCCGCGCACGTAGAAACCAAGCGGTCCGGAGGAGCCGCTCGTCGAAAACCCCGCCAACCCGTTGACGCCTTGCTGGTAGGGCCGCCCGAAATCGTTCACGATGGTCTGGCCGAAGTGATAACCATCGGTCAGCGGCCTTCCTGAAATGCCCGTCACGCGGGTATAAACCGAATCCAGTGAAACGTATTCCGCTTCCGGGCCTTCCATCTCGCTCGAAAATTCCCTCGCCAGCGCCGCGTACAAACGCGAAGCTTCACCGCCGTCGGGGGCATAGGGATCTACAGAACTATCAGCTTCGGCTTCTTCCAGGATGCGCGCACACTCACGCCGCGTCCACGGACGCAGTCCGGCGATTCCGCTGTGCACTGCGCCCAGCGCCGACAGCCGGTCGATCGCCGGATATACCCAGCTGTCCATTGGAACGTAAGGCGACGACTTGCTCTGCCACCCCGGAAACTCTTCCGATAGCCCGCGATGAAATGTTCCGTAGCCCTCGCCGCGGAGTTCGGGATTATGGTGTGCTCCGTACACCTGCTCGCCGATCATCCAGCCCAGCGCGCTGCCGACCAGTACGTCGCTGGGAAAATGATCTTTGCCCGTGACTCTGGCTATGCTGACGGTGGTGGCCAGCCCGTAGCCCAGGATCTTGGTCATCACGCCGGGATACTCGTGCGTGAGAACCGTAGCCGCGGACCACGCCAAGGCGGCGTGCATGGAAGGAAACCCGGAATGGAGAGCGCTCCCCTTGCCAAATTCCCCCAGGCCCGAACCTTCATTGGGACGGGCGCGGCGCGTTAGTGCTCTGATGGCTTCAACAACCACGACACTATTGATGGCGGCTTCGCCGGCGAGAATACCCGTTTCCTTTTGGTGTTCATCGCTGCGCAGGCTGCCCAACAGGTACAAACCTCCGGCCCCTCCCACCATGGCCGCCACGCCGCCGTTGGAGAGAGTGCTGGAATGCTTGGAGAACGTGCCGGTGGTGTCGACGCGCGAAGAAATCTCAGCGTCGGCGTTGATGAGGCCCGCGGTCAGCCCCGCAAACGGGACCAGCCAGTTTAAATCCTGGATCCGGGCCTTGAACGGGCTGGTCCAGATCTGGCGCTGGTCTTGCGCAAGGTTGCGCAGTAACACGCGCGGCGCAA
>DATFXI010000347.1:0-3657 GCA_035316085.1 Candidatus Angelobacter sp.
CCGCCGCTGATCTTGTCCCTGAAGCAAGGATCGATGCCGAACTTCAGCTGCACCAAATCACGCCGAACTTCCTGGAAGAGATCGCCCGCCTGGAGCCGTTCGGTCAGAGCAATCCGGAACCAGTGTTCGCCAGCCGGGGCGTGAACTTGCTCATGCCCCCCAAAGTGCTCAAAGAAAAACATCTCAAGTTGCTGGTGAAGCAGAGAACCGCTGGCGATCGAGCGAGCTTCAACTACGAAGCCATTGGGTGGCGAATGGCGGAGCGCTTGCAGCAGGAAACGTACCAGCCGGGCGAGCTCATCGACTTGGCGTTTACTGTGGGCTTGAATCATCATCCGGACTTTGGCGGCATTCAACTCACGCTGGAAGATTTTCACCGGGCGGCGAATTCAGTTTGCAGCCCAGTTGCCGGTGTCGTATAGTCCGGGATATGCCCGAAAACGTAGTATTTTGTTCGAAGTGCGGCGCCCAGAATGCCACTCAGGCGGCTTTTTGCCAAAGATGTGGCGCGTCCATGGGGGCGAGCGTCCCCGCGGTTTCCGCAGCCGCGCCGGCTGCAACTTACGTGCCTCCGGCCCAGGCGGCGTACAACCCCTACGGCGGGTTCTGGATTCGGGTGGTGGCGACGTTACTTGATGGCGTCATCATCAGCGCGATTGCAACTCCGCTAGCTTTTGTCTTCCTCCTTCCCTCGATCATCAAGATCGTCCGGGCAGGGGAAGCCAGCCAAGACCCGCCGCCCGAAGCGTTAGGCGCCATCTTTCTCGTGATCCCGTTAATTTTCGCAGCAATGTGGCTTTACGAATCGCTGATGACCAGTTCGTCCTGGCAGGGAACGGTTGGTAAGCGGGTCCTGCACTTGAAGGTCACCGATGTGGTTGGGAACAAGATTTCCTTTGGCCGCGCCACCGGCAGATTCTTTGCCAAGCTCATCTCCCAAACGCTCTTGTCGTCTCTCGTTTACATCGTGGTAGCCTTCACCGAGCGAAAGCAGGGCTTGCACGACATGATTGCCGGAACGCTGGTGATGAAGTACTAAGTCCTGCGGGTTTTGGGGCTGTCCTTTCATTTAAGATTGAAGGACATGCCTTTAGATCCCAAGGTGCTTCGAAAGTTTTTCGCCACAGGCGCAGTGCTTGCAGCTGTGGTTGCCACTGGCTATTATTTTCGCGGCATCCTGCGGATACGACACCAGCCCGAAATCACTCACAACAACATTCCCAAGGGAGTCGAACAACGCGCCACAGGCTTTACCTTTTCCAAGTCTGAAGGCGGGCGGACTCTGTTCACGATTCGCGCTTCCAGCTTCGAGCAGTTCAAAGAAGGCCAGCGCTACGAGCTACACGACGCCAGCATCATTCTCTATGGAAAGGAAGGCGGCCGTTCTGATCAGATTTTCGGTACCGATTTTCAATACGACAAGAGCACCGGAGACGTAACCGCCAAGGGCGAAGTTGAAATCGATTTGGAAGCCACATCTCCGGTTCCCGGCAGCAGCCAAGCCGATGCCGCCCAGGCGACCAAGAGCATGGTGCATTTGAAGACCAGCGGCCTCAATTTCAATGAGAAGACTGGGCTGGCTCACACCAAGGAGAAGATTGAATTCCGTGTGCCGGACGCCTCCGGATCCGCAGTCGGCGCCACCTACGATTCCCGAGGCAGCACGCTAGTGCTGAACTCGTTGGTGAAACTTACTACCACGGGACGGAAGAAGGCGGACGTCAATGCGCGGAGCGCAACCATCACGCGTACCCCGCAGAGCATCGTGCTGCACGGCGCGCGCATGGAGCAACCGCAGCGCGCCATCTCCACTGACAAGCTGACCGTACTGCTGCGCGACAACAACACCGTGGACCGGATTCTCGGTTCCGGTAACGTGCATGCCGTCCGAGAAGGCCCCAAAGGTTTTGACGTCACCGCTCCGGAAGGTGAGCTGGTGATGGACCGTGAGAGCCAGCCGAAGTCGGGCACGCTCTCCGGCGGCGTGACCATGGCTAGCCGAGGCGATCCGCCGGCGGAAGGCAAGGCCGGCCGCATCCTGCTTTCTTTCGGCGCCAAAGGAAGGCTGGACAAGGCGCGCGCAGAGGACAACCTGGAGTTCAAACAAGGTCCCGCCGACAAGTCGGAGCAGATTAAAGCCGCCGCCGTGGATGTTTTTGTTCGCGACGGCAAGGTCGTGGAGAAAGCGCTGACGTCCTCCGGCCCAGCGCAGATCGTGCTGACGCAGGGCCCCACGACTTCCACGATCAGCGCCGCGCAGTTTGAAGCAAAGTTCAGCGACCAGAACCGTCTGAAATCCGTGATCGGGACTCCGGATTCGAAGATCGTTTCTGTTACGCCTGGCCAGCCTGACCGCGTCACTTCCAGCCACGATGTCACAGCTACGTTCAACAACAAAGGTGAAATTGTTTCCGCCGAGCAAAACGGCGACTTCCGCTATGCAGAAGGATCGCGCACCGGACGCGCCGATCGTGCGCGATACACGGCAGCAGATGAGAGCTATGTTCTGAGCGGTTCGCCTCGAATCACGGACACTGATACTTCGCTCACCGCGGACAGCATACAGCTGAGCCGCAAGAACGGAAGCATGTTGGCCCAGGGCAACGTCAAGACCACGTACAACCAGAAAGCGCAGGCGGCGGGTGGCGGAGCCATGCTGGGCTCAGCGGATCCGGTGCACGTCACCGGGAACACCATGACGGCCACGCGCAGCAGCGGCACGGCGCGTTACACGGCTGCCCGGCTGTGGCGGGGGCAGGACGTGGTTGAGGCCCCCAACATAGTCTTTGACCGGACGCAACGCAGTCTTCAGGCGCAGGCGGACAAGACGGCCCGAGTTGTGTCCGTTTTTGTGCAAACTGACAAAAAAGGGAAGTCTACCCCCGTCAACGTTGCAGCTGACAAGCTTTCCTACGTCGATGCCGACCGCAAAGCAGTGTTCAACGGCAATGTCCTTACGCGAATTGAAGGGAGCACTGTAACCGCCGACTCCGTCCAAGTGCTTTTGCGTGCGCGAGGCAGCCAGAGCAGCCCGCAAGCCGGAAGCCAGTTGGATCGTATTGTCGCCCTGGGGGATATCCAGATCGAGCAGCCTGGACGCAAAGCCACAGGAAACCGGCTCGTCTATACCGGTGAGGAGGAGAAATTCGTGCTCACGGGCTCGGCGGGGCATCCTCCTAGCATTTTTGATGCCGAACGGGGCCAAATTACGGGCGATTCGTTGACTTTCTTTACTCACGATGGTAGGGTGCTGGTAGGTAGCGGAGATTCTTCCCTCACACTAACCCGGACTAAGGAAGACACGAGCAAGAAGTAAATGCAGACCCTGGCCACGGACGAAATCGCGAAATCGTATCGGGGGCGCAGGGTAGTCAACGGGGTTAGTCTCCACATCAATCAGGCCGAAGTGGTGGGGTTGCTGGGTCCAAACGGTGCCGGCAAGACCACGACCTTTTACATGGCGGTGGGGTTGGTACCCCCCGATAGTGGCCGCGTGCTGGTAGATGGAGAAGAGATCACCGATGTTCCCATGTACCTGCGGGCGCGGCGTTACGGGATCAGCTACTTGCCCCAGGAACCCTCGGTGTTTCGCAAGCTCACCGTGGAGGAGAACATTCTGGCAGTGCTGGAAGTGCAACCCATCACCTGGCAAGAGCG
>DATFXI010000348.1:0-3707 GCA_035316085.1 Candidatus Angelobacter sp.
TGATTCTTCCGCACCGAGCCGCGACGCCAAGCCGACCAATGTTGTATCGATAGCATCGAAGAAATCGTCTTCGTGGCCACTGGGCTTCTGTATCGCTGGTGGAAGAACTCCTTCAATGTACTTGTAGTAAGTGTACCGATGGCCCGGGGGAACGCGGATACCTCCTGTGCCCTGCGAAGTCTGGTGGGCCAGGCCCTCAAGAGCGAACTGTGTGTACGACATGCCAAGCACGGGTGAGTACTCGCCGATGTCCAGCTTCACCGTGTAGTCTTCGTCAGCAACGTTTCCACCCTGGAACATGCGCGGCGGATTTCCCAGGTACAGCTTCTTCGCCTGCCAGGGAAGCAGGCCTTCCTTGATCTGCTCCGGAAACCGGTTGGGATCAGCGGCGGCGCGGAAGGCCTCGCGCGTCAATACGCCAGAAGCTTCGTGGTTGCCGTGGCCGTCGCGCGGCGTGCCGCTGAATCGGCTGGTCAAAACATCCGGGCGAAAAGTGCGGATCGCACGCACCAGGTCGCCCAGTGCGACGTCATGCCCGTGCCACTTGTTGAACGTCTCTTCCGCGGTCTTGGAGAAGCCGAAGTCCACTACGCGGCTGAAGCGTTGCTCCACGCCGTAATATTTGTCGGCTTCGAGCAGCTCCAACGTGCGCAGGATACCGAGTTCGTCCGACGTTTCCGCGCCGAACTTGTTCTGGCCGCCTTCCCCGCGCGTGACCGTGAACAGCAGCGAGGTGACGCCCCTGCCGCGGGATTGCAAGGTCAGCACGCCGCCATCTTCGTCGTCGGGGTGGGCCACCACCTGCATCAGGCGCGCCGTGGTCTTGAGCTTGGTCAGCAATTGATAAAGACGGACCGCACCCTGGTCCTGGGGCAGCGGCCGTGTGTCACACTGCGACGTCTGTGTGCTGACGAGGACGAGGCAAGCAACGGCAAGGCACTGCCGGGCCCGCGCTTCTACACCATCACGCGAAAACCGCCCGCACTGGGGACCCCAAGGTTGTCCGATTCGCATGGCAGACATTGTCGCCGAGCGCGGCTGTTCCGGCAAACCCCAGCGCCAATAGGTTGGGAAATACGGTAAATTCCTTGTTGCGCCGCCAGGCGCTGTCCGCCTATGATGCACCCACTTTTTTCTGGGGGGACTGATGACCTGCCGTCGGCGCATGAGCCGGCTTGCCGCCAAGAGCGCCTTGGCGGTCTTGACCTGGACCACGCTTGCCGCCTCTCTTCCCGCCCAACGCACGGCGCAGCAAGCGCTGTTCGCCGAAACCTCGTTTGACCGCTGGCAGGCTGAGGGCCAGCGCGAACAGGTTCCTTGGAAGGTTCGACTGTTTCCTGCCAAGTTGTCACTCCACCAACGCCTGGAGGCGGGGATTGAAATTCACTTGCCGCTCAAGGAAATCTCTGTCCGGCAAAGTCACCGAATCGTTCTGTTGCTTCAGGTCACGGACCGCTCCCGCCGCCGCTACCGGACAGGACAGATTCTGGACCTTAACGACGCCGGCGCCGGATCAAAACGAGTCACGTCCAAGGGCGACGTGCCGTTTTCCTGGGGAATGTTTGTGCTTCCCGGCGAGTACGACGTAGAAATCGCGCTCTTCGATTCCCAGACCGGCGAGCACAACTTGCTTCGCCACAAACTGAGCGTCGCCGCGCTGGCCGACGATCCGCTCCCGGCGGTCTGGCGCGGATTGCCCAGCGTGGAATTTCTGTCTCCGGCGATCGGCGGCCTTGACGGCCTGTACCGATCGGACACCCAAGGCCGTCTTAACTTGCCGATACGCACCGCGCGTCCGCTGCACATGGAAGTGCTGGCTGATATGACGGCTTCTGAAGTCTTTCTCGGCGATACTCAAAGCTATGAACACTACCTCGCGGGCGTCTTGCCGATCGTGAAAGTGTTAAGCCAGTTCAGCCCGTCCAAAGGCTCGGTCAGCGTGGCGGCGCTGGACCTCGACGGCCAGCGCGTCACGGTGGAACAGCCGAATCTGCAGGAATTGAATTGGTCGCCGCTCAAGGATTCGCTGGCAGGGGGGAACGGCCCCGCCGTCGTTTCAGTGCGGAGTTTGATGGAGCGCCGGCACAGCCCGGTTTTTCTACGCGACGAACTGGTGCGCCGCCTGAAGGAGGCGCCCGACGCGCCCGGGCCCGCTGGAGATCCTCTAGTGGTCTTTGTCGTGGTCGGCGGCGCTATGGATTCCTATTCCTTCCCTGATTTGCCGGCGGTTTCCTTAGCCAACCAGCCGGAGTGCGCGGTCTTTTATCTCGAGTACGAATCGGGAAAGGCCGGCCCCAAGGGCGCGCCTGGCGGCATCAAAAAGCTCGAAAGAATGCTGCGGCCGCTGCGTGTGCGGACTTTCACGGTGCGGTCGGCAGAAAGTATGCGTTACGCGCTGGCCAGAGTGCTGGACGAAATCTCACATCTGTAAACGCCAGAGACGACGTCGCCCCGCATGCGGGAGACCCGAGCAACTTTATCCGCACCGAAATGCGCTTCACATTCTTTTAACCACTCCTTAACTATTCATTCACCTAAAGAGGGTTTCCCCGCCGTTAAATTCTCCTGCTGCCAGGCTCGACCCGGAACAACTGAATGCGGTCAGAAGGAGCAGATCACCGTGCTGCCGTTCACCTCGAGAGACGCCGAGAACTGAAACTTGCTCGCTGCAAACGACTTGGCGGCCTTGTCCCGGAAGTTGGGGGCAGGCCGCCAGGTCGGATTCCCGGTCTCCGCAGCTGGCGAGCGAATCTGCCCGCGAAACACCTTCCACAGCACGCTGCTCTGGCGAACACAGCCACCCGATCCTGGACCCTCCTCTGGCTTGCCAACCACCTCTAACTTACGCGATAATAACCACTTGCCCGGCTGGTTGGGGCCCAAACAGGAAAGGATTCAAGTAAAACAGTGTTAATGATTCGACTGGCGCGTATTGGTGCGCGCAAACAGCCTTACTATCGCGTAGTGGTGATTGACAAGGAGCGCGCACGCAACGGGCGTTCGGTGGAGGTTGTGGGTTTGTACAATCCCCGAACGACTCCTGCGACCATCGATCTGAAGCGTGACCGGATTGATTATTGGGTATCCAAGGGCGCACAGCTTTCTGACACGGTCCGCCGGTTGATGGCCAAGGCGCCGGCATCGGCGCCGGCTCCGTCGGGCACCGCGGCCTAAAACAGGCTCGTAGAAGTCAGGTCTCCCCAAGCAAGTCGCAAGAGAATGTACCGGTCCCCAAGCACAGCAAAAGGACGGTCTTATGACGGAGACGGCAGGCGACATGCGTGCTCTGGTAGAGCAGATTGCCCAGGCCCTGGTGGATGCCCCCGGCGACGTTCAGGTTACCCCGGTCGACGATGGCGACTCCACCGTGCTGGAATTGCGCGTAGCGCAAACTGACCTGGGCAAGGTGATCGGCAAGCAAGGACGGACGGCGAAATCCATCCGCACCATCCTGGGCGCAGCCAGCATGAAGCTGAAGAAGCGCTACACGCTGGAGATCATCGAAGATTGAAGTACCGGCCCGCGCCACGGACCCGGCAGCCATGAGCGAACATTGTCCCCCGCGAAAGGAAACCGGCCCTGGGGAGTTCGTCACTCTGGCCAAGGTGACCAAAACGCAAGGACGCAAAGGCGAAGTTGCGGCCGCGTTGCTCACGGATTTTCCTGAGCGCTTTGCTATCCGAAAACGGCTGCTGGCGCTGGAAAGT
>DATFXI010000349.1:0-2673 GCA_035316085.1 Candidatus Angelobacter sp.
TCGACAACCTCAACGTCACCTTCGCCACCCAAACCGGCGAAGTGAACGCCGTCCGCGATGTGAGTCTCTCGATCCCGGAATCAGGAACGCTGGGGCTGGTGGGAGAATCTGGCTCGGGCAAGTCGGCCACAGCGCTGGCCATCCTGCGTCTGCTGCCGCCGCAGGCGCGCGTCAGCGGTGCAATTCATCTTGGCGAAACGGACCTGCTGCGCCTGGCGGAGGAGGACATGCGCGCGGTGCGCGGGGCACGCGTCAGCATGATCTTTCAGGAGCCCATGACCGCGCTCAATCCGGTGATGCGCGTGGGCGACCAGGTGGCGGAGGCCGTGCTCGCCCACCGGCGCGCCGGGAAGCGTGAAGCCTGGCAGCGCGCGTTGGAAGCGCTGCGTGAAGTTGCCATCCCTGACGCGGAGCATCGCGCGCGAGATTATCCTCACCAACTTTCCGGCGGGCAGCGCCAGCGAGTGATGATCGCCATGGCCCTGGTCAATCATCCGCAACTGCTGATTGCCGACGAGCCCACGACAGCGCTAGACGTCACCATCCAGGCGCAGATCCTGGAGCTGCTCGCTGCGCTGCGCGAAAAACACAAGCTGGCCATGCTGTTCATTTCCCACGACCTGGGCGTGGTGTCGCGCGTGGCTGACCGCGTAGCCGTAATGCTGGGCGGCGAGATCGTGGAGATGGGTCCGGTGACGCGGATTTTTGCCGAGGCGGCGCATCCTTATACGCAAGGGCTGATTAGCGCTATTCCTACCCTCAAGACCGAGCGCACGCGGCCGCTGGCGACCGTCGAGCGGCAAAGTTCGATGGCCCCGGCGCCCCTGCGCGAGATTGCTCCCGGACACTGGGCGCGCACAACGCTATGATGTTCCTCGCTGATTTAGACTCATACTCACGCCGGTCGGCAGATCCATCACGGCGCCGTGGCGACGCGGCAAGAGAGAAACTATTTGCGTATCCTGATCATCTCTGACATCCACGCTAACCTGGAAGCGCTGGAAGCCTGCCTGAAAGCTGCGCCCGGGCACGACCGCGTGTTCAACCTGGGCGACCTGGTGGGATATGGCGCCAATCCTAACGAAGTCACGGGGCGCGCGCGCGCCTTGGGCGAAGTCTTTGTGCGCGGCAACCACGACAAGGCGTGCACTGGCCGGATGAGCCTGGACGACTTCAACCCGGTAGCCGCCCGGGCCGCGCTGTGGACACGCGAGCGCCTGAGCGAAGACAACATGGAATTCCTGCGCGGCCTGCCGCAGGGCCCGGTCGCGCCGCTCGAAAGGCTCCAGTGTGTCCACGGCTCGCCGCGGGATGAGGACGAATACGTACTCACCGGCCGCGAGGCGTACTCCATCCTGGAAAAACAAACTCCGCAGCTTACTTTCTTCGGCCACACTCACGTGCAGGGCGCGTACTGGATTGACGACGTGAGGAAGAAAGAGGGCGTGGTTGTTCCCCGCTACAAGACGGGCCCGGGCCCCCAGCACTTCAGCTTTCCCTTGGTCAAGACGGCCAAATATCTGGTGAATCCCGGCTCCGTCGGGCAGCCGCGCGACGGCGATCCACGCGCTGCGTTCGCTTTGTATGATGCCGATCGCAGCGAGGTTACTCTTTATCGCGTGCCCTACGACATCGCCGGCGCGCAGAAGAAGATTTTGGCCGCCGGCTTGCCGGAGCGGCTGGCGGCACGGCTGGCGGAGGGCGCGTGAAGCAGACTCCGCTTTTTAGAAAACCGGCGCAGGCGCACGGGCCATTCGCCATCCGCGCCAACATTGACGGCGGCGCCCGTGGCAATCCCGGGCCGGCAGCATGCGCCGTGGTTATCCGCAATGAAAGGGGTGAAGTGATTGCCGAGTGGGGAGAATATCTGGGGATCCAAACCAACAACGTGGCCGAGTATTCCGGATTGCTGGCTGCGCTCGATTATGCTCTGCGGGAAAAGTATCCGTCGCTGAAGGTGCTGAGCGATTCCGAACTGCTGGTGCGCCAGATGCGCGGAGAGTACAAAGTTAAAAATCCGCAGTTGAGAGAACTCTTCGAGCGCGCGCGGGCGATGGCGCGAAAACTTGAGTACTTCGGAATCGAGCACGTGCTGCGCAGTTCCAACCGCGAAGCTGACCGGTTGGTGAACAAGGTCCTGGACGGCCGGACAGCATGATCGCCGGAATCGCCGTGATCGCGCGTGATCGCCTACATCGGAAGGCAATGTAAGAGAGGCTCTGTGGCGCAGCCAAACTCTCTGGCGGTGGAGCGAAGCAACAGGAAACAACGAAAGGCCGGCTGCGAAGCCGGCCTTTGATTCTTGCAGTTCGGTGGCCGATTCATTTCTTGGGTGCGACTGCATCTTTCGTGGCTTTAGCCACGCGGAACTTGACAACGGTTTTTGCAGCGATCTTGATGGGTTCGCCGGTCTGAGGGTTGCGCCCCATGCGGGCTTTGCGGTTGGACTTCACCAAGCGGCCCAGGCCTGGAATCACGAACACACCAGCCTTTTTTGTCTCTTTGATTGCGGTGTCCGCCAGGTGTTCCAGGAACGCAGCTGCCGTCTTGTTGTTCGTCCCAGTTCTCTCCGCCAGGTGACGGACGATCTGGGTCTTAGTCATTCCTGCCATCTTTCCTCCTTAAACAGTGAGTACGCTCGGGCACTCTTTTCGTTTATTACACAAGTGCGGC
>DATFXI010000350.1:0-36489 GCA_035316085.1 Candidatus Angelobacter sp.
CGCAGGACTTCACAGTATGCAAGCGGTATTTGTTCTCAGGAAGTAATACGGACTGCGAACAGTAGATTCACGGGGGAACGCGTTCTGCAGGCGCTTCAGCAATGCGCACCGGCGGGCTGCCGACCTCTTTGAAGGAGCAAGCATGCGGGCAAGAATCCTCCTGGCCGACCAGCAGAAAATCCTGACTGACGGCCTCAGCAAGCTCTTGGAGCAGTTCTACGACGTGGTGGCAACCGCCGCCAACGGCTACGAGCTCATCACGCTGGCGAAAGAGCTGAACCCCGATGTGATCGTTACCGAGATCTCCATGCCATTGCTCAACGGCATGGACGCCCTGCGTGCGCTCAACAAGAGCGGCGCGCGCGCCAAGTTCGTGGTCTTGACTATGCATCTGGACATGGGGCTTGCAGTGCAGGCTTTCCGAACCGGTGCTTCCGCCTACGTGCTCAAGCAGGGATCCAGCGAAGACATCCACGCAGCGGTAGAAGCCGCGTTGCACGGCCGCTATTATCTCAGCGCGGCGTTTCCCGCCGATCTGGTTACGGTCCTGGCCGAAGCCGCGCGTCATTCCGAAGAAGACGGAGCCCGCCTCAGCCGGCGGCAGCGGGAAGTCTTGCAACTTGTGGCAGAAGGCAAGACCATGAAGGAAGTAGCCACGGTGCTGGGCATTTCCACTCGCACCGCGGAATCCTACAAATACGAGATGATGCGCTCCCTGGGTATACGCACCAGCGCCGAGCTGGTGCAGTATGCCATCCGCATCGGGCTGATCTCGGTGACCCCGCTGCGTTCCGCAGCATAGTTGCGCGCAAGAACAAACCTCACCACAGGTGACACTGATGACACTGTTGAAGACGATCGCGGTGTCAGGTGCGGCGAGAGGGCAAGGCAAATGTTTACCCCATCGAGTAGTCGGGTTTGGTTTCCGATCACGCGCGATCACGGCGCTCACGCGCGATGACGGCGATTGTTGGCAGTACCCGGATGTCGGTTACCAGTTGGTGGCGCTTATGACATGCGCTCTCGGCCACTACAACTTGATTTCCATGCCTTCGGCCGCGGCGCGCACTCTGGGATAGTACTCGCGGGCCTTGGTCACCACGGAATCAATGCACTCGTCGGTGTGGTCAGGATCGTGATGGAAGAGAACCAGTTCCTTGGCACCGCTTTCCATCACAACGTTCACGGCTTCGCGCCAGTGGCTGTGCCCCCAGCCGCGTTTCTGCGCCTCGTATTGCTCGGGCAGGTATTGCGCATCGTAGATCAGCACATCGGCGTCTTCGGCCAGGAGGCGCACATTCTTATCGAACCCTGGATGGCCAGGCTCGTTGTCAGTGGCATAGACCACCACACCGTCCTTGGTTTCGATACGGAAACCGAGGCAGCCCTGCGGATGATTGAGCCACTTGGTGTGGATCACGCAATCGTCGAAAGCCAGGCGGCCTTCCTCGATGTCGCAAAACTGGCGGCGTGCCGCCATCTCATTCATGTCCACCGGAAAATATGGATCCGACATCTGTTCTTCGAGCGCGCGCTTGAGCCCGCGCGTCCGGCCGGAGGAATGAAAGACGAACGAACTGCGCTGGCTCTGATACAACGGCGTGAAGAAGGGAATGCCCTGAATGTGGTCCCAATGAAAGTGAGAGAGGAAAATGTGCGCGTTGAGCGGCTTGCCGTTGGTTTCCTGCTGCAGTTGCTTGCCCAGATTGCGAAACCCGGTGCCACAGTCAAAGATGTAGATGTGCCCATTGACGCGCACTTCCACGCAGGAAGTATTGCCGCCATAACGCAAGTTTTCCGGCTGAGGAGTGGGTGTAGAACCGCGCACGCCCCAGAATCTGACCAGCATCACTTCACCTTCGGTCGAATATTCTTGCCATTACGAGCACCGGGGGAGCTCAGACGGGACATCCATTCCTGCGAGGAGGGCCTGAGGGTGGCCAAAGTATATCCAAACCGCAGGCCAGCTGCCACGATTTGCGGTAATCAAATGTGTACTTTACGAGGGGAAAGAAGGACGTGTCCCTCCGGACAACCTGGGGGCGGCGAAGGGTCAGGGAGTGGCTTATCCGGTAAGATAAATACCCGATGATTCTGCCCTCCTATCAAGAGTTTGCGGCCCTGGCGCGCAACGCCACGCTGGTCCCGGTGGCCAAAACAGTGGCCGCCGACTTGCGCACGCCGGTCTCCGCGTTCTTGAGCATCGCCGCGGACGAGCTCAACGCGTTCCTGCTGGAATCGGTGGAAGGCGGAGAAAAAGTCGGCCGGTACACGTTCCTGGGTGCGCGACCTTATATGACGCTCCGCGCCCGCGGTCACCGAATCACATTGGAAAGCAACGGCAAGAAAAGGGAGATGGAAGGCAGCATCTTCAAGATCCTGGACCGCCTGCTGCGCGAGCACCGGACCGCCCGGGTACCGGGATTGCCGCCGTTCACAGCCGGCGCCGTGGGTTTCTTCTCGCATGATGCCGTGCGCCAACTGGAGAAGCTGCCGGAGCTGGCTAAGGACGATTTGGGTGTCCCGGATTGCGAGTTGATGTTCTTCAACCGCCTGCTGGCCTTCGACCATGTCCGCCACGAGATCTACATTATCGCCACAGCTGACGTGCGCCGGACTTCGCCGCGCCGCGCCTACGAGCAGGCGCTGCGCGACATTACCAGGATTGAGAAGCAACTGACGGCGCCCTTGGCGAAGAAATTCCTGAAGCCGGCAAGACCGCAAAAAGGAAAACTGAAGACTGCGATTTCCGTCAGCAAGCCCGAATTCCTGGGCACGGTAGAGAAGATTAAGGAGTACATTATGGCGGGCGACGTTTTCCAGGCCGTGCCTTCTCTGCGCGTGGAGCTGGAGCCGGGTGTGCCGCCCCTGAATATTTACCGCGCGCTTCGCCGCGTTAACCCATCGCCCTACATGTACTTCCTGCGCATGGGCGGCATGACCATCCTGGGCACCTCGCCGGAAATGCTGGTGCGCGTGACCGGACGCAAGCTTGAATACCGCCCCATCGCCGGGACGCGCAAGCGTGGGAAGGATGAAGCCGAGGATTTACGCCTGGAGCAGGAACTTCGCCACGATGAGAAAGAGCGAGCCGAACACGTCATGCTGGTGGACCTAGGCCGCAACGACGTGGGCCGAGTCAGCGAATTCGGCAGCGTCAAGGTCCCCAATTTGATGTTCGTGGAGCGCTACTCCCACGTCATGCATCTGGTTTCAGCCGTGGAAGGCACGCTGCGCCAAGACCTGAGTCCGGTGGACGCATTGGCTGCTTGTTTCCCAGCGGGCACGCTCACCGGCGCGCCAAAAGTGCGGGCCATGGAGATCATCGAAGAAGTGGAGCCGGTGCGTCGCGGTATCTACGGTGGAGCAGTGCTGTATGCCGACTTTGCCGGCAATCTCGATTCCTGCATCGTTATCCGCACCATGCTGGTGAAAGGCAAAAAGGCTTACGTGCAGGCAGGCGCAGGGATCGTTGCCGACTCCGTTCCTGAAAGCGAATACCAGGAGTGCTTGAACAAGGTGCAGGCGCTGTTGCGCGCCGTGGAGCTGGCACGCTCGGGAGAATAAGCCAACGACTGGAGGCTGCGCTGCGACACCAAAGGACAACGGCTAAGGCAGTGTGCTGAGGGGCTCGGCTGGTGCCGAAAGTCCTACCTTCCTGTGTCTTCTCGCCTTAGAATCTAGAGGTCGTTCCACATGTTATAGGGGGCACGGCCTCAGTCGTGCCAGCAAAATGGGGCCATCAAAAACGGGCATCAGCTCAGGGAGGAGAACTGGGATGAAATTCTGTTCTTCTTTGATTTTGCTGGTCGCAATCGCAGCCAACGGGCAGTGGGAACGAGTGAACGTCGCCACGACGTCGAGCCTGCGGGGACTCAGCGTGGTCAGTCAAAACGTGGTTTGGGCCAGCGGAAGCGAAGGCACTGTCATGCGCACCGGAGATGGCGGCAAGAACTGGTCTGTGCTGACCGTCCCCGGCGCGGAGAAGCTCGACTTCCGCGGTATCCGCGCCTTCGATGAAAAGACAGCCATCATCATCAGCTCCGGGCCGGCGGAGAAAGGCCAGGCGCAGATCTATCGTACGCTCGACAGCGGCAAGACCTGGAAACGGGTATTCGAGGAGAAGCGCGCGGGAGTTTTCTTCGACGCCATAGCCTTCTGGGATCGCAAGCACGGCATCGTGCTCAGCGACCCTGTCGAGGGCAAGTTCGTTCTCTTTACCACCGAGGACGGCGGCGATACCTGGCAGCAAGTTCTGCCGGTTGCGCTTCCACCCGCGCTCAAGAATGAGGGCGCGTTTGCGGCCAGCAATTCGTGTTTGACGGTGCAGGGGAGCAGCAACGTCTGGTTCGCGACTGGCGGAGCCAACGTGGCGCGCGTTTTTCGTTCGCCGGACCGGGGCGCTACGTGGGCGGTCTATGAGACGCCTATGCGTCCGGAGAACGCGTCGTCCGGGATATTCTCGCTGGCGTTTACTGACGCGACCAATGGGATCGCCGTCGGCGGTGACTACGCGCACCCGGAAAGTTCGAATTTACCCAACGTGATGCAGACTCGCGATGGTGGCATCACTTGGCAGGTAGGAGCGCCGACCGCTCCAGCGGGAGTCTATCTCTCTTCCGTGACCCGGCTGCAGTCCGGTGTCTTTTTTGCAGTTGGCACCACAGGCACATTTGTCTTGGCGAAAAGCGGGCAGAAGCAAACCGATCAGAGTCTGAATGCCACACAACAAAGCAACCGAGCTTCGACTGTCTGGGTTGCCGGTCCCAACGGCACTGTTACGCAGATTGCGGTTGATCTTGAGGCGAAACGATGACCCGGGCTTCCTGCCTAAGAAAAATTGAAAGCCCTCGCAATCGTTTCCGACCGCGAGGGCCCCATGTGATGCTGGACCTGTAAGCCGAATTCTGTACGGCGTTGCCGCCGTTGACGGTCATTCCTCTAGGCCGGCCATTACTGACAGGCTCAAGCGACCTACCCGGAAGTTGGGCGCGCCGGGCCGGCACGCAAGGGGCTTTTTTTCAAGGGCTCCGCAACGGCTTTCGCCTGCTTCGCCCTCGCGGCCGGCTCGAGCGATCCGGCTCTCGCCTTCCGCTCACCCGGCCATCCCATTCCTTCCCTATTTGGTCTTGCTCCGTGTGGGGTTTGCCATGCCCCAGCCATTACTGGCCAGGCGGTGCGCTCTTACCGCACCTTTTCACCCTTACCACAAGCATGCGCCTGAGGCGGTATGTTCTCTGTGGCACTTTCCGTCGAACGCGCTTGAACGCGTCCTCCCGGACGTTATCCGGCACAACTGCCCTGCGGAGTTCGGACTTTCCTCCCTCTTGTCGCGCGGCCCCGCCCGAGGCGGGCGTTCGCGAAAAGACGGCGACCATCCGGTCCAGCATCAGCTAACCCTATTATAAGCGAGGTTCACTTCCGAGAGTTCGCTGGCTGCCACGATTACCTAAGTTGGCAGCTACGTTCGCCGACGCCTCCTAAGACACGCCCGAGAGTTTTTCTACGTCCACCACATGCCTCAGCTGTGGCTACCACTCAAAGCTGAAGCCAAAGCAAATACCGAAACAAATAAAGAAACTTATCTTCTTATCGGAGTCAATTTCGAGAAGGGCAATTTTTTTGGTGATGCCGCCCCTCCGCAGGAGTTTGGCCACCATCTCCTTGTCATTTTTCCCGACGGCTTCGTCCAGTTGTGCGGCGAAATCCGCAGAGCGCTTAATCTTTGTGCAAAGCGCGCGAACTTGCGGTTGAACGTCGAGGAACAATTTCGCGCAGTTGGCAAGCCCCTTAGGGTTTAGCGTGTCTTTTCCCGTAGGCATCGGTAGGTCCTCCTATGGACCGGAATCTCCTTGTTGCCGGAATCTCCTCTTTGACTTCAAAAAACGGCAGCAAGTGTACACCCATTTCCCCTGCCCACCCCACGTGAAAAGATCTTCATCCAAAGCTCCCCTCGACGATCTGCAATCCGCACCCGGACAGCACAAATTGCCCCTGTTCTGACCCAGGCATAACTTTTGAATTACTTTTTCCTCAACAATTGCTATGATGGCGCAACACTTGTCGGTCATTTGCATCGCCACAATGATGTATAGGGTGGTCCACTGAAGCGTCTCGGACGCGAAAGTGACTTACAATAGAGGCAGCTAAGACTCTGAACTGATGTTGCACCATCTACCCAGCATCGTGGCCGCAGGAATGGCTATCTGCGGCATGGGTTTTTACGCGCTTTGTTTGTGGAGTGCGCGCGCGTTTCGCCGCGCTGCCCGCAAGCCCGCTGCGGCGTTTGCCCCGCCGGTCTCCATTCTTAAACCGCTGCGCGGGGTCGATCCCCAGATGTACGAAAGCTTCCGCAGCCACTGCGTGCAGGATTACCCGGAGTACGAAATCATTTTCGGCGTGAGCGAAGCCGATGATCCCGCGGTGGAAGCCGTGGAGCAGCTGATGCGGGAGTTCCCGCAGTGCCCGATTCAGCTGGTGGTGTGCCCTGGCATTCTGGGCAACAACCGCAAGACCAGCAACCTGGTGCAGATGCTTCCCCAGGCCAGATACGACCATCTGCTGATCAACGACAGCGACATTTACGTGACCCCGGACTATCTGCGGCGGGTCATGGCGCCGTTCGCCGGCGCCCACGTGGGAATGGTGACGTGCCCGTATCGCGGCATTGCAGCGGACACTTTGGGATCGAGGCTCGAGTCCATCGGCATCAGTACCGACTTTATCGCCGGCGTGCTCACCGCGCGCCAGGTCGAAGGCGGCATTCACTTTGCACTGGGTTCCACCCTGGCGATCTCGCGCACCGCGCTGAGCGCGATCGGCGGCCTGCGTCCCCTGGTGGATTATCTGGCCGACGATTTTGAACTCGGCTGCCGCGTTTCCAAGTCCGGCTATGAAGTGGTCCTGGCCGATGTGGTGGTAGAAACCCATCTGCCGGCTTACAGTTTCAGCGAGTTCTTCCAACACCAGATGCGCTGGGCGCGGAGCACGCGCGATTCGCGGCGCATGGGGTACCTCGGTCTGCTGCTCACCTTTGGCCTGCCCTGGGCTATGATCTCCGTGGCCCTGGCTGCGGGCACGTGGTGGTCGTGGGCAGTGCTTGCTGCCGCGGTTCTCTTACGCGCGGCGGTGGCTCTGGAAGTCGGATTAGGCGTGGTGCACGACCGCGCCGTGTGGCGCCATTTATGGCTTCTGCCTTTGCGCGATCTGGTGGCCTTCTGGGTGTGGTTCGCGAGCTTTGCCGACCACACGGTTCACTGGCGCGGCGATATCTTCATCCTCGAAGATGGCAAGATCCGCCCAGCGTATCCGCTGCCCGAACCTGAAGAAAGTATCATTGCCGCGGCGGAGCCGGAGCAGGACAAAGTTTCCGCTCATTGGTAAGCACCAGCTTGCCTCCCCATTTCGCTACCTGGCATGCCCTGTCCTTGATGTAAGCAGGCAATCTAAAGTCCTGCGGGCATTTGTCGCTCGGCGCATTGTTTGCGACCGCGTCTTCTGCGGTGAGCAGAAAGACTGTCTGCTCGCTCTGCCAAAGCCTTGCGAAGGAAAGGTCGTCATCAAAGACCTTGGGCGCATCGGGGAACTCGGAGCCGTACCAGATGTTGTTGCAACGCCCGTTCAGCATGCGAATTTGCCGATGAGTGTAGAAATTCACGCTAGAACCGGTTTCGTAGTCTCCGTTGGTTTCGATGACCGCGCCCGGCTGCCAATGGCCTTCGATGGAACGGGCGAGCTTCTCGGACGAAAGCACCGGCGAGAAAATCTCAAGGCCGGTGTGGGCGGCGCGCAGGACCACGACCATCATCAGCGCCAGCGCCAGGTTGGCCGCAAACGCGCGATTGCGGCGGCGCAACCAGAAACTCAAGATTGTTCCCAGCGCCAGCGCGATGCCTGTCGCCAGCAGTGGGACTTTGAACGCACCCATGGCTTGCGGCGTAAGGTCGAGGAAGTGGCCGAAGGAAAGTTCGTATTCCGTTGGGTTCTTCTTGAGCAGATCGGCAATGTCGTAGTTGGGCGGTGGGGTCTTCGACTCCATGGCCAGCGTTACCGCTGCGGCGCAGGCCAGCACGCCGATCACCATCAACACCGCCGACGCGATCCGTCCTCCGCGCCGCTCGCGGCTGTCCGCGGGCGAAACAGCTTCCTTCTTGAGCCATCCGCCCAGCAGCAGCGCGAGGCCAGGAATTCCCGGAATCACGTAGTACTCCTGGCGGCTAGAGAAGCTGAAGAACACCAGGACCCATAGGATCCAAATCGCGAACAGCAGCGTGCCTTGAGCTTCTTTACTTAGCGCGGCACGCCACTGCCGCGCCCGCAGTGGGACCTGGCGAAAGGCCTGGACGACGAATGCCGTCCACGGCATGAGCCATACCAGGTTGAGTCCCCAGAAGAGCCACAGCGGAACCGTGTCGTAGTCAGCGGGATAGCGCTTCTTCAGATAGCGCAAAAAGTGCTCGTTGACAAAATAGAACCAGAAGAATCCCTTGGCCTGACCCTGCGCGGGATTACGCAAGCCGGCAAGCAGGTGCCAGGGCGCCGCGATCGCCAGAAAGACCAGAAAGCTCGAAAACAAATGCAGTTTGAGGAGATGGCGCAGTCGTCCGGTGAACAGAAGAAAGAGGACGATAGTCCCGACCGGAAACACCAGCCCGATCAAGCCTTTGGTCAAGACGTTGAGCGCCATGGTGGCGGCAATACCCCAGCAAAGCCAGAGTGAGGGTTTCTGGCCGGCGTCAGCTTGTTCGAGAGTGGTGAGGAAAAAATCGAAGCCGAGCGCCAGCCACAGGGCCACGGCCATGTCGGGAATCAGAATACGGGTGAAGATGAATGGACCAAAGCCGGTGGCCAGCACCAGCGCGGAATAAAGACCGCCTTGTTCTCCGTAGACTCTGCGTCCCAGGCGATAAACGACCAGCAGTAGCGCCAGCACGCCCAGCGCGATGGGCAGCCGCGCCGACCAGTCATGCACGCCGAACAGCTTGAAGCTCGCGGCCACGGCCCAGTACATGAGCGGAGCTTTTTCGAGATAACGGAACCCATTCGCGCCATCGCCGCCGTTGATCCGCAAGGTGACCCAGTCGCCGCTTTGGACCATTTCGCGGGCGGCTTCGGCGTGGACCGTGTCGGCATCGTCCTGCAGCGTGGGTCGAGAGAGGCTGCCTATGTAAACAATGGCCCATACCAGCACGATCAGAAAAATGAAGAGCTTATGCCTTGAAGAATGGGGGGAAGCCTGAAGTTCGAGCGGGGAAGGTAAAGTCTGCGTTGGCATGAATCCACTCATTATATTCGGCTGTTGGGGCAGACTATAATTACGCGTCGTGAACGCCTGGGTTAAGTTCTCAGTGATCGCGCTTGTCTTGAGCCTTGGAATGCGACCCGCTATGTCAGCCGTACACCCAGTGCCGAAGGATCGTGCCGCGCTAAGCAATCGCGACTGGCTGCCTCACGTCATCAGCAAGCTAGGGCCGCTTGAGTGGTGGACGTTTGTTTCGTCGTCCGCAGAGATACGGCGTGAAGACTACCCTAGCGACTTTGGGTACGCGCTAGCGAAGCAAGATACCTGGGAGTTTCCACGGTTCTGCTTTTCCTTGTTCAGACCGAAGCCGGAAGTCATGTCTTCGCTCTTTACTGCTGTAGAGCAGTATGCGGGTGGTGTGGTCTGGGCGATGCATGAGGGTTGTATCGGCGCCTGGCCTGCGAAACCAACATTCATGGCGCCGATTACCACGGACGAAGAACGTAGAAGATTTGAAGAGGTGGCCAGGAATCCGCCGCAGGCTGATCCCGAGTTTGTAAAGGGGGCCATGATTGATGCTCCCAAGTTCTCCCTATATCTTGAAGAGCGTCTCGGGTTAAAGGGGAAGCCTTCGCTCGATTTTGATCCTCAATGGCTCACGCGGGAAGGACTGGCTGCTTCGCGTGGCCAATTCGAGGACTATTGGGAGCCCGGTGACTGGTCTGTGTTTCTGGCCCTCAAGCCGAAAGAATTCGCTAAGACATCTGAGCCAACCTCGGCTTCCGACCGGCCGCTGGCCATGGGTGTCGGAATGCGAGAGCAGAATGCCCTCCTTGAGGAACTCGGTGCTGATTGGGACTCGTACCAGAGGGGTGGAATGCAAGGTCCGGTTCTTTCGGCATATCCTCTGCTGTCCCGCTTGGGCGACATTACAGAAGACACTTTCTATGAACCCGATGAGGTCGATGCCCTGCTCGCTGAGTATCTTCGAGCTCAGAATAAGGTCAAGGATATTCAAGCAATCAGAGCTTTGGACAACCTCATCCGCATCGCTCGATGGGCTCAGAAGCTGAAGGTCGGGATTTACTTTGGTGGGCAATAGGTTTGATGAGCATCCACCTCTTAGGGAACCGCTCATGAATTCCAGTAGAACCCAAAGCGATTTCCCTCGCACTCGAGCTCACGCCCTTGCTGCTGACTTACGCGCTGCCATCTCCGGCGAAGTCCGCTTTGATGACGGCTACCGCGCGCTCTACGCCGTGGACGGCTCGAACTACCGGCAGACGCCGATCGGCGTGGTCATGCCGCGCACCATCGAAGATGTGATCCAGACCGTGGCCTTGGCGTGTAAGCATGGCGCTCCGGTCTTGCCGCGCGGCGGGGGTACCAGCTTGGCTGGACAATCCTGCAACGTCGCGGTGATTATTGATTTCTCCAAGTACCTGAACCGGATCATCGAGCTCAACCCCCAAGAAAAATACGCATGGGTCGAGCCGGGCGTGGTGCTCGACCATCTGCGCAAGCGCGCCAACCAGTTCGACCTGACCTTTGGGCCTGATCCTTCTACGCACGAGTACTGCAACCTGGGCGGGATGATCGGCAACAACTCCTGCGGCGTGCACTCCATGATGGCCGGGCGCACGGTGGACAACGTGCTGGAGCTCGACGTTCTCACCTACGACGGCTTGCGGATGCGCGTGGGGCCGACGTCCGATGCCGAACTTCAGCAGATCGTTTCTACGAACGGCGGGCGCGAAAGCGGCCGCCGCGGGGAGATTTACTCTCGGCTGCACGCACTGCGCGACCAGTACGCGGACCTGATCCGCAAGCGCTATCCCAAAATTCCCCGGCGTGTCTCCGGTTACAGCCTCGATGAGCTCCTTCCTGAAAACAACTTCAACGTCGCCCGCGCCCTGGTGGGATGCGAAGGAACCTGCGTGGTGGTGCTCGCCGCTAAAGTGCGTCTGGTCGACTGGCCCAAAAAGCGCACCACTCTAGTGCTCGGATACAAAGACGTTTATGCCGCTGCCGATGACGTGCCTGAAGTCTCGGAGTCGCAACCTATTGGTCTCGAAGGCATGGACGACGTTCTGATCGAGAACATGAAGAAAAAGGGGCTGCATCTGGCCAGCATTAAGCTGCTACCGGAAGGCAAAGGCTGGCTGCTGTGCGAGTTCGGCGGCGAGACCAAGGACGAAGCCACGGCCAAGGCGCGGGCGCTGATGACTGCTCTGAGCTCGCGGCCCAACCCTCCCAACATGCGACTGTTCGAAGACGAACAGGAAACGCAAATAGTGTGGAAGGCGCGTGAGTCAGGTTTGGCCGCGACCTCGCGTGTGCCCGGCGATCCTGAGGCGTGGGAAGGCTGGGAGGACGCGGCGGTCCCCATTGAAAATCTCGGCACCTATTTACGCGAGTTACGTCGACTTCTGGGCCAGCACGGGTACAAATGCGCGCTCTACGGACATTTCGGACAGGCGTGCGTGCACATGCGCATCAATTTTGATCTGGTCAGCGAAGCCGGCATCAGGAATTTCCGTTCGTTTGTCGAGGAAGCGGCTGATCTGGTGGTGCGCCTGGGCGGCTCACTCTCCGGCGAGCACGGAGACGGGCAGGCTCGAGGCGAACTCCTGGTCCGCATGTACGGCCCGGAGTTGATGGAAGCTTTCCGCGAGTTCAAGCGCATCTGGGACCCGGATTGGAAGATGAATCCGGGCAAGAAGATTGACGCTAAGCCGCTCGACGCCGATCTTCGCCTAGGCGCCGCTTACAAGCCGCCGAAGCTCAAGACCTACTTTTCTTTTCCGGAAGAGCATGGGCATTTTGCCGAAGCCACCACGCTCTGCGTGGGCGTGAGCAAGTGCCGCAAAGACGAGAACGGCACCATGTGTCCCAGCTTCATGGCCACGCGGGAAGAGATGCACTCCACGCGTGGGCGTACGCGGCTGTTGTTCGAGATGCTGCGCGGCGATCCCATGAAGGGCGGCTGGAAGAACGAGACCGTCCGCGAGGCGCTCGATCTTTGTCTCGCCTGCAAAGCCTGCAAGACGGAATGCCCCATGAACGTGGACATGGCCACCTACAAGTCGGAATTCCTGGCTCATTATTATGAGGGGCGGGCTCGTCCCCGAACGGCTTTGGCCATGGGGTTGATCGCCCGTTGGGCGAGGATGGCGAGCGGTGCGCCGGGGCTAGCGAATTTTTTCACGCAAGCGCCTGGGATTTCGACTGTGATCAAGCTCGTCGGCGGAATAGCGCCGGAGCGCCGCATGCCCAGGTTCGCGAAGCGGACGTTTCGCTATTGGTTCAACCAACGCGCCGCGCAAAATTCCGGCAAGCCGCCGGTCATGTTGTGGCCCGACACCCTGAGCAATCACTTCCACCCTCAGATTGCGCAGGCCGCGGTGGAAGTGCTGGAACACGCCGGCTATCAGGTCGTTCTGCCGCCGGCTTCACTGTGCTGCGGGCGGCCGCTCTACGATTTCGGCATGCTCGATCGCGCCAAGGCGCAGCTCGAAGAAATCCTGACCGCCCTGAAGCCAGACATCGCCGCGGGTACCCCCGTGATCGGACTGGAGCCAAGCTGCGTCTCTGTCTTTCGCGATGAGATGACCAACCTGCTCGGGCCAAACCATGCGGCCGAACAGCTGCGCCGCAATACTTTCCTGCTGAGTGAATTCCTGGTACAAAAGGCCGGCTATCGCCCGCCGCAGCTCAAGCGCAAAGCCCTGGTGCACGGACATTGCCATCACAAGTCGGTTTTGAAATTCGATTCCGAGCAGGAGCTGCTGAAGAGACTGGGACTCGATTTCCAGATCATCGATTCAGGTTGCTGCGGCATGGCGGGCTCGTTTGGTTTCGAGAAGGACAAGTACGACGTTTCCGTAAAGATCGGCGAGCGTATCCTGCTGCCGGCGGTGCGGGAGGCAGCGCTGGATACGCTGATCATCGCCGACGGCTTCAGTTGCTTCCAGCAGATCGAGCAGTTGACGGGACGCAAGGCAATGCACATCGCGGAAGTGCTGCAGGCGGCGATTCGAGCTGAGATTTGAAATTTCAAATTTTAAATTTAAAATTTCAAATCTTTTGTCATGCCGCTTCTTCCATCTGGTTGTAGCGCAAGGCCGCTCTTCTTCCCAGCGCAGTGAGGGCCGAGCGGGTGATTGGCGACTCACTCTCGTGGCCCTTCTTTCTATGCCTACTGTCCCGTTGGGCGCGAGGCAAGACAAGGTTGACCAGGCCGAGCGCTTCCGCGACGAGTCCTGGAGACGCGTGATGGGCGTGGGTAAGAGCCTTTGCCTGCCAGCCGAGGACCAGGTCGGCGCGGTTGTGGCGCGTGGCCTCGACAATCTTTCGCGCCGCGCGTTCGGCGGATAAGGTGAGCAAAGGATTGGTGGCGCTTACGGCAAACCAGCCATACTCGCCTTCGTGGTCGCCCTTGAAGTGGGCATTCAGGTGAGAGCCGGTGCGCATGAGTCCGGGAACCACGGTCAGCACGTGGACGCCGAAGCGGCGCAGCTCAGCGTGCAGCCCTTCCGAGAAACCCACGGTCGCGAACTTGGCGGAGCTATAAGGAAGCACGTGCGGCATGCTGACCCGGCCGCCAATGGACGTGATATTGACGATGTGACCACGGCCGCGCTCGATCATGGCCGGAACCACGGCCAGCGTGCTATGGACCGTGCCCCAGAACATGCCGTCCATAGCCTCGTGGAAATCGTCGAGGGTGTGGGATTCGAGCGGGCCCACGGAGATGGTGCCGGCGTTGTTCACCAAAACGTCAACGCGCCCGAAATGGCGGCGGGCGACGGAAATCAGATGGTCCACCTGCTTGGGCTGGCTGACATCACAGGTAACGGCGCAGACTTCGGCGCCCAGGCGCTCCACCCGCTGGCGGGCACGCGAGAGTTCGCGCTCGTGGCGGGCGCACAAGACCAGATTGCAGCCTTCGCGCGCAAACTGCTCGGCCAGCGCCAGGCCCAAGCCGCGCGAGCTCCCCGTGATCAGCACAGTCTGGCCGCGCAGGTCTTCACCGCTCCAGTCATAACTGAGCCAGCGGCTGCGCCGGCGTTGCAGCCGGTTGTACAGATACCGGCCGGCGAGGGCAGCAGCCAACCCGGCCGTGGTTCCGGCCAGCAACATGCCGGCGGCCATGCCCCCAAGGATGATTTTGTTAGAAGTCTTCATGGCGAATGAGCCTCGGGGAAGTTGGATGTGAATGCTCGCGTTGCGGGTGTCCCGCAGCGAGGACTTTTGGTTGCGACGGGCTTTGCGGATGGTCTGGGAAGCAATTTCTTCGGAAACTTCAGGAATTCGGAGTTGCCGATGAAGTTTGATGGGGCAAAACCGGGCAGCGCGCTCGCATCTTAGAGTTTTTTCCACACATTTGTATGCGAAGGCTTGGCTGAATTCGCAACTCTTGTTTATAATCATGAGTTTTCGTCGGCGAGTATCGATCTCACTGACCGCTCCCGGGGGGCTGCAGGTCGCGTGACCGCTCTGCGCGCGCGCTCTCTGCCGGGAAAGAAATCGACCCATGGCACAGATCTTCGACCGCAGTGCAAACACTCTAGCGCGCGCTAGCATCCTCGGCATTGTCGTTCTCCTTTCTGCAGTCGGAGCGGCACTGATACAGCTGCAGCGTTCCCCATACGTTACGAACCAGCACATTGCGCCGGAACAGCCTGTGCCCTTCAGCCATCAACACCACGTCGCTGGCCTGGGCATTGACTGCCGCTACTGCCATACCTCGGTCGAGGAATCGAGTTTTGCCGGTATTCCACCTACCAAGACATGCATGAACTGCCACGCCCAGATGTGGACCAACGCCGACATGCTGGCGCCGGTCCGGTACAGCTACCGCACCGGGCAGTCGATCAAATGGACGCGGGTCCACGATCTGCCGGACTTCGTGTATTTCAACCACAGCATCCACGTGGCGAAGGGCGTGGGCTGTTTCAGCTGCCACGGTCCGGTGGATGAAATGCCGCTAATGTACGCGCAGAACACACTGCAGATGGAATGGTGCCTGAACTGCCATCGCCAGCCGGAAAAGTTTCTGCGGCCGAAGGAAGAAGTTTTCAACATGACGTACCAGCAGCCTGGCCGCGAGCACGGCGTGCCTTTTGAAGGCCGGATGTATTTCAACCAGGACGAGTTGGGCAATGCTTTGTACAAGAGTTACAACGTGCGCACGGTGCAGGACATTACCAGTTGCTCCACGTGCCACCGGTAAGGTGGAAGACCAAACGGAAGCGAATGTCTAAAACGAGCGATTCAAATCCAAGCCTGGTTCCAGCGAGCGCCATCAAACCTGCCCGCCCGGAAGTGGAAGCGGTGCGCAAGCAATTGGCGGAAGCCAAGGGGCCCAAATTCTGGCGTTCCCTGGAGGAGCTTTCCGGACAACATGAAGCCGCTTTCGGCGAGCTGCTGGAGCGCGAGTTTCCACGCCAGCATTCGGAATGGCTGGATCCGGTTTCACGGCGCAACTTTTTGAAGCTGGCGGGCGCCTCCATGGCGCTGGCCGGCCTGGCGGGATGCACCAAGCAGCCGCTGGAGCAGATCTTGCCGTACGTCCGCCAGCCGGAAGATCTGGTTCCCGGCAAGCCTATCTTTTATGCCACGGCCATGCCTTTCGCCGGTTACGGGCTGCCGCTGCTGGTAGAGACGCACGAGTTCCGGCCCACCAAGGTAGAAGGCAATCCTGACCACCCGTGCAGCAAAGGGGCCACCGATCTTTTTGCCCAAGCCTCGATCCTGGGCTTGTACGATCCTGACCGCTCGATCGTCCTTACTTATAAGGGGGAGCCGCGCCCCTGGGGAGACTTTCTTGGCGCCATGCGTGGGCGGGTGCTCTATCACAAGGCCAACCAGGGAGCAGGGCTGCGGTTTCTGAGCGGTGCGGTGAGTTCGCCGACGCTGGGCTCGCAGATGAAGGCCATTCTGCAGATTTTCCCGCAGGCCAAGTGGCATCGCTGGGACCCGGTGCATCGTGACGGGGCGCGCGCCGGCGCGAAGCTGGCTTTTGGGGTGCAATACGATCCTCAGTACAAGTTTGAGGCCGCTGACATTGTTCTATCGCTCGATGCCGACTTCCTCTCCGGCGCCTGGTTCCCCGGCTTCGTTCGCTACGCCCGCGACTTCATGTCGCGGCGCCAGCCTGGGGATGGAAGCAAAGAGATGAGCCGCTTCTACGCGGCGGAGAGCTCACCCACCACCACCGGCGCCAAAGCCGACCACCGGCTGGTGCTTCGGCAGTCCGAGGTTGAGACTGTTGCCCGGGCGCTGGCGGCGAAGGTCGGCGTAGGCGGTGCGTCCACTGTGCCGCTTCCTGAGGCCCAGCAGAAGTGGGTTGACGCTGTTGCCGCCGACCTGATGAAGCATCGCGGCAAGAGCCTGGTGGTTCCGGGAGAATTCCAAAGTGCCACGGTGAACGCGCTGGCCCACGCCATCAACGACAAGTTGGCGAATGTTGGCCAGACGGTGAGTTACTCCGAGCCGATCGAGATTGATGCTGTCGAGCATGCGCAATCGATCCGCGAGCTGGCGGACGATCTCAACGCCGGGAAGGTGGAGACGCTGATCCTTATCGGCGGTAACCCGCTATACAACGCGCCAGCGGATGCGAATTTCCAGGCCGGCCTGCAAAGGTTGATTGATGATGCCGCGAAGAGAGACCAGCAAGGAGGCAGCCTGCCGGCGCAGCGCATCGTGCAGCTTTCGCTCTACGACAATGACACGACACCCTTCTGTCACTGGCACGTACCGGAAGCCCACTACTTGGAGTCCTGGAGCGACGTGCGGGCGCATGACGGCACGGCCAGCATCATCCAGCCGATGATCGCGCCGCTCTACGATGGAAAGAGCGCGCACGAGATCCTGGCCATCTTTACCGACCAGCCGGGAATGTCAGGCTACGACTTGCTGCAGTCCTACTGGCGCTCACAGCACACCGGCGACGATTTCCCCCAGTGGTGGCGGAAGTCAGTCCACGACGGTTACATCGCGGGCAGCGTCTTCCCGACGCGCACGGTGGGGCTCAAGCTGGGCGCTCTGCCCGGGCCGAAAGTTGCCGATATCGCCGCCGGCGGTGGCCAGCTAGTTGAAGTGATGTTCCGCCCCGATCCCACGATCTACGACGGTAGCTTTATCAATAACGGCTGGCTGCAGGAGACGCCCAAGCCGCTCACTCGCACCACCTGGGACAACATCGCCATGATCAGCCCGGCGACGGCCGCGCGTATGGGCTTTTTCGAGCTCGAGGGCGAGACCATAGCAAAGTCCGATCTCGAGAAAAACGTCAATAAAGACCACCAGTCGGATGCGCAGAAGAAGATTGAGATCAACCTAGGCGGCCGCACTGTGGAGGCTCCTGCTTGGACGCAGCCGGGACATCCTGACAACGCGGTCACGCTTTTCTTCGGTTACGGTCAGAAAAAGACCGGGCGCGTCGGCCTAGACAGGAGCAGGAGTGAAGACCGGCCTGAGCCTCGCGGCTACGATGCGTACTCGGTGCGTCCCGGGGCTGTTGGCTACGTCTCCGCAGGAACGATTCGCGACACCGGCAAAACTTATCCCATCGCCGTGACCCAGGGTCACTTCACCATGGACGACCGCGAGCCGGTGAAGGTGGCCACGCTCGAAGAATTCCTCAAGAACCCCAGGTTCGCGCAGGTGCAGGCCGAAAAACCGGGTGAAAAAGAAACGTTGTATCCCGATTTCGCGGAGAAAGGTTTCTACAAGAGATACGCCTGGGGCATGGCCATCGATCTGAATTCATGCGTTGGCTGTCAGGCGTGCTCAGTGGCGTGTTACGCGGAGAACAATATCTCGGTGGTGGGCAAAGAACAGGTGCAACGCGGCCGCGAGATGGGCTGGATCCGCATCGACGCTTACTATCAAGGCGATCCTGCCAACCCCAACATTTACTTCCAGCCTGTGCCCTGCATGCAGTGTGAAAACGCGCCGTGCGAGCCGGTGTGCCCGGTGGCCGCCACTACGCATTCCACCGAAGGCCTGAATGACATGGTGTACAACCGCTGCGTGGGCACGCGCTATTGCTCCAACAACTGCCCCTACAAGGTCCGGCGCTTTAACTTCATGCTCTACGCCGACTTTGAGACCCCCAGCCTGAAGATGATGCGCAATCCTGACGTGAGCGTTCGCAGCCGCGGCGTGATGGAAAAGTGCACTTACTGCGTGCAGCGCATCAATGCCGCGCGCATCACAGCCGAAAAGCAGAACCGCGACATCAAGGAGAAAGAAATCCTGACGGCTTGCCAGCAAGTCTGCCCCACCGGCGCCATTGTGTTCGGCGACATCAACGACAAGAACAGCCGCGTGAGCAAGCTCAAGTATCCGGTTGAGCCCCGAGACTATAGCCTTCTCGCGGAGCTGAACACGCGCCCGCGCACCACTTACATTGCAGCGGTACGAAACCCCAATCCTGAGCTCGAGTCCGCGGAGAAAGCATAGCGAATGGTCCAGTTTAACGATCCCGACAAGCTGCCGCCCAAAGGCGTGAGGCCGCCGGTCATTGGCCCAGGCCACGACATGGGCACGGCCACCGACCGCATAGCCGGAATTGTGCTGAGCAAGCACACGCCGCTGTTCTGGTTCGCGATCGTGTTCCTGGCCATTAACATCGTCGGCATGTTGAACACGGCCATCGCCTGGCTGTTTATGCGCGGCACCGGAATCTGGGGTATCAACATTCCCGTCGGATGGGGATTCGCCATCGTCAATTTCGTGTGGTGGATCGGTATCGGCCACGCAGGAACGCTGATTTCCGCAATTCTGCTGTTGTTCAAACAGAGCTGGCGTACTTCGATCAACCGCTTTGCGGAAGCTATGACGATTTTTGCCGTCATGCAGGCCGGCTTGTTCCCGCTGATCCACACCGGTCGCCCCTGGCTGGCGGCTTACTGGCTGTTTCCTCTTCCCCTCACCATGGGTGTGTGGCCGCAATTCCGCAGCCCGCTGATCTGGGACGTGTTCGCGGTTTCGACCTACTTCACGGTTTCGTTCTTGTTCTGGGGCATCGGGCTGATTCCTGACTTTGCCAACCTGCGCGATTCGGCCAAGAGCCTGGTAGTGCGCCGCATCTACGGCATGCTGGCCATGGGCTGGCGCGGCTCCGCGCGCCACTGGAACCGGTACGAGACCGCCTACTTGCTTCTGGCCGGTTTGGCCACGCCGCTGGTGCTGTCCGTCCACAGCGTGGTCAGCCTGGATTTTGCGGTTTCCGTGGTCCCGGGATGGCACACGACTTTCTTCCCGCCGTATTTCGTTGCCGGCGCTATCTTCTCCGGATTTGCCATGGTATTGATCCTGGCCATTCCGTTCCGCTCTCTGTACAACATGCAGGATTTCATCACCCTGCGCCACCTGCAGAATTGCGGCAAGCTGATGCTGGCAACAGGGTCGATCGTGGCCTACGCCTACGTGCTGGAAATGTTCATTGGCTGGTATAGCCAGGACAAGTACGAGTTGGCCATGGTCCACAACCGGCTGCACGGGCCGTATTCGCTCTACTATTACTGTCTTGTTTTCTGCAACATCATCTCGCCCCAATCGCTATGGTTCAACAAGGTCCGCTCCACTCCGTGGATGCTCTTCCTGCTTTCCTGCATCGTGCAGTTCGGCATGTGGCTAGAACGGTTCGTGATCGTAGTGATGAGCCTGCAACGCGACTATCTGCCCAGCGCCTGGGGAATGTACTGGTTCACCAAGTGGGACGTAATGACTCTGGTCGGCACCATGGGACTCTTTACACTCCTGTTCTTCCTGTTTATCCGGTTTATGCCAGCGATTTCGATTTTTGAAATTCGCGCTCTGCTGCCGCAATCGAAGGTGAAGGAATCATGACGTCAGAACCTGTTTACGGACTGATGGCGGAATTCGACAACCCGACCGACCTGGTGCAGGCGGCCAAGGGCGCGTTCGACGCCGGCTACCGGAAGATGGACGCCTATACCCCGTACCCGCTGGAAGAGGCCGCGGAAGCCATCGGGTCGCACCACAATCGCGTGCCTTTGATTACGCTGATCGGCGCCATGCTGGGGATGATCGGCGGTTACTCGCTGCAATACTGGGTGTCAGTGGTCAACTATCCCATCAACGTGGGAGGCAAGCCGTTTCACTCCTGGCCGGCCTTTATCCCGGTGACTTTTGAGTGCGCGGTGCTGGGAGCGTCGCTGGCGGCGGTGTTCGGCATGCTGGCCCTGAACGGATTGCCGCAGCCCTACCATCCGGTCTTCAACACGCCGGGCTTCGTGCGCGCCAGCCGCGACCACTTCTTCCTTTGCATCGAGTCCCAGGACCCGAAATACCGTCAGGATGAGACCAGGCGTTTTCTTGAGAAGTTCCGTCCTTTGCAGGTGTCGGAGGTGCCGTATTAGGACTTCGACACAGATACGCGCGGGAGTGCTGGCCCTGGCCGCGATCGCGGTGATCACGGGCTGCCGCCAGGACATGCAGAACCAGCCCAAGTACATTCCTCTGCGGTCGAGCGAATTCTTTCCCGACCAACGCTCAGCGCGCTACCCGGTGCCGGGTACGGTACCGCGCCTGGACAACCGGGAATTGGACATGGCCCAACTCGATCCTGCGAGCTACTACCTGACGGGCAGACACGGCGCTGCCTTCGGCAACGAGATGCCCTATCCGCTCTCACGCGAGGTACTGGCCCGCGGCCAGAACCGCTACAACATCTATTGCACTCCCTGCCATTCGCTGGTCGGCGATGGGAACGGCATGATCGTGCAGCGCGGCTTCAAGCATCCGCCCACGTTCCACCAGCAACGGTTGCGTAACGCGCCGGTCGGCTATTTTTACGACGTCATCAGCAACGGCCTGGGCGCCATGCCGGATTATTCCACGCAACTCCACCCAGCCGACCGCTGGGCAGTGGCCGCATACATCCGCGCCCTGCAGCTCAGCCAGCACGCGGACGAGAAAGACCTGGCGGCCGCGGAAAAAGAGAGATTGAAGGCTCCAGCCGAGGGTGGAGTCAAGTACCCGTCGTCGTCGTATGTCCCGCAAGGAGGCGTGAAGCCATGAGCCACACCGCTCTTCGCGTTACTCCTCAGGACTATGCGCCGCCGGCGGTTATCGGCCGCATGCGTATGCCCGCCCTCACCTTGGGCCTGCTGGCCGGAATAGCAGTGCTGGCGCTGGCTGCGTCGTTCCACCGGTGGGACTTGTTCCTGCGCTCCTGGCTGGTGGCATTTCTGTTCTGGCTGGGGCTCACCACCGGCTCGCTGGTACTGCTGATGCTGCAATACACCAGCGGCGGCAACTGGGGACGGCTGGGACGGCGCTTCTGGGAAGCCGCCGCGGGCAATTTGCCCCTGATGTTTGCAGCCTGGCTGCCCATCGCATTCGGGATGAAGATTCTCTATTCTGGGTGGGCGCTGCCGCTCGATCAAGCCGTGGCCAAGCTGGGATGGGAGAAGGTCCACTACTACCTTAATCCCACGCTTTTCTGGATTCGTGGTATTGCTTATTTTACCGGCTGGATCGTGCTCTACGTCCTGCTCATGAGATGGTCGAAGCGGGAGGAAGCCGGAACCACCACGCCGGCGCAGTTTGTCCGCATACAGAACCTGAGCGGGTTCGGCATTGTGTTTTACGCTGCCACCATCACGTTCGCATCCATTGATTGGGCCATGTCGCTTTATCCTGAGTGGTGGTCCACGGTGTGGGGCATGCTGTTCATGGTGGGCCAGGTGCTGACCACGCTATGTTTCACCATCTGGCTACTGGTCAAGTTGGCCCCGGTGGAACCACTCTCGCGGATGTTCAAGGTCGACTACCTCCACGACTTCGGCAAACTGATGTTCGCCTTCGTAGTTTTGTGGGCATATCTTTCATTCTCGCAGTGGCTGATCATCTGGTCCGGCAACATGTTGTCGGAGATCCGCTGGTACCTCATGCGTCTCAACGGCGGATGGCAATATTTCGGCACTCTGTTGATCTTCGTCCATTTTGTGTTCCCGTTCGCACTACTGCTTTCGCGCAGCCTGAAACGCGATGCCCGGCGCTTAGTGCTCATCATCATGCTGATACTGGCGATGCGACTGGTCGATTTGTTCTGGCTGACCGCACCGAATTTTTATCCGGGATTCAAAGACAGCGCTAACGCCGCCGGACTCCAGGGTTTCGGGCGGCTGGACCTGGCGATGTACCTTTTGTGTCCGATTGCCCTGGGAGGCATCTGGCTGTTCCTCTTTTTCTGGCGGCTGGAAAAGCGCTCCCTGATGCCCGTGAACGATCCGCACTTTGTGGAGATGCTGGAGGCGAAACATGGATAACGAGAGTTTTGTCCCGCAAAGCACGGGCGGCTACGTGAGGGAAGGCCACGAAGAAAGCGATCTCAGCGTTAAAGGGATCGTGATCTCCGGGGTCGGGCTGGCCCTCTGCGGGTTCCTGTCTTTCGCGCTGATGGGACTTTTCCTAAAGGGCCTGCCGACAATGCAGAGGTGGGTGTTCGGCACTCCACAGCCGCTCACTCCCGTCCAGCAGCAGCTGCAGCAAGAGCGGGCTGCGCTGGCGCCCCAGAAGGGAGTGGTTCAGGAAGGCCAGCCGGAATGGTACGCGCCTCCGGCCAGTGCTGTTGCCCGTGGCGAAATGGAAGCCCATTTGGACAAGACCTTTCCCACGCCGCGGCTGCAATATGACGATGTCCGCGATATGACCACCTTCCGTGCTTCTGAAGAAGAATGGCTGTCCAGCGCCGGCAGAGACGCGCAAGGAAACATCCACATTTCGATCGACAGCGCCATGGATTTGATCGCCAAGCAAGGGCTGCCGCCGGTGAGCGGACCGTATGTGCCGCCCACGCTGCCGGCCGCGGTACCGCTGGTCCCGGCGCCAGCCGCGACGAAGAAGTAAGAAAGATTGAGTTGGAGAATCATGTTTAGCAGTAACACAATCCGGAAGTTGGCGGCGATGAGCTTCCTGCTGGCCTCGGCCGTCGCGACAGTCCACGCGCAGGTTCCGCCGAGAATGCAGCCGGGCGACGGTGTCGTGAACCAGAAGCCATCAATTCTCGACCGGGTGGGCATTGACCAGCGATTGAATCAGCAGCTGCCGCTGGACCTGACGTTCGCCGATGAGAGCGGCAAGACGGTACAACTGCGCCAGTACTTCGGCTCCAAGCCGGTAATCCTCTCGCTGGTTTATTACCGGTGTCCGATGCTGTGCTCGCAGGTGTTGAGCGGGATGGCCGGCATGCTGAACGGGATTGTGCGCTTTAATGCTGGGCGTGATTTTGAGGTGGTTACGGTCAGTTTTGATCCGGAGGAAACGCCGCAAGACGCAGCCAAGGCCAAGAAAAACTTTGCCGCGCGTTACCGCCGGGCAGGGGCGGCCGAAGGATGGCATTTCTTGACCGGCCACAAAGACCAGATTGACGCTCTGGCCAACGCGGTGGGCTTTCGCTACGCCTGGGACCCGCAAGCCAAGCAATTCGCCCATGCCAGCGGCATCATGCTGCTCACGCCCGACGGCCGCCTGGCACAGTATTACTACGGGATTGAATATTACCCGCGCGACGTGCAACTGGGTTTGATCGAAGCTTCGCAGGGCAAGATCGGCAACGTGGTGGACAAGGTCATGCTCTATTGCTACCACTATGACCCCGCCCAAGGACGCTATGGGGCGGCGATTTTCAACATTTTGCGGCTCAGCGCCTTGGCCACCGTGTTGTTACTGGGCGGGTACATTCTGTTCATGCTGCGCCGCGACATGCTGGCCGCGAAGCACGGCCGCGCGAGCCATGTGAATCTAGGACACCCGAATCGAAATGCAACTTAACGTACCAATATTTCCGGAGCAGGCCTCGAACTTCGCAGGACAGGTGGATGCTTTCTACCTGTTCCTGGTGCTGATCACGACATTCTTCTCATTGCTGATCGCACTGCTCATCCTGTTCTTCATCATCAAGTACCGCAAACGGCCGGACCGCGAAGCGGTGCAAATCCACGGCTCCATGCTTCTGGAAGTCGTATGGACGGCCATCCCGCTGGGGCTTTCCATGGTGATTTTCGTTTGGGCAGCGATCCTCTACTTCCATCTGCAGAACCCGCCGAGCAATGCCATGGAAGTCTACGGCGTAGGCAAACAATGGATGTGGAAGTTCCAGCATCCCGGTGGACAGCGTGAGATCAACGCTCTGCACGTTCCCACGGGCCGGCCCGTGAAAGTCACGCTGATCTCCCAGGACGTGATCCATGACTTTTTTGTTCCTGCGTTCCGCACCAAGATCGACGTGCTACCCAACCGCTACACCCACGTCTGGTTCACCCCAACCCAGGTGGGGACGTACCACCTTTTCTGCTCGCAGTACTGCGGCACCAAACACTCCGCCATGGTGGGCGAAGTCACGGTGATGAAGCCGGAAGACTACGCGGAGTGGCTGGCCAGCGGCAAAGCGGAGGGTTCGCTGGCGTCGCAAGGGGAAAAGCTGTTTCAGGAACTCGGCTGCACCACGTGCCACCGTCCTGACTCCGGCGCGCGCGGGCCCAACCTGCAAGGGCTCTACGGGCGCCCGGTGCGCCTGACCGACAACCGTGTGATCGTTGCTGACGACAATTACATCCGAGAGTCCATTTTGAGCCCGAACGCCAAGGTGGTCTCCGGCTTCCAGCCGATCATGCCGACGTTCCAGGGAGTGGTGAGCGAAGAGGGCCTGGTCCAGCTCACGGAGTACATCAAGCATCTGTCTGACCAGGAATCGCAGCCGCTGAACAACCGCAGCACGCCCACACAGATTCGTGACACTGAAGTGCCGGCCATTCAGCAAGAATTGCAGCAGGGCAACAAGCCTCCTAACCAATCTGGGAAAAAGCCATGAGTACCGCCGTTACCACAATCGTTAAGCCAGAGATGCCGAAGAAGCATTTCCTGAACGACAACTACGGGATCCGTTCCTGGCTGTTGACCAAGGACCACAAGCGAATCGCGATCCTCTATCTTGTGTCGATCACGTTCTTCTTTATGGTCGGCGGCATGTACGCGTCTTTGATTCGCCTGCAATTGTTGACTCCCAACGGCGAATTATTCCAGGCCGACACCTACAACAAGCTGTTCACGATGCACGGCGTGAACATGATTTTCTTCTTCTTGATTCCGTCGGTGCCGGCGACGCTGGGGAATTTCGTAATACCGCTCATGGTGGGGGCCAAGGATCTGGCTTTCCCCAAGATCAATTTGATGAGCTGGTACATCTACATGGCCGGCGCGTTTTTTGCTATGGCTGCGTTGCTCCTCGGCGGGATTGATACCGGGTGGACCTTCTACACGCCGCTGAGCACCGGGTTTGTACATACGCCGGTCATAGTCATGGGCGTGGGCATTTTGTTCGCCGGTTTTTCTTCGATCTTCACCGGACTGAACTTCATTGTTACCGTGCACCGCATGCGCGCTCCGGGGCTAAGCTGGGGACGCCTGCCCCTGTTCGTGTGGGCCAACTATGCCGCAAGCCTGATCATGATTTTGGGAACTCCAGTAATCGCTATCACCCTGATCCTGCTGTGCCTGGAACGCGGTTTCCATATTGGGATATTCGATCCCAAACTGGGCGGCGACCCAGTACTGTTCCAGCACATGTTCTGGTTTTACTCACACCCGGCTGTGTACATCATGATTCTGCCGGGTATGGGAGTGATCAGCGAGATCGTCACCTGTTTCTCGCGCAAGCGGGTGTTTGGTTACAGCTTCATTGCGCTTTCCAGCATCGCCATTGCGGTGTTCGGTTTTGTGGTGTGGGCGCACCACATGTTTGTGGCCGGCATTTCCATGTACTCGGCGCTGGTGTTTTCGCTACTTAGTTTCGCAGTGGCCATTCCTTCCGCGGTCAAGGTCTTCAACTGGACCGCAACCATGTACAAAGGCTCGGTCAGCCTGGAAACGCCGATGCTCTATGCTCTGGCGTTCATCGGGCTGTTCACCATCGGAGGATTGACGGGACTGTTTCTGGCAGCGCTGGGACTGGACATTCACATCCACGATACCTACTTCGTGGTGGCGCACTTCCACTACGTGATGGTGGGTGGCATGGTGACGGCGTACATGGGAGGCCTGCATTTCTGGTGGCCCAAGATTACCGGGCGCATGTATCCGGAGGCATGGGCCAAACTTTCCGCGCTGATTGTGTTTATCGGTTTCAACCTCACATTCTTCCCGCAGTTCATCCTGGGTTACCTGGGCATGCCGCGGCGCTACGCGGTGTATCCGCCGGAATTTCAGGTGCTGAACGTGCTCTCGAGCGCCGGGGCGTCGATCCTGGCGGTCGGCTTCATTCTGCCGGGCATTTATTTCCTGTGGTCGCTGAAGTACGGCGAGGTTGCCGGCGATAATCCCTGGAAGGCTACGGGCCTGGAGTGGGAGACCACTTCGCCGCCGCCGACCCACAACTTCCATGAGACCCCGGTGGTGACGACCGAGCCCTATCACTACGGAGAAAAGGAGGGAGTCCCCGTTGGTCACTAGCGAGACAAGCACTACCGAGCATCATCCCGCGCTGGTCCATCACTTTGACGACATGGAGCAGCAGAAGGAAGCCTCCACCTTCGGGATGTGGGTGTTCCTGCTGACGGAAATCATGATGTTCGGCGGGCTGTTCGCTGCCTACTTGATTTACCGGCTCAAGTTTTACCCGGCATTCGTCGCCGGCAGCACCAGCATCAGCGTCTCATGGGGTTTTGCCAACACGCTAGTGCTTCTGGGCAGCAGCTTTACCATGGCCATGGCGGTTTGGGCCGCTCAGAATCGTTCGCGTAAGCAGCAAGTGATGTGGCTGATATTCACCATGATCCTGGGCGCTGCCTTTTTGGGAGTGAAGGCCAAGGAATACTACGACAAATACGAGGAATGCCACATTCCAGGCAGCTTCATCGGCAAACCATTTAACGCGACCGGCGGTCCGGGATGCGAAAAAGGCAATATCGCGGAAGAAATGCAAGAGCGCGCTCGCAAGACGAACGAGGAGATTGAACGCGAGGGTAAGGCGAAAGGGTGGGACGAGAAGAAGATTGCGGACAAAAAGGTCGCGGTTCCCTCCGATGCCTATGCCGTACAGACCGCTAAGCGGACTGAGATCTTTTTCTCTTTCTACTTCGCCATGACCGGGCTGCACGCTTTTCACATGGTGATCGGACTAGGACTTCTCAGCTGGCTTACCTTGCGGGCGTCACGCGGAGAATTTGACGGCCAATATTTTACGCCCATGGAGCTGGGTGGGCTGTATTGGCACTTTGTCGACATCGTGTGGATCTTCCTGTTCCCGCTGCTCTATTTGATCAGCCGGCATTCGGGAGCACACTAGAGGAAACTATGGCCGAACACACACAGGAACAGGCGCACCCCACGCCCCGGCTCTACCTTGTGATCATCAGCATTCTTATACTGCTGACGATCGCGACGTGGCGCATCGCATTCGTCGACCTCGGGATCTTCAACCCGGTAGTGGCGTTGACCATTGCCGTCATCAAGGCCGTGTTGGTCATCCTTTACTTCATGCACGTGCGTTACAGCAGCCAGCTGACCAAAGTCACGGTTGGCGCAGGATTCTTCTGGTTGTTAATTTTGATTACGCTCAGCCTGCTCGACTACATCTCGCGCAACTGGTGATAGCAGGAAAAGATTATTCAGGCTGGAGCGAGCGCTCCGGCCTTTATTTTTTCAACAACTCCTCAAGAAAGTCCACAGCCCGGGGATCGTGACTCTGTCCCAGCCAGAAGATGGCTTGTTTCCGCACCGCGGGGTTCTTGTGTGTTCTGGCGAGGTTGATCAGCAGCGGCACGCCATCGCCGTCGCGCATTTGCGATAAAGCGAATACAGCCTTCTTTTTGACCTCGGTCTCAGGATCATTCTCAATCGCCGCAGTGATCTGCTCAGCTTCCTTGCGGCCGCCGATCTGGGCCAGCCAGAAGATGGCCTGACCGCGGACATGGGGGCTTGCATCTTTGCGCGCCATCTCCAGAAGATCATCCACGCCGCCGCGGTTTGGGCTTTGGGAGAACGCGAACGTGGCCTTGTCGCGTATGCGGTCACTGGAATCGTTCTTGGCATATTTGCGAAGAAGCTCCAGACCCTTTTTGCCGCGCTGGTTCCCCACCCAGAAGATCACTTGCTCGCGCAGACGCTCCGGCTGTCCCGGCTGGATCATCCTCTCGAGGGCCGAGTCAGCGGCCGGTGCGTCATGCATGGCGATGGCCATGACCGCATTGTGAGAGCTGGATTTCTTGCCGTAACTTTCTTCCGGATCGCCCGACATCGCGAGCGAGGCCAGAAGCTCGACACTCTGCTCCGGCCTCACGCCTTCGAGCCACGTCAAGGAAAGCCCGGCGAAGTCGAGCGGGCAATCGGCGCTGAAGACGCGCACCCGGCCGATCTGCTTGTCGGCCACCCGCAGGAAGAGAAACGCGTAAGGCACAGGCTCAGGCGGAGAGCAATCGGTCACGGTCCCGGAGAACGACCCGCCTTTATCGGAATCCATGCGGCATCCCATGCAGCACTTGCTGCCAGCGCTGCGGAACTGATCCAACGAGTCGAAGCAGCACATAGTATGGTCTTTGGCCTCAACCGGAATCCGGTAGCCGATCCAAGCCGGCGAAGTCTGCTTGGCGACGATGGAGTTCACCGTGGCCTTCAGGTCGGCGCCGGAGAGGTCTTGAACGTTGACCTGAGCGTTGGTGATCCTCGGCTTCTGTGCCAACGCGAAATCGATCAGCATGAACAGGGCAATAGCGGTTAAGGCGGACTTCAGCAGAGTCTTCATGGCGCGGTCCTTATTTGTTCAAGATTTCAATCATGTACTCGGCGATTTCCGGCGAGTTCATCAGGGAGAGCTTTCGCATCCATTCCTTCTTGAGTTCCGGGTTGGTTTCCTTGCGCGCCAGCGCCACCATCTCCTTGGCGGCGCCGTGCAGGAACAGGGCATGGATCACGAGCTTTTTTGTCGCCACGTCGGTGTGCGAGTTGTAGATATTGGTGAGGGCAGTGAGACTTTCCGATCCGCCGACCAGGCCGAGGTTGTGGATCGCTGCCTCCAACACTATGGGATCTCTTTCTGTCGTGGCGATCTCCGCCAGCCCTTGGGAATCGCCGCACAGCATCATCGCATGGATGATGGCCGCGCGTGTTTCCGGATCAGTGGTGTTCTTGTACATGGCGCGCAGCTCGTCACGGCCGCCCATCAGCCCCAGGTAACGGACGGCTTCATGCCGCAGTTCAGGCGAACGCTCCGTGTTCGCGACCGCCAAAACTTCTGCCTTGCATCCGCACATCATCCAGGCGTGAAAGACGGCCTTCTTGATGTCGATGTTTGTGCTCGACTGGTAGATCTCTTTCAGGGCAGCGCGGCTCCGCGAGTTGCCGCTCATCCCTACATACTTGATGGCGCGTTTCTGCAGATCAGGTTCGTTGCTGGTCTTGGCCACCGCGAGCAGCACGTCCTGCGCTTTCTCATTGCCCTGAGTCGCCAGCACGTACAAAACTTTGTCCTTCATTCTTGTCGACGCGTTGCCCTGCAGCCAGGCTTTGGCGAAAGTGAGGCCACGTTCGGGATCGGAATTCATAAGAGCGACGAAAGCCTGGATCTTTTCCTCTTCACTGGGTACAACATCGGGATTGGCTGTCCCCTTTAGTTCGTTCTCGAGGCGGTCAACCTCTTTCTTCCAGGTGCTCTGCGGATACGCTTTCCTAAATTCCGCGATCGTGGCCAGAGCCTGGCCCTTGTTGCCGGTCTTGGACAGAGCCTCCGCTTTGCGGAAGAGCGCAGCGTCTGCCTTTCGGCCGCGCATTTTGACTACCTGATCGAACTTGGCGATCGCCTCGTCGTAATTTCCATTCTCCAGAGCTTCGTAGCCCTGGGTGTAGAGGTCGTCTTCGCGCGGGTTGGCCTGCTCGGGATCGCGCGGTTCGGCGAAGGGAGAGACGGGTGAGCTTTGTACTCGCACCTGAGCCGTCGAGGGTACGACTGCAAGAAACATCAAGACGAAAAGCAATCTACGGTTCATTTGGTTATAGCCTCTGACTTGCGCCGGCCGGAGGATTCTGGTCCTGGCGGCGCACTCTGGAATTCACTTCCGAACCAACCACGCGAACTTTGAAGAGCAAGTTGTCTGACTGAATGCGGTGCTGAATCTGCTCGAGATCGCCGGGTGAGAGATCGGACGGACTGTTGGCAATTTCCGCCAGCACGCGGCCCAGATCGTCAAGCAGGTGGGCGATCTGCGGATCGCCGCTGCGCTGGGCCGTCAAGCGGTAGAGATGGTTATCGTCCAGAAGATCGCGCGCCTGCTGCTGCTCGGTGGAAAGATCGAGCGGCGCTTTGTCGTCCGCGTTCATGATTTCAACCAGCAGCATCTGCGAGCGCTCCAGGTGCCCGCCGACCGCAACCAGAACGACGCGTTGCGGATTACCCAGGTCTTTTCTGGCATCTTCGTGGTGCGGCCAGTAACGTCCTGCGATGAACGCGAAGACAAGAAGCAGAGCCATCGCCCCCGCCAGTGCCCACTTCGGCGGAGCAGCGAACCATCTGCGACGCTTTTCAGGCAGCCGATCACGGACGTTCAGCCAGGTTTTCTCCTCGAAAACCGCAGGCGGTTCCGGCACTTCGATGGGTCCAATGTTGCGCAGGAGCCCCTGCACGCGCTCAAACTCGCCGCGGCACTCCGGGCACGACGCCAAATGCAAGCGGACCTCGTCTTCGCCGTCGGCGTCGCCGTAGTAATGGAGAACGATCTGCTCTTCGCTCAGGTGATTCATCGGGCTACACTCGCAAACGGCTCAAGTTGCTGTCGTAATTTCCGCACCGCGCGGAAGATCGTGTTTTTGGCCGCGCTGTTCTTTAGCTTCAGCGTCTGGCTGATCTCCTCCACCGAGCGGCCTTCCATGTGGCGCATGGTGAACGCGACCCGTTCCACGGCCGTGAGCAGGCCAAGAGCCTGCGTCATTTTGGCCTTCATCTCCGCGCTTAGGAGCATGCGGTCGGGGCCGGGTTGAGAGGTTTCCACCTGGATCTCGTGGTTCTTTTCCGGGTCGGGTTCGTCGGTGATCTGGTAAGTCTTTTGCATGTGCGTTTTCTTTGTGCTCAGGAAGTCGAGGGTGCGATTGACGGCAATCCGGTAAATCCATGTTCCGAAGTTCGCCCGCATTTCGAACCGCTCCAGCGCCTTGTAGGCCCGCAGGAACGTTTCCTGAACGATTTCTTCGCTGTCCTGCTCGTTCCCTGTCATGCGATACGCCACGTAGTAAAGGTTGCGCGAATGGCGGTCGACCAGAACGCGAAACGCATCCCGGTCGCCGGCGAGCACCTGTGCCACGATGGCTGCATCGGTGACTTCCATTCGCTTAGGTTAGACCGGAAATCCTTGTGGCGGTTAGGAAACACTTACCACGGAGATACGGCGCGGCCACCCGCACCAAGGGCCCGTTGAGAATCGGGTGATCGGGTGATCAGGTGATCCGGTGATCCGGTGATCTGCAACTGTCGGAAATGGCACTGGGCTTAGGCCCTGGATTCCGTCCCGAACCTCTCGGCGGCCCGAGCTCTGGCTTTGGCTGCTTCTTCTTCGCGATTGCGGGGCGGAGCGGTGGTCTGAAGTGAGCGGAGAAGGCGGCTCGAGGCGGCTGCGACCTCATCGATCGCCGTCATGAACGCTGCTTCATTGGCCTTGGAGGGCTTGTTAAAGCCGGTGACCTTGCGCACAAACTGGAGGGAGGCGGCGCGTATCTCTTCCTCAGTAACTGGAGGTTCAAAATTGAAAAGCGTTTTGATATTTCTGCACATGGAACACAAACCTCAAGATGATTGAAACATCAGTGTGCTGCGGATGTCGAGTTCTCGACCGCCTGGGCCACACGCAGCACGGTTCCTTCCTCAAAGTGCCGTCCCAGTATTTGCAGGCCGATAGGCAGGCCCGTCTGGGTCTTGCCGCAGGGGACACTGATCCCCGGGACACCGGCCAGATCGGCAGTGACCGTATATATGTCTGCCAGGTACATGGCCAGCGGGTCGCCCGCCTTTTCGCCCAGCTTGAACGCGGCGGTGGGCGCGGTGGGCGTTACGATCGCATCCACTTTCTCGAATGCCTGCATGAAGTCGCGCGCGATCAGAGTGCGAACCTTCTGCGCTTTCAGGTAGTAAGCGTCGTAGTAACCGGCGCTAAGCGCGTAAGTGCCCAGCATGATGCGGCGCTTGACCTCCGCGCCGAAGCCCTGGTCGCGCGTGCGGCGGTACATCTCGGCCAGTGTCCGCGGTTGCGGCACACGGTAGCCGTAGCGAACGCCATCATAACGGGCCAGGTTCGAGGAGGCCTCGGCAGTAGCGACCACATAGTAGGTGGGAATGGCGTACGGCGTATGGGGCAGAGAGATAGGAACAATCTCCGCGCCCTCGGCGCCGAGCCTGTGGATGGCCGCTTCCACAGCCGCACGGACTTCCGCCTCGAGGCCCTCCCCGAAATATTCCTTGGGCACGCCCAGGCGAAGCCCGCGTACGGGCTTGGCCAGCTCTTGCTCGTAGTCAGGCACCGCGACGCCAGCGGAAGTCGAATCCATGGGATCGTGACCGGCAATCACGCGCAGCAGAATCGCGGCGTCGCGGACAGTGCGGGCCAGCGGTCCGATGTGGTCGAGGGACGAAGCGAAAGCGATGAGCCCGTAGCGCGAGACGCGGCCATAGGTCGGCATCAGACCCACGACGCCGCAAAAAGATGCCGGCTGGCGAATGGAGCCTCCGGTGTCTGAGCCCAGGGTGGCCACTGCCGTTCCCGCCGCAACGGCAGCGGCTGAACCTCCGCTCGAGCCGCCCGGCACCCGCGACTTGTCGTGCGGATTGCGCACGGGGCCGTAAGCGGAATTCTCATTCGACGAGCCCATGGCAAATTCGTCGCAGTTCATCTTTCCCAGCACGATGGCACCTGCCCCTTCCAGGCGAGTTACAGCGGTGCAATCGTAAGGGGGGATGAAATGTTCAAGAATCTTCGATCCCGCAGTGGTGCGCACGCCGCGGGTGACCATCACATCCTTGATTCCGACTGGAACGCCCGCCAGCGGAGGCAGAGCGGCGCCTTGGCCCGCCAGATCGTCAATGCGGAGCGCTTGAGCCAAGGCGCGGTCTTCGCTGAGCGTCAGCCAGGCATGGATTTCGCCATCTTCAGCGCGGATCTTCTTGTAGAAGTCCTTCACCAGGCTCTGCGCAGAGATCTTTCTTTCCGCGATGGCAGAGCGGGTAGAGGCGATGGTGAGGGTGGCTAATTCCATGATTGGCGTTCTTTCTGAAATCCCGAGCGTAGCGAGGGATCCCTATTCCCTCATAAAATGCAGGCTCCTCGCACCGCAAACGCGAAATTCTTTCGTTACGATATTGATCTCTCGCTTCGCTCGAGATTTCAGAAAAAAGCTGTGCTGACTGCTCATTTTTCTATAACTTTCGGTACCCGGAAAAACTCTCCATCCGAGGCCGGCGCATTTTTTAGCGCATCTTCGCGTGGCAGACAGGGTTGCAATTCGTCTTCGCGCATCGCCTCAACCGCCGGCAGCAATGTCTGCGCCATGGGCGAAACACTCGTTGTGTCCAGCTCATTCAGCCGGTCAATATAATCCAGAATCGAGTTCAGATCGCGAAGCATGCGCTCGCGCTCCTGCGCCGTCAGGTCCAGGTTGGCCAGATCGGCGACGTAAGCGACGTCTTTGCCAGATATTTTCATTTCACAAGCGAGCTACAGTTTGAACGCAGCCTTGTTTATCTTTATGTATGCATAGAGCCGGCCGGCAATGTCTTCTCCGCTGTTGAAATACCGCTCATCACATTGGGAAAGATGCTCATCCCGCTCCTCGTTGTCCGACTCCATGGCGCTGGTGACCGTTCCTGCCTTCAGATCGGTGACGCTCAACGCGCTCACCGCTCGGCCGGTGATCTCGGCGGTCACCGGACAGCCGATCCGGGCGAGGGCGTCGACTATCGTCGCGGCGTACTCATTTGAAGAGTTGGCAAAAAACTGTCCGTAGCCGCCGTTGTTGACTTCGCGCTCCAATGCCTCGACGGCAAGTACCACGTGTTCTTCAGTGCTCAGGCGCTGATCGCCGTGTCGCGCAGCCTTTTGGCCGAGAGCTTGTTCCAAGGCAACAATCAGGGAATCAGTGCGATATTCGCCTTCGAGGGCAATCAAGTCATCTACGGTCTGCCCCGAGTATCCGTCCAGCCATTTAGCTTCTGCCATTTCTCTCGCCAATATCTAGTATTTATCTGTACGCGGCACCTTGAACTGAATGGAGGTCACCACCGGGCCCAAAAGGTCGTTGAAGCCGCTAACGTATCTGGGAGCGAAGGAGCCCAATTGTTCTCGCCAGGCTGCGTCGGAGACTTCCACGGTGAGAACACCTTCACTGAAGCTCGCAGCACGCGTGCGCTCAGCCACTTCTCTTCCGCACACGATCGGCCAGGCCAGCACAACGGCCTCTTCCGGCGGCCTCGACCGCAGCAGGTCAGCCATGATGTTGCGTAATCCGGTGCGTACAGGTTCCATGGTCCGTTTCAGGTCAAAGACCGATTCTAGCATCCGTTTTTTTTGCTCACTCGCTCCGGTTGAAGTCACGGCGGCGCGTGGTGCTGGGTGGGAATCCGCGTCTAGGTACTGCTTTAAATCCAACGACTTAGCCCTCAAATTGGGCCCCGTTTAATGCTGGCTAGAGCCGCTGGGCGGCTATTTATCCCCGTTCAGGAAATCCCGCTTAATACTGACCAGTCAGGTGGTTAACATGACTTAGTTTAACCGGTTCTTAAATTCAATTTGAGGGATTGCTGCTGTACGCGCCGGAACGGCGCCAGAGAGGGCAAGCAACCATGCATAAGCCTGTCAAGTATGCAGAAAAAGTTTTGACCTACGCCGCACGCGGCGCGTGGGTGGTTTTTGATCGCGCGAACCGTATCAAGCCGGCCCCGGCGTTCACGCCGAAGTGGTCTGACAAGCCGCTTTTGAAATCGTGGGAGAAGACCAAACCGCCGCTCGGCTGGCCGCGCTCCACGGACTCGCTGTGTCCTAAGTGCGTGCCGGAGATCCGCCAGCAGATCGTGGACGGCAAACTTCCGCACGAGATCCTGCTTAACGAGAAAGTCGGCGAGATCAAGGCCACGATCATTGAGCGTGACGGCAAAATCCTGATGGTGAAAGATTGCCCGAAGCATGGCCATTTCGAGGACGTGATGGCCGTTGACGTAAATTTCTTCAAACATCTGGAAGACGTTTTTCCCGGGCGCGACATCCGCGCGCACAATGACGAAAAACTGCATCACCACGGCTCCAGCACGGTGAAACACGGTCGCGGGTCGGTCTTGACCATCGACCTCACCAACCGCTGCAACATGATGTGCGATCCCTGCTTCATGGACGCGAACCAAGTCGGCTTTGTGCATGAGCTGACCTGGGACGAGATCAAGACCATGCTGGACAACGCCATCTCCATCAAGCCGCGTCGGCAGATGTCAGTACAGTTCTCCGGCGGCGAACCTACGCTCTCGCCATACTTCCTGGACGCCGTGCGCTATTCCCGCAAGGTGGGTTACAACTCGGTGCAGGCCGCTACCAACGGGATCGAATTTGCCAAGTCGCCGGAATTCGCGCGGCAGGCCGCGGAGGCGGGTCTGCGTTATGCCTATCTGCAGTTTGACGGCATCGGCAACGCGGCCAATTCGCATCGCCAGGTGGGCAACCTGTTTGACGTGAAGTTGCGCGCTATCCATAACCTGCACGAAGCCGGCGTGGAAATCGTTCCGGTCACGACGATCGTGAACGGCATCAACAACGAGCAGGTGGGGCGGATCATCCAGTTCGCGCTCGATAATCCCAGGACCATCAGCTTCCTGAGCTTCCAGCCGGTATCGTTCACCGGGCGCGACGAAGAAATCACTGACGAACGCCGCCAGGCGCAGCGCTACACGCTGAGCCACCTGGCGCACGACGTGAAGAACCAAACCGGCTTGGGCGAGCCTGCGCGGGACTGGTTTCCGATCTCGTTCATGTCTACGTTCTCCGACTGGGCCGACCTGATCCATGGTCCGCAGGCCGAGTGGGGGCAACTGAGCTGCGGCTGCCATCCGAATTGCGGGGTTGGCATGGCGGTGATGATTGACAAGGAAACCAAAGAGGCGGTGCCGGTCACTGCGTTCTTGAACGGCGACCACATCGCCAAAGACGTGGCCCGCATCAACGATGGCGGCCGCGGGCGCTTCCTGTCTG
>DATFXI010000351.1:0-13842 GCA_035316085.1 Candidatus Angelobacter sp.
AAGCACCGCCAGGAAACACGAACGCGCAGAGCAGTTGATGTGTGTGGCTGGAGAAGCGGAGCCGCCGGTCCACCCGAACGCGGAGGTAGTACCATTGGGCTGAGATTACCGCCGTTCACCGGGCAAGTCAACAGACCCGAGGCCTGCTGTTGGGTTATTTTCGTGTGAAAAGGCGGCTATCGGATACGTTAATTCATCGCTACCGTCTGCCTGAAGGCACGTCCCGGTCGTCGCCCGGGACTAGACGCTGATACTCGGTGGTGGATCCGTTTTACGGACCCACCACCATGTTAAATTTCGGTAAGTGGTTTCTTTGAGAGAAAGGCTCCATGTCTGCTCCGCAATCAAGGTTCGTGCGCGCCTGCCGTTGTGAGCCGGTAGACGCCACTCCGATCTGGCTGATGCGCCAGGCCGGGCGCTACATGGCCGAGTATCGCGCCGTGCGCAAGCGGCATTCCATCCTGGAGATTTGCAAGACGCCCGAGCTGGCCGCCGAAGTCACCATTACCGCCGCCGAGCGCCTGAATGTGGACGCAGCCATCATCTTTGCCGACCTTCTGCTGCCGCTCGAAGTTATGGGCCTGCCGTTTCGTTTTGCCGCCGGCGAAGGCCCGGTCATCGAGCGGCCACTGCGTAGCAGGAAGGATGTTGACGCGCTTGCGACGCATCGCGCTGCCGAGCTGAGGTATGTCGCGGAATCCGTGCGGTTGGTGGTGAAGCATTTTGGAGCCAAGCTGCCGGTCATCGGGTTTTGCGGCGCGCCGTTTACTCTCGCCAGCTACATGATCGAAGGCGGTGGCTCACGCAACTACATCCACACCAAGAAAATGATGTACAACGAGCCCGCGGCGTGGGAACTGCTCATGCAGAAACTGGTGGACGTGTTGTCTGCCTACGCGGCCGACCAAGTCGCTGCCGGGGCCGACGCGCTGCAGGTCTTTGACAGCTGGGTGGGATGCCTCAGCATAGAGGATTATCGCCGTTACGTTCTGCCTTTTTCTACCGACCTGGTGCGGCGACTCAGAACCACGGAGGTCCCGATCATTTATTTTGGCACCGACACCGCCACTCTGTTGCCGGCGATGCAGGAGACCGGCGCGGAAGTTATTGGCGTTGACTGGCGCGTGCCGCTCGACCAGGCGTGGAGCAGCCTGCAATTTCAAGGCGCAGTGCAAGGCAACCTTGATCCCGTGCTTCTCTTCGCCGGCCAGAAGGAATTGCTTGCCCGCGCTGACAGCATCTTGCGCCAGGCCGGCGGTCGTCCCGGACACATCTTCAATCTCGGCCATGGCATTCTGCCGGAGACGCCGGTGGAAAATGTGATTGCCCTCGTGGACTTTGTGAAGCAAGCCAGCGCCAGGTATTCCCTCCCCCATGCGGACGGCATAGAACGAAAAGGAAAACAAGGAGCCCTCCCATGACCCAGAAGAAGACTGCCGTCCTGCTTCTGGCCCACGGTAGCCCGGAATCGCCCGCGGACGTGCCCGCGTTCATGAACAGCATCACCGGCGGCCGTCCGGTGCCGGACGCCGTCATTGAAGAGGTGAAGTATCGCTATTCGCTGATCGGCAAGTCGCCGCTCACGGAAATCACGCTGGCCCAGGGCGAGGCGCTCGCCAGGGAACTCGACGTGCCGGTGTACGTGGGCATGCGCAACTGGAAACCGTTCATCGCCGACGCGGTGCGCCAGATGATGGCGGAAGGCATCCAGCAGGTGCTCGCCATCTGCCTGGCCCCGCAAAATTCCTCCACCAGCGTTGGTCTCTATCACAGAGCGCTGATGGCGGAAATGAAACCTGAGATCGCGGTGTGCTTCGTCGAATCCTGGCACGACCATCCGCTCCTGGTGCGCGCTTTTGCGGAGAAACTTGAGCCGGCCTGGAGCACGGCCAGCAACCAGGCCGGCGCCCCACTGCCGGTGATCTTTACCGCGCACAGCGTGCCCACTCGCACCATCCAGGCCGGCGATCCCTACGAGCAGCAAACCAAGGAAACGGCGCGCCTGGTGGGTGAAAGTATTCCCGCGCTTGCCGCTGGCCTCAAGCGTTTCGCGTTTCAGAGCCAGGGTATGTCCGGTGGGCCGTGGCTGGGGCCAACGGTGGAGAGCGCCATGCTCGAAGTCAAGAAACAGGGGCACAGAGGCGTGGTGGTCGCCCCGATCGGGTTCGTTTGCGATCACGTGGAAGTGCTCTACGACGTGGACATCGGATTCCGCCAGTTTGCCGGCGAGCAGGATTTGCTTCTCTGGCGGCCGGAATCGCTGAACACTTCCCCCACATTCATTTCGGCCCTGGCCAACCTGGTGTCATCGCGTTTGACTGCGGCTGAATCTGCGGAAGCAACGGTCCTGAGGCCGGAAGCATGAAGCGGACCGCCATCATCGGCGGCGGCATTGCCGGCTTGAGCGCTGCCTATCACCTGGAAAAGGCACGGCGCAGCGGAGCCGAGATCGAATGGACCCTGTTCGAGAAATCCAGCCGTTTGGGCGGTGTCATCAAGACCGAACATCGCGATGGCTTCGTCCTGGAAGCAGGCCCGGATTCTTTTCTCACCATGAAGCCGGACGGCGCGCAGCTTTGCCGTGACCTGGGGATCGGCGACCAGCTCATCAGCTCGAACGACGCTGAGCGCAAGACATACATTTTGGTCAAAGGCCAGCTGGTGCCGATTCCGGAGGGTCTGCAGTTTATGGTGCCTACCCGCGTGTGGCCAATGGTTACCACGCCGCTGTTTTCCTGGCGGACCAAGTTGCGCATGGCAGCCGAGTTCTTCAGTTTTGGCGGCTCCAAAGGCCCACATCAGGGTGACGAATCCGTGGCTGATTTCATACAGCGGCATTTTGGCCGGCAGATGGTCGAACGCTTGGCCGAACCTCTGCTTGCCGGTGTGTACGGAGGCAATGCCGCTGACCTCAGCGTGCACGCGGTGTTGCCGCGCTTTGTCGAGATGGAACGCGAGCACGGTAGCCTGGTACAAGCAACTCTGCATGCCATGCGCCGTGCCCGGCCTCAAGGCGCGACGAAAGGAGACGCCGCCCGAGCCGGCGAAGCTCCTCAGCCGCTTTTTACATCGCTCAAGAACGGCTTGCAACAGATGGTGGACGCGCTGGTATCGCAGATGCCAGCCAGTTCTCTTCGCCTGCAAGAAGAGAAGACTTCGCTGCAGCGCGCCGGCGCGCAATGGCAAGTCGGTGCGTCCGGTGAGAAGTTCGACTTCATCGTTCTGGCGGTTCCGGCGCAAGCTTCAGCTGAGCTGCTCGAACCAGTCCAGCCGAGGCTAGCCTCGTTGCTGAAAAAAATCTCCTACACATCGTCAGCAGCGGTGGCCTTAGCCTACGACCGCGCGGACCTTCCTCTGGGTCACGGTTTTCTTGTCCCCGCGAGCGAGGACCGCACCATGCTGGCCTGCACGTTCGTTCATAACAAGTTTCCCCATCGCGCGCCACAAGGGGCCGCCCTGCTGCGCTGTTTCATTTCCAGCGCGCGCGTGCCTGAGCTGCTCAACCACTCCGACGAAGCTTTGCAGGCGATCGTGCAGCAGGAAGTGAAAGACACTCTTGGTCTCAGCGTCGCGCCGCGTTTTGCCCGCGTCTTCCGCTGGGCCTGTGCTCTGCCGCAGTATGAGACCGGGCATCTGGAACGCGTGGCCGAGATGGAAAAACTCTTGCAAGAACTGCCCGGTCTGCGCATCGCCGGCAACTCGCTTTATGGGATCGGTATACCGGATTGCATCCGCTCCGGGCGGAAGGCAGCGGAGGCGGCTACTTCTTCCGTTTTGCAGCCGGCTTCGGTTTAGAAGGCTTGGAGACAGCGCCGCCGGCGGCAAGTTTTGCTTGCGTCCTTTTGGGTAGCCTCTCACGCACCAGGAGGTAAGACTCGCGCATAAACTCCTTGATCTCGTCCTGCCGAAGAGCATTCAAATCGATAATCGACACCCAGTGGTTGCGGGCCATGTATGGCGCGGGAATGATGCCTTCCACTTCCACCAGCTCAGCAAACGTCTCCGGCGTGCACTTGAACGCGAGCTTAGTCGGGCTCAGGCCTGGTTCCAGGTTTGCGACGCAATAGATCTTCCCGGCGATGCGGAACAAGAGGTCGTGCTCCCACTGCACATCCTCCGTGGTGTGCGGGAGCGACAGGCAGAAACTGCGGACCCAGTCAATGTAAGAAGTCACGGCCCCTAACTATAGCAATGCCGGGCCGTGTGGGAAACGTCAGGGCGCCTTGGCAACGGGCCCGTCGTCATCGTCGCTGGTCATGCCGGCGAAAGGATCGTCGTCCTCCGCTTTGCTTTTGGCTGAGGCCTGGTCGCCGGGCGCTTTGCTGCGGTCTTTTTGCATTTGCTCACGCATCTGCTTAAGTTGCTCTTTCTGCTCCGGCGTGAGGACACCAAACATTTCCTGGTGCGACTGCTTGCGTAGCGCTTGAAGTTTCTCTTTCTTCTGATCGTCAGTCAACGAGCTGTCACTGCGAATGGTCATGGCCTGTTGTCGCGAGTGCTGGCCAATCTGACGAAACTGCTGCCGTTGCTCGTCGGTGAGGTTCAGCTTCCGGGCCAGCATCTCCATGCGCTGGCGCTGGCCGCCGTGCGCCCACATTCCGCGCTGGCGACCCTGGCCATGCGGTGCGTCCTGTCCCGGCTGCGTTGTGCTTTGCCGCGCGCCGGGTTCCTGGCTCTGCTGCGCCCAAGCTGCGGCTGGCAGGGTGATCACCACGGCTGCGGATAAAACCAAAATGCCTTGAAAGAATCTGGACATAATCATCCCCCGTTTCGCCCGATACTAACCCGCACCGTCTCGGAAAGTTCGCATCTCCAAAGTAACTTTCGCCTGCCCTTCGGGTTTGTTAATTTGGGGCGATTCGTGGCGTCTAGGGATATGACGCCGTTGAGGTTGGTGGCGGCCGCAGCCTCTCGGTCGGGGGAAGAAGATGAAAAAGACTCTAATCATCCTTGGTTTTTGCCTGCTCGGTGTGTGGCTCTACGCGCAGCATGAACATCACCAGCAGCCTTCGGACGCGCCCGCCGCACAAAGCGACCTGGCTGACACCACTCAAGCCATGGGACACCATCACGAAGACCATGGGCATATGGGCGCGCACATGCACATGAGCGCGTTGCGCGATCCCGAGCCCGGCGATGCGGAAAAAGCGCAAAAAGTTGTGGAACAGGCTCGCGAAGCTCTGGAGCGCTATCGCGATTCCGAAAATGCCCTGGCCGATGGCTACAAGATTTTTCTGCCCAACGTTCCCCAGAAAATGTACCACTTCACTAACTGGCAATACGCGGTGGGCGAGGCCTTCCGCTTCGATCCCAGCAAGCCGACTTCGCTGCTCTACGAGAAGAAAGGCAAAGAGTACCAGCTGATTGGCGCCATGTACACCGCGCCCATGCGTTTCGGCGAAGACCAGATCAATGCGCGCATTCCTTTGAGCGTGGCCCAATGGCACCAGCACGTGAACATGTGTCGGCCTCCCAAAGGACGGGAGATGGAAATGCTGGGCAAGAAGCCGAAGTTCGGCCTGCAAGGCTCCATCGCCACACAGGAAGAATGCGACGCCGCCGGCGGGACCTTCATGCCTCACGTCTTCGGCTGGATGGTGCACATGTATCCCTGGGAAAAAACGCCGGATGAGATCTGGAGTGTGGAGCGCCAGCTCAAGAATAAACCTGGCGGCGACATGGCGGGGATGGAGCACAGGCACTAGAGCCTCTTTTTAAAAATCCCGAACGAAGTGAGGTATCCCTATAAGCTCCAAGTATTTTGTGCCGCGCTATTTGTTGTCACGTTCAGGAACCGACGGACGAACAAGAACCCAATGGGCTTCGTTGCAATAGGGGTCCCTCGCTCCGCTCGGGACTTCGGAAAGAAACCAAATCAACCAATCTTCACGCTGATCTCTTTACTTGATACATCCTTCGTCGCTGGATACCGCAGCGCTGCGAACGATGATTCACTCCCTGGTTCGACCAGCGGTGGATCGAGTTTGTATCTTCCTTCATCCACCGTGAGCCGCGCCTTCACGCCGCGGCATTCGGGAAACTCCACGCTCTGGCCCGCACCGCAGCAAATGTAGAGCGAAAGCAAATCGCAGAACTGCAGCACGTCGGTCAGCAGTTCCAGTTCTTCCGCTTTGCGCTCCTGCTTAGCCGCGAACTTCTTCTGCCGTTGGCCTTCGTGCTCGACAAACTGCTGCAGGTTCTTGCGGTCGCGCTCGCTGTCATCTGCGGCGGCCATTCGATGCTCGGCAAGGCGCTGGAAGTGCCGGCTTACGATGAATCCGCCGGCCGGACCAACGGATTGGGCGACCTGAATGGATTGCGTCCATGCGTCAAGAAACTCCGCAACCTCGGTTTCGAGGAACGATCGTGGAGTCACGCGCCTTGCCGAGCGGCTGCGGGTGACGGCTTGCGCGTCAGCGATGCCCCAGCCCGCATCGTGCAGAGCGATAGCGCGTACCAATTCGCCATCAAGCTTGGGAATTGCCGGGCCAGTCAGCCGTGCCGCGATTTCGCCGGAAAGCGCGGCGTGCGAGGGCTGGGTGATCATCCAGCAGCTTTCGTAGTTCTGCTTTTGCAGGCGCTCAACGACCGGCCACGCGGAGACGAACTGGTCATGATCGAGGTCCGTGAGCGCTGGAGCGGCCGGTTCGAGAGGACGCAGAATCATGGTGCTCAGCCCGGACGCTGTTTGCTGGCGCGTCCCGGAATCGCTGCCTCCCGCGCCGGACCGCTCGAGGCCGGCGGTTTCTTCGTTCCGTCTATCAGCTCTTTGAGCGCCACCGCGTTGTTACGCTCCACGTTGTGCGAAGAATAGATCAGGGTGACCTGTGCATGCCGGCCCAGCAACGCGTAGAGCGTTTCCAGAGCCGCCGAGGCTTCCGGCGAGCACAGCTCCTTGAAATACCGCTTTTTGAAGAGCACCCAATTGTCGCTTGCGTGGTACCACTTGCGCAGGGCGTCGGACGGTGCCAGGTCTTTGAGCCAGTGGTCGATGCCGGCTTCGTCTTTGCTGATGCCGCGCGGCCATAAGCGGTCCACCAGGACGCGCTGGCCGTCTGCGCGCGACGGTTTTTCGTAAACTCGTTTGACGGCAACGGGCATGAGTCGAGAGGGCGCCTTCTCGGTTTCAAAAACTTCGGGCTCAAGACATAATAGTCACTTGAGCCGAACATCGTCTATCCCTCTACTGCTGATGGCTGGTCTGTTGCTCGAGTTTTCTGCCGGCTGCGAGCCGGATCGTTCCAAGATGTCGGACGCCGAACTCGGCCTCAACGCCCAGCAGGCGCGAGGGCGCCGTGTGTACAACATTTATTGCCTGGGTTGTCATCCGGCGTATTCGTCGCATGGCGACAAGGGGCCCGGCTTGAAGGACTTGTATAAGAAACCTTACCTCCCCAGCGGCTTGACGGCGACTGACGAGCACGTTGCGCAGTCCATTGTGCAGGGACGCAACATGATGCCCCGCTTCAGCGACCAGCTCGACCGACAGGATGTACAGGACCTGATCGCTTACTTGCGCACGCTGTGAGAACTCGTCCCCCTTGTACAATAGGTGTGAGACTCCATGGCCAGCCCAGTCGAACTCGTCCAGATTGATCTTGCGCCGCGGCGTCCGCAGCCGAAACCGCCGTGGCTGAAGGCGCGCGCGCCGCTGGGCGACAATTTCCACAACCTCAAGAAGCTGGCCCGTAATCTCGAGTTGCACACGGTCTGCGAGTCCGCCCAGTGTCCCAACATCGGCGAGTGCTGGAACCACAAGACCGCAACCTTCATGCTTTTGGGAAATCTGTGCACGCGCCGCTGCGGCTTCTGTGCCGTGCCCAAGGGAAAGCCTGAGCCCATTGACTGGGATGAACCGCGCCGTGTAGCCGAAGCGGTGGCCACGCTCGGGCTGAAGCATGCGGTGATCACCAGCGTGAACCGTGACGATGACAACATCGGCGGCGCCAGGATTTTCGCTGAGACCATCCGCGAAGTCCGCCGCCAGGCGCCCGGCTGCCAGGTGGAAGTCTTGATCCCGGATTTTCAGGGCCGCGAGGATTGCTTACAAATCGTGCTGGACGCCAAGCCGGAAGTGCTCAACCACAACACAGAAACGGTTCCCCGGCTTTATCGCGCGGTCCGTTCCGGCGCGCGCTATGAGCGCAGCTTGCGGCTGCTCGCGAACGTGAAACGGTTTACTCCCGGCATGGTTTCAAAAAGCGGCGTGATGGTCGGGCTGGGCGAGACGATGGACGAGCTACTCGAAGTCTACGCAGATCTGGCCAAGCAAGGTGTTGACATTCTTACCGTGGGCCAGTATCTGCGTCCCTCCAAGGATCATCTGCCCATCGCGCGCTACTACACGCCCGACGAGTTTGCCTTCATGAAGCGCGAAGCGCTGGCCATGGGGTTCCGTCACGTGGAATCGGGACCGCTGGTGCGGTCGTCGTACCACGCCCACGAGCAGGCGGAGTCGACTGGGTTGATCAACGTGACCTAAACCAAGAACGATCCAACAAAAAAGCCCGGCTCATGCCGGGCTTTTTTCATCGTGAGACAAACTTACCAAACGTGGCACGCATTCTGCGGCGCCATGGGCTGGCCAACTTTGCAGCCCCAGGCCTTGCGGAACTCCGGCATGTTGGAAACCACGCCGTTCACGCGGAATTGGCCGGGCGAGTGTTCGTTGTTCAAGGCCAGCAGGCGTGACATCTGGTCCGTCATGTTCTGGCACCAGATCTGACCCCAGCCGAGGAACAGCCTTTGTTCCGGTGTGTAGCCGTCAATCTTCTGTGGTGGCTTGCCGGACTTGGCAATCGTGTTCTCCAGCGCCATAAGAGCGATCCGCAACCCGCCATTGTCTGCGGTGTTTTCGCCCAATGTCAGTCTGCCGCGCACGTGCACGTCATCCACGGCAACGAACTTGTCGTACTCGTCCACCAGGCACTGGGTACGTTCTTTGAAGGCTTTTTCGTCTTCTGCGGTCCACCAGTTTTTGAGATTGCCTCCCAGATCAAATTGCGCCCCCTGATCGTCAAAGCCATGGGTCAGCTCATGCCCGATGACCGCGCCGATGCCGCCGAAGTTCAGGCCGTCGTCAGCCTTAAAGTCGAAGAATGGGGGTTGCAGAATCCCGGCCGGGAAGTTGATGTTGTTCTCGGTAGGGTCGTAATAGGCGTTCACCGTGGGCGGTGTCATCTGCCACTCCTGCTTGTCGAGCGGCTTGCCGATCTTGTCCAGATGGCGTTTGACCTCAAACGCATTGGCGCGCAGAGAATTGCCCAGCGCGTCTCCCCGGACAATGTTCAGCGAACTGTAGTCCCGCCACTTGCTGGGATACCCGATCTTGTTCTCAATGGCTTTCAGCTTAATCAGGGCCTGCTTCTTCGTGGCATCGCTCATCCAATCCAAGCCTTGAATATCGCTGCTCAGCGCGGCCTCCAGGGCCTCCACCATCTTTAAGGTGCGGGCTTTGGCATCGGGCGGAAAGTGTTTTTCCACATATACCTGTCCTAAGGCTTCGCCCAGGTCGCCATCGGCCGCGGCGGTACAACGCTTCCAGCGCGCCTGCAGCTCCTTGGCCCCACGCAGCGTCTTGCCGTAGAAGTTGAAGTTTTCGTCTACGAAGGCCTTGGGCAGCGACTGCACCTGCGAGTGCATGAAGTGCCAGCGCAGGTAAGTCTTCAAATGATCCAGGCTCACCTTATTCAGTTCCGCATCCAGCGCCTTGAAGAAATCCGGGGTGGCTACATTCAGCGCAGTAAAGCTGGGGGCCCCGATTTCCTGCAAATACTTCGCATATGAGAATGACGGCGTGAGCGCTTGCCAGTCTTGCGTGGAGAGCTTGTGATAGATCTTCTCCGGATCACGACGCTCTACGCGATCCATGGAACCTTGCGCCAACGCTGTCTCAATCGCCATCACGGCTTTGGCTGCCGCAGCAGCCTGCTCCGGCGAGTCTCCCGCGAGTTTGAACATGTTGGTCACGTGCTCCACGTAGGCCTTACGCAGCTCCACGGATTTGGCGTCATCTTTCAGGTAGTAATCGCGGTCGGGAAGCGAAAGTCCACCCTGGTCGGCTTGCGCGATCACTTCCTTGGCGTTCTTGAAATCAGCCCCGGAATCGAAGTTGAAGAGCACATCAATTCCGTCCGCGTGCAAGTGGGCGATCAAGGCCGTAAGTTCGCTCTTGTCTCTTATGGAATTGATGCGGTCAAACGCCGGCTTGAGGGCCGCCACACCTTTCTTGTTGATAGCATCTTCGTCGATACAGCTCGCGTAATAATCGCCGATCTTCTGCTGGTTGGGAGTACGGTTGCTTGCGCTCGCCGCGTTCTCCAGAATGTCCCGCAGGAAAGCGCGGTTCCGCTCGTACAGTTCATTGAAACGCCCCCACGACGCCTGGTCAGACGGGATTGGGTTGCCCTTCTTCCAGCCGCCGCAAGCGTACTGGTAAAAATCAACGCAAGGGTCTGCAGCCTTGTCGAGCGCCGTAGGGTCAAAGCTGGGGATCTGTTTCGGCGCGGCTTCTTTTGCGCCGGTGCCCTGGGCCAAAGCCATTCCGGCCAGCAGCAGGGTTGCCATCAGGCAGCGAAACATTCGCATATTGGTTTCCTTCCAAGGATAGTTGAGTTGCATCCAGCGAGCGAATCAGGGGAGCAGACTCGGAGGTCGTAAACGATCCTATCTTAGACGCATCACCTGCAGTTCCGATAGTCCTAGAAAATCCGCATGTGAATGGTGAGGTACTTCTTCGGGTTCTCGCGAATGGCCTTCACCAGGCTCCGGCTTTCAATCAGCAACTGGTCGGTGTTGTTGTAGAACGACGGGTTCTTGAGAAACTTCCCGGCGCTGCCTTCGCCCGCTTCCAACCGGTCGGCGATAGCAGACAATTTGTTGATGGTGTTCTGCAGCTTGTCCGCCATTTCTTTGTCCTTCACCAGTCGGCCCGCCGTACCCTTGCCAGAGTTGATGTCGTCCATCAACTGGTTGGCTTTGGCCATGGTCTCATGCAGGTTGGTATAGATCGACTCGTCTTTCAAAATCTTACCCAGGCTGTTCTGGCCGTTCTGAGTCTGGTCCATGATTCGATCCAGCTTGTCCACCGCATCCACCAACTTGTTGGCCAGCGTCTCGTCGGTGAGTAACTTGCCGATGCTTCCTTTGCCGGCACTCACGTCATTCAACAACGTTTGGATCTGGGTCAACGTGCCTGCGGCCCTGTTGTACAACGCCGGATCATTGATGATCTTGCCCAAACTGCCCTTGCCGCTGTCCACTTCCTCCACGATGTGGTCGACGCGTTTGACCAGAACGTCAAGGTTCTGGAGAGTGCCCTGGCTGCTGCGCACTACGTCCTGTAACCCTGGGGCGTTAAGGGACTGCAGCACCGAGCCGTCTTGCACCGACGGCCCGCTCGTGCCTTTATTCTCGATATCAACAAAAGACTCGCCTAGCACTCCGGCAGTCAGGATCGTGGCCTTGGCGCTTGCACGGACGAGAGGCTGGAAGCTCTTCTTGATGCGCATAACCACCTGAACCGGCTGGTCAGCATGACTGGGATCAGTAACTATGCGTACGCTTTGCACGTTGCCGATAGGTACACCTTGCAAGTCCACAGGCTGGCCGGAACGCAGTCCTTCAGCATTATCGAAGTACGTAATCAGCGTTATGTTGCTGGTGAAGAGCCCGGTGGTACCGCTCATCAGGAAGACCAGGACAGCGAGGGTCACCGCCCCTACAATCACGGTGATGCCTACCCTGAGTTGAGACCACCTGAGCTGCTGTTGACTAGGCAATAGGTTGGTGTCCTAAGCCGAAAATGATAGCAGAAACTAAGAGTCAAATCCTACACGCGGGCCAAGCGCGGCGGCAACGCGCGAGAGCAGAGTGCAGCCAGCAAATAGGCTCCTGCCGCGCACAGCAACGTGACCGTAAGACCGAAATGGATAGCAACCACCATGGCCGTCACCGATCCCAGCACGCTCGCCGCGGCGTTCAGCGCCCATGCCCACTCCACCGTGTCTACGCGGCGGAGTCCTGTGGGAAACGGCATTCCCATCAGAAAACCCAGCGGGACCAGGACGGCACCGCTGATCAGCAACTTGAGTGAGAAGGGGAGTCCCACCCCGGAGGCCAGCAAGCTCGGCAGCAAAGCGACATAGAGCAGCACCGCTCCGGCGATCAACCCCAGAATTCGAGCCAGCCGACGGCTTCCGGCCATCCACCGTTTCGCAGCCACACTGCCAGCACCGCTCGATAGCAACAGGAGGAAAACCACCACGGTCAGTGCGTATGTGGGATGCCCGAGGAAGAGCACAAAGCGCTGGATCAGTGCAATCTCCACTGTGATGTACCCCAGCCCTACTGCGATGAAGTACAGGAGCGCGTGCATGCTGGTTTTCGGCCGTGCGCCGCTGCGGCCATGCAGCGCCAGCGGCAGGACCAGGAAAGCCAGCACAGCCAACGCCGAGATCGCCAGCAACATCCCCAGCACTACCACTCCCAGATTGATACGCCAGTCCATGCCCCGTCCGGTTCCCGCCAGGATGTTCCGGATGACGTGTCCGGTTTTCAAGGTGAAGAAGAAGAACGGAGCGCTGTCGTTTACGGGAGCGACGTTGTAAGGATAGTCGCGGGCGAAGGCACGAGGATCGTTTGAGGCGATGAGCTTTTCGAAAGCCTCAGCCGCTGGCGAATGTGAGGATTGATAGTGGCGAATAAGCCTTACTGGAGGCTCAGGTACTTTGCAAGGCGCGCCCGGCGCACAAGGTTCAGTCATCAGAGGAGGATTAAGCCAAGCCAAGTTGGGGTTCGCTTGGGTGTGACTATCGATCGCGTCGTATTCCGCCAGCGTGAAGGGTGATTTCTTCGCCAGCACCAAAACGGGTCGCCCGTCCTCATCCAGGCCGCCGTCGGCAACGATCACGAAATGACCACGTGGATCGGCAACCCCGATCTCATGCAGAGCCTCAATCGCCTGCGACACAACACGCAGGGCTTCGCGCGGCTGGTGGAACTCCCAGCGGGTAATGGCAATCATGCCGTCTGGTTTCAGATGATCGAAGTATTCGCGGAAGGCCTCGACTGTGTAGAGGTTGTTTTCGCTCAGCGCGAAAGCGCCGGCGGCAGTGGAGGCCCAAGTATCCACCAGTGTCATCTGCACCACGTCATACCTGTCGCGCGAACTGCGGATGTAGGAGCGGCCGTCCTGCACATGGATATGGACCTGCGGCAGGTCGTAAAGACGGAAGGAATAGTCCGCGTACTGCCCGCGCATCACGTCGTTGACGATGATGGGGTTAATCTCAATTCCAGTCGCGCTGGAACTCCCGTTGGCCACAGCCCGCAACACGTCCACCCCGCCGCCGGGCCCGATGATGGCAAAATCGCCATGTGGACGCAGCACGTTGGCCACTGCCGGAGCCGCCGACATTAAGCTCTTCTTCCAATTGAAGCCGGACTCGTCGGGCAGGCCGGTGCCGGTGGGCGTGGGGCGCGACGGCTGGTCCTGGTCCCAGAGGGCAGGATCAACATTCATGATGGCGGTGGTCGCATCGGCATCAATCACCACGTAGCGACCCCCGTTCTGGGTGGTGACTTCGATGCGAGAGATGGCATTCCACTTGGCAAACTCTGTCGCTTGGGGATCGCGCAGCTGGCCTTTGGCGTAAACCACGTCCACGAGCCGGCCCGAGTGGTTGGCCACGATCAAAATGGCCAATCCGGCGGCCAGCGCCCAGGCTAGTCCTCGCAGCTTTATTCCTCCGGTTCTGACCGTCGGGGACTTTCCGGCCCACAGCCCCGCCGCCGCTGCCATCAGCAGCGAAGCCAGCAACAGCGCATTCGGAGCACCGACCG
>DATFXI010000352.1:0-40661 GCA_035316085.1 Candidatus Angelobacter sp.
GCCTTCTGGCTTAACATCAAATTGTTGGCCCGTTAGCGCACCCGAGACGAACTTGATCTTCCCATAGCTAATCGGCGACGTGTCGATGCCGGGAGAGATCGCGATAGTTGCCGATAGGTCCACAGTCCGGTCGGTGGGCATAGGAGGTGGCATTTGCGGCGCAACTCGCGGTGGCGGTGGCGGCGGCGGGGGCGTTTTTTTCTTCTCGCAGCCCATGACCAGCGCCAGCAACGATGAAAGCACGACTGCCAGGATCCACTGCTGTTTGCGGTTGTTCACCTCATGTCCTCCAAAAAAATTTCAGTAAGAAAAAGATGATCGCTTCTACAGAACTATTTGCTGCTCCAGTTCGGCTGGCTGCTCTTGCCGGCGCGCGTCAACTGCTGCACATGCGTGCCGTCGGCCAGCATGCTCCAAACCTGCACACTGCCGCTGCGGTTGGATTCAAACACCAGGTGCCGGCCGTCCGGCGACCACGACGGAAAGTCATTGGTGCCGGCATCGTGCGTGAGCTGCACAAACTGTTTGGACACGATGTCCATCAGATAAATGTCCTGCCCGCCCGGCAATCCAGGACCGTATTTCCGGTTCCAGGCAAATGCCAGCAGCAATCCGTTCGGCGACCAGGCGGGTGAAACGGCATAACCCTGGTCGGTGATTCTTTGCACGTTGCTGCCGTCGGAATCCATGATGTAAATCTGGGGCAAGCCGCTTCGCCCGCTGACCCACGCGATCTGGCCGTTGGTCTTGGGATTGAAGACCGGCGAGACATCCGAATGTCCGCTGGTCAAACGTCTGGCGCCCGCGCCGGAAGCGTCGGCCACGAAGATCCCGGAAGTCCCTTGGCCCATGGTTGATGAAAAAGCGATTTTAGTCCCGTCGGAGGACCAAGCGGGAGAATAATTGTCGCCGCCAAAATGGGGAAAGGCCACGTTACGGCCCAGGTCCAAAGAGAACATCATGATCTGCCAGGAGTCCTTGCCCAGGGCGCTGAAGGCCACGCGCGAGTTGTCGGGTGAGATCGCGGGTGAGAGCACCACCCCGCCGTTGCGGGTGAGCTGCTTCTGGTTGGCGCCGTCGTAATCCATGGACCAGATTTCCTTAGCCCCGCTGCGCGTGCTGACAAAGTAAATCTTGCTCTCGGCGATGCCGGGAATGCCCGCGCCCAGCCGCGCGATGATTTCGTTGGCAAAACGGTGCGCGATCACCCGCGCGTTGTCCACGCTGGCATCTTCGCGGTACTGCTTGCCGAGAATCGCAGGCGCCCCCGGATTCTTCACGTCATACAGCCAGCCTTGGACGTCAACCTTGCCGTTGCCGACGCCCAGATTGCCGAACGCGACCACGCCGGCGTTGGGCGGCGGGCTGCCCCACACCGAAGCCTGAAGTTCGGTCGGTGTTCCGGGCGACTTCAGCGGATAAAAGCTGCGCGCTACCATGTCGAAGATGCCGGCGTTGTCCAGGTCGTTCCATAGAGTCTCATTGAAGGCGGTGTTCAACGGCGCGGTTTGCGGGTCGGCGTTGGCGGCGCGGAAATCCGGCGCAGCCAGCCGCGGCCGTTCCTGGCCCATGTTGAGTTCAATCCTGATCCGGTCCTGTGCTCCCGCCGTCGCAACCACCCCGGCCAGAGCTACCGCGACTGCAAACAGCGTTCGTTTCGTTTTGTCCATGCGTTCGCCTATTTAGGAGGATAGTCAAACCAAAACTCTACTGTGATCTGGCTGCCGCGGTACCCGTCGGGCAACCGCCCAAAATTATCAACCCGCTGGATAGCGCGCAGCGCGGACAAATCCAGCGTGGGCACGCCGCTCGTCTGCACCAGATGCACGTTGCTGGCGGAGCCGCTGCGGCTGATTTGAAACTCGATATACGCCCGGTGCGGCGCTTTCACGCTGGGATCGATCTCGTACAGCAGCCAGTTGTTCTTCACCGCGCGACGCACGCCGTCAATGTAATACGCGAATTGGCTTCCGAAGTCGGAGTTTTGAACGCTGAAACCGCCCTTGGTGTTGGGCGCAGTGAAGGTTCCGTACGGTCCCGAGACCGGACCGCCTTCGCCGTAAGGCACCGCAGTTTCCGGCGTGGGCAACGGATGCGGCTTGATGTTGGTCTTGGTGATCGCCTTCTCGACCGGCTTCGTCACTTTGCCGGGAATAGTAACGCCGTCTTCGGTTTCCACCGGCTTAGGCTGTGGCGGCGTTTCGGTCACACCCTTGGATTCGTTGGCTACGATGTTCTCCGATTCCTCATTGCGCGGAATCGGGACAGCTGCGCCGGTGACCAGTTGCGCGGTCACTGCCTCACCTTCATTGTTGCCCCAGTTGCTAACCGTGTGCGACTGAAGTAAAAAACCCATCAGGAACATTACCAGCACCACCAGACCGTGGAAGCCGAGCGAGAGCAAGAGCGGCCGCGACCACCGCTCGCTTTCGTCAAACATGTTGGACCGGACATAGGTCAATGCTTCTGCTCCGTTATTTCTTTTCCACCGGAATGGGTTCAGTGACAATGCTCACGTTGCTGATACCTGCCTGCTTCACTGTACTCATCACCGTAGCAAACGCGCCAAACGCGACGTCCTGGTCGGCGCGAACATACACCGCCTGGCCCTGCGGATCGCGGATTTTCTTGTGCAGAAGGTCGCCAAGCTCGTCGAGCTTTACATGATCGTTGCCCAGATACACTTCCTGTCCTTTTGTGATGGTGATGATCATGCGCTCTTCGGAGATTGCCTTGACCGTCCTGGTCTTCGGGACGTTGACTTCAATTCCCGACTGCAAGACCGGCGCCGTTAACATGAAGATGATCAACAACACCAGCACGACGTCCACGAATGGCGTGACGTTGATCTCCGAGAGTGAGGTCTCCGTACGCCCGATCTTATTGGTGAAGGCCATCAGCGCACCCCTACCCCCACGCCGGTGGTGCGTTCGATCAGGTTCAGCAACTCCAGTGAAAAATCGTCCATACGCGAGCCAAACTCGCGCATGGAGTGGGTGAAGGAGTTATACGCGATCACGGCGGGGATGGCCGCAGCCAAGCCGGCAGCCGTGGTGATCAAGGCTTCGGAAATTCCAGGCGCCACAGCACGCAGCGTGGCGGCGCCGGCGTCACCCAGTCCGTAGAAGGCGTCAATGATCCCCCACACGGTCCCGAACAATCCGATGAACGGCGTGACAGCGCCGGTGGTGGCCAACCAGGGCAAGCGGCGCTCCAGGCGCGTCAACTCCTCAGAGGCTGCAATCTGCGCGGCGCGCTGCACCGCGGGAATGTTCTGCTCGCCCTGGCGGCGGAATTCGTCATAGGCGTTCTCGAAAACCGGGACCAGCGGGCTAGGCTTGAATTGATCGGACACCGCAGCGACGTCCTGCAGCCTCTGCGCCCGGCGGAAAGCACGCAGAAAACGCCCGCTCTGCGCCCGCGCCCGCCGCAGCGACGCCCACTTGGTGAGAATGATGGACCAGGAAATTATGCTGAAAGCCAGAAGAACCAGCAGCACCGCCTGGGCCACGATGCCCGTCTGCCTGATCAGGGTAACAATCTCGCCCCCGATCGCGAAGCCGAAAAGAGAAGTATTGATCATCGCAAATCCAATTGCCTCTATGAGTTATCTCTCGACCGTAACATCCTGTTTCACCGGCGTCAAACCGGTCATCTGCGTAGTCCGAAATTCCTAACCCGCGGCTCGTACCTTCAAAAGACGAAGGCGCAAGGTAACGAGTCCCCCCTTGCGCCGAAAGAGTGCCATATGAGAGATCCGTCTCTATTGAATCCCTTTTGCGATAAAAAACATTCTATCCCGAATCGTGCAGGCCCGAAAACGGAGCAGAAGGACATGAACCTAACCTGTTACAATCCCCCCCAAAAGGATAGCCAACAGAAACCATGATTTCCCGAGCGATGGTTTCGCGGCGTTTATTTCTGGCCCTGGCTGGAGGCGTTCTGGCTCTGCGCCCCCGCCTTTGGGAGGCTGATCCTGTGCCCTCAAGCCTCGATCACATTCTTCTCGGCGTGAACGACCTGGACCGCGGCATTGCCTGGATGGAGCAACGCACCGGAGTTCGCGCCATCTTCGGCGGCGTTCATCCGGGAAGGGGCACGCACAACGCCTTGCTCTCGTTGGGCCCGCTGCGTTACTTGGAGATCATAGCGCCTGATCCGCAGCAGCCCGGCAAAGGATGGTTTGGCAAGCTGAGCGCCATGACCGAGCCGCGCTTATTTGACTGGGCGGTCCACACCAGCGACATCGTTTCGCTGGCGAAGCACGCCGGGGCCGCCGGCTTCACCATCGACGGACCCAACGACGGCTCCCGCGCTCGTCCTGACGGCAAGACACTGCACTGGAAATCGTTTATGTTGCGCGACGACAGAGGCGGGCTACTGCCATTCTTCATCGAGTGGGGCCGCGATTCGCTGCATCCCTCGGAAGACGCACCCAGGGGATGCACACTCAAGCGTTTCTTCGTCGAGTCCCCAGCCGGCGCCGACTTAGCGAAACAGTACAAGCTTCTGGAGGTTGAGGTGGAAGTCGCCAACGGCGCAGCGCCACGCTTACGCGCCACCATCAGCAGCCCCAAAGGCGAGGTTCAACTCTAATTGATTGCGTAGCGCAGGCTGCTCATCATCACCGGCGCAGCCACGGGCAGGCGTACGGCGCCATTACGTTTTGCTGCGGTTTTTCCCGCGGTCCGTGCTACCATAAGGTCTGTAAGATTGATTGTCCTCGACTTGGATAGACTCGTTCGCGTGTGCAGCCTGCCTATTTCTGCTGAGAACAGCCTCTTAAGCCCCACAGCAAAGGAAAAATGAGAATATGAAGCTCTTTGTCGGCAACTTCCCCTTCAGCACCACTGAAGCGGACCTGCAGTCGCTGTTCGCGCCGTACGGCAACATTGAAAGCGTGACTGTGGTCACCGATCGCCAGACGGGCCGCTCGCGCGGCTTTGGTTTTGTAGAAATGACTGATCGTGGTGAAGCGGAGAAGGCCATCGAAGCCCTGAACGGCAAGGAAATCGGCGGACGCGCACTGAACGTGAACGAAGCCCGGCCCAAGAACGATAGCGGCGGCTTTCGCGGCGGACGCGGCGGTAGTCGCGACGATTACCGCGGCCATGCCCGCCAGCCCCGCGAGCCCCGGTGGTAGATAACAAATCCCACTGCCGGCCGGCGATCGCCAAGCGCATGCGTCAAAGCGGGGCTGCGCCGGCCCTCGGTACCCAGCCAGCCCGGACTCAGGTCGTCAAGGTGGTTGTGTGCCAACAATGCGGCGATCGCTTCGCCATCAGCCATGATCTCACCGCGCTCGATCCGGAACTGGCTGAGCGCCAAGCTGCATGGCTCGCCGATCAGTTTGTCTGGGATCACATCCAGGAAAACAAACACCGCGGCTCGGTGACTTTGCCCGCCACCGACGAACTGAAACAGCTGACGTCATAGCGGACCTCCAAGGCGGAGCGAGGGATCACTAGTCCGCATTGGGCGGCTCTCTGCTTAAACGCCAGAGCTACGCAACGAAGTACCGATTCCTCGCTGATCTCCGAAATGAGAATTTACCCTCTGCACAATTTGTGTTACACTATGTTTTGCTTTAGGTTTCCGGTTGCAGGGATTCCGTTGACTCAGATCTCGTTCAGGGTTCCCGCTTTCGCCTAAGAAACTCCTCCGATTATCTACAGCAAAATCTAATCATCGGCATGAGATCACTCTGCCTTGACGTTTGTTAACGTCCTGCCGGAACCGGCGCCGACTCAAGAAAGAAACAAGATCGAACGAATGGTTCGTTTTACGGAACTACCCCTATCTCCCTATCTACAGGGCCGCCTTGCTGCGGCTGAATTTGTAACCCCCACGGAAGTGCAGGCTGCGGCTATCCCGCAGGCCCTTACCGGCAAAGACGTGCTTGCCACCGCCCAGACGGGCACTGGCAAGACCCTGGCCTTCCTTTGCCCGATCATCGAAAAACTGCTGGCGCATCCGGCGCAGGGCGTCGAGGCCATTGTCCTGGTGCCCACGCGTGAGCTGGCCATGCAGATCAACAAGCAGTACGAACAACTGCGCGGCAAGAAGTTGCCGCATGCGGCTCTGCTCATCGGGGGAAACTCCGAACGCCCGCAACTGGAAACGCTGCGCCGCGGAGCGCGCCTGGTGGTTGCCACGCCGGGACGCTTTGAAGACCTTCTCGACCGCGACATGTTTCGCGTGGACCGGGTCAACACGCTGATCCTGGACGAAGCCGACCGCATGCTGGACATGGGATTCATTCCCGCCATCCGGCGCATCATGGCCCAGTTGCCGGGCGCGCGGCAGACCATGTGTTTCTCCGCGACGCTTGAGCCTTCGGTGGCCCACCTGGTGGACGAATATCTACGCAACCCGGTGCGCCTGGCCTTCGGTTCAACCCGCAAGGCGTCAGACAGCGTGGAGCTGACCGCATACGAAGTGCAGGCCGACCAGAAGCTGGCTTTGCTGCGGCAATTGCTGGCGCAGGAACCCGGACGTAGCCTGGTTTTCGTCCGCACTAAGCGAGCCACGCAACGGTTGGCCGACAAGCTGGAGCGCGCCGGCGTGAAGGTTGCCGTAATTCACGGCGACCGCTCGCAATCGCAGCGCACCAGCGCGCTCGAGTCTTTCCAGAACGGGAAGTCGCGCGTGCTGGTGGCTACCGACGTGGCTTCGCGGGGTATTCACGTCGACGATATCGCCCAGGTCATCAATTACGACCTGCCTGCCCTCGCGGAGGATTTCATTCATCGCGTGGGCCGCACGGGGCGCGCCGGAGCAACCGGCGCTGCGGCCACGTTCTTCACCACGCTGGAGCGCTCCGACCTGGCACGCCTCGAGCGAAGCTTGCAACTCAAGATTCGCCGGGGGAGGATCGGGACTGAGCTGGCGCGGGAAGAGCGTCCCGGCCCGGTTGACGTTTCACGGATGGTGCCGGCGCCGGTGAGACCCGGGTCGCGCATGATGCGCTTGCCGGGTGAAGTCTTGCAGCGTCACGTGTAAAGAGTTGGTGCTCGCAGTCTGGGTGACGCGGCGAGGAAAACTGCGCCACCACGAAGCAAAATTAGTGCAGAGACCGGCGAGCGGCAGCGTATAGTAAGAGAAGCTACCTTCTTCGGAGATACGCACGCCCCCTTCGTGCCTTCGTGGACAGCAGCCAATCCGCTCCGCGAGGTGCCGAATGCGTTCCAATCTCATCTTTGAAGTTTCGCCGCGCTTCTCCAACCGGTACCAGCTATGCCGCATGCTGGCGTCGTCGGTCCGCAAGATGCACCGTGATGGCGCTTCCACGGCGCAAAGCATCAATCAATCTTTGCGGGCGCTGCATGACGCTTCTACGGGAGCATTGCCGAACGCAACTACGCTGCCGCCGGGCATTGATGCGGAGAGAGCGCGCGAGACGCCCACGCGCTAAGCCGGTTGCAGATCGTTACGATCGCTGCGAATTTATTTTGAGAGGTGCCATGATGGCCGGACGTCCGACCGCCGCGAAGCGGCAAAAAGAACGGGCAAGACAGGAAAAGCGCCTGGAAAAGGCACAAAAGAAGGCCCAACGCAAGCTGGAACAGCAACAGACCGAACGCCCGGAGCGCGACGGCGAACTCACCGTGACCTATAACGAAGAAGGCCAGCCCGAAGGTTTCAATTTCCACGATTTCTAGCCGGCCAAGGCAGTGTATGCTGCCGGCCACAATTGAAAAACTTGCAGGCGATCCCGCCGTTTGGCGACAATTTGCTATCGAGGTGCAGTGTTGTTTTCATAGGAGCGTACGCCGAACACTGATGAAACTCACCGCCGCTTCCCGAACTGTTGCCGTTATCCTTGGCATCCTTCTGCCGGTTCCCGCGCTCGTTGCTGCCGACCTTAAACAGAAGACTACGGACGCGTTCAACAAGTACGTCGCGGTCACGGAAGCCAAGATGGCGGCCGAACTGAAGCCTGACGGCAAATTCCTTTATCCTGATCAGCCCGCGGCGCAGCCGTCGGAAGAGATGCGCGACGCTTTTGCCCGGCTCCGCCGCGGCGAGATCCTTGTGGAACGCCAGGAGACGCAGCTCGATGGCAAAGATGTGCACGTTCCTGACGGCATGGTGCATCACTGGGTGGGTATAGTGTTCATTCCCGGCGCTAACCTGGCGCAGGTAGTGGCCGTGGCTCAGGATTACGACCGTCGCGCCGAACTTTATAGGCCGGAAGTGATCGCTTCGCGCCTCATCTCCCACCAGGGCGATGACTACAAGATCTTCATGCGCCTCTACCAGAAGCGCTTCACCACCGTGGTGTTCAACACGGAATATGACGTCCATTGGGGCCGCGTGGACGAGAAGAAGCTTTATTCCCACTCAATCAGCACACACGTGGCGCAGGTTGAAGACTCTGACAAGCCCGATGGCCCCGAGATCCCCGTGGGACACGGCAACGGATACCTGTGGCGGCTCAACACCTACTGGCGCTTCGAAGAAAAAGACGGCGGCGTATACGTCCAGTGCGAAGCCTTGTCGCTCACGCGCGACATTCCTTATGGGCTGGCCTGGCTCATCAAACCGCTGGTGACCAAGATCCCCAAACAGTCGCTGAACCGTGCTCTGGGACGTACTCGCGAGGTGGTGCTGGAAAGAATGAAGGCTAAGTAAGTGCTCCCTTGACCTACGCCGCCCCTTTGCCTCTCCCAACCGCTTTTCCGACGGCAGCTGAAATACGATAAACATCGCCGGCAGTCATACCCATCCCGATGGGATGGTGTCCGACAGCGGCGAGCCCCATAGAAGCCAGGCAGCCACACTGCGAGCAGTCCGGCTGTCCTCCAAATTGGCAAGGCACAATTTTGGTCTTCAAGTCGGCAGAAACAGTATGCGTGGTTTGCGCAAAGATGCACTCTTCAGGAGACGCTGGCGGCTTCAGAAACTCTTTGATAACCAGCTCGTTCATGTCCAGCTTTGCGTACAAAGTGCGCAAGCGCAGCAGCTCGTTGACGGTTTGTACCCTTTCGCCGGGGGAGAGGATTTCCGGGTCGGTAGCGGCCTTTTGCGGCGTGAAAATGCTGAACCACACGCGCTTGATCTCGCTTCGAGGGGTCCAAAACGCGAGGAAATCTTCCAGATAGCCTTTGCGTTTCATCATTTGGCCCGTGATCGTGCAGTGGATGCTGATGTGATGACCGGTGATGTTCTTGAGGATCCGGTCATAGGTGGCTGGCCTGCGGCGGATGTCGTGCTCGGGTTGGAGGCCATCGATGGATACAACAAGGTTGAGCCGGGGAATGTCCGCCCATTCCTTAGGGATTTCCCGAAAAGCACTGGTCACCACCTGGACATGGATTCCCCGCCGGGCCAGGAGGGGCAGCAAGACGCAAAGCTCGCGAAATCGCACCAGGGGATCGCCACCAACAAGCGAAAGGTGTAGCGGGCGATACTCGTCCACAATCTGGATTATGCCGTTTACCAGGGCTTCCCCTTTCTTGTCCTGAAGTTGCCGCAAGTTCAGACCGGCTCCCACATGATCGTCCTCATACGCGTAACAGCCCGTGCAGCGGAGGGGGCACTCGCGTGTTATCTCAATGGAGAGTGACGGCCTTCCCCCGCTCAAGGTTTTACCCCAAGCCCTCATCACGTCTTTCCAGTTCATTGCCATGGCTTGTCTCTCTGGCGAAGCCGGCGCTCGTTGTAACGAACGCGCATCGCGGTTCCGATGGAAAATGCCCGGGACCTCCTTGCTACATAGATGCAAGAAGATGGGACTCGGCTAAGTGCAAGCTAGCAAAGCCTGGCGCACACCTTTTTTAGGATGTCGTCGACTGAGAACGACAGCGGCAAACCGGCCAGAGAAAAGGAAATGACGAAGAAAGCGGGTAACAACGCCCAGCGCAGCATGAATGCAAAGAAGAGGGGGCCGGACTTTATTGAGCCGGCCGCGTCCACCTCAGGAAGTGGTGAGATAAGAACGTAGAGAATCGCGGCGACCACCACAGCCAGCAGCCCGTATTTCAGCCAAATGGGCATCGGCCAATCTTATTCGATTCTTCAGCATTGTGAAAGGCGCCTGAAGGACTGGCCCTTGTGCTATTCTTCGCTGAATTCTTGCGAGAGGCCTTCCCCGTGCTGCTGGAGCTGCGCGTCGAAAACTATGCGGTGATTGACATGCTGGCGGTGGCGTTCGCGCCGGGACTGAACCTGCTCACAGGCGAGACCGGCGCCGGCAAGTCCATCCTGGTCGGAGCACTCTCATTGCTCCTGGGCGACAAAGCTTCCTCGGAGATCATCCGCCATGGCGCCGATAAGGCCGTGGTAAGCGGTGTGTTTGATGCGGGAGCATCTTCGCTGACGAAAATCCTCGAGGACAACGGAATCGATCTGGAGGGTGGGCAGATCGTCGTCAAGCGTGAGATTGCCGCCAGCGGCAAAGGCCGTGTCTTTGTCAACAACCAGCCGGCCACCGTGGCCTTGCTGCGCCAGTTGGCGCCGGGGCTGGCTTCCATCCACGCCCAAAACGAAAACATTCTGGCCTTTGACGCTCTGGCGCGATTGTCGCTGTTGGACGCTTACGCCGGCAACGACGTCCAAGACCTGGCTACGAAGCATGCTGGGTGGGCCGCCGTGCGCGACCGAATCGCCGAGTTCGAGCGCGACGAGCAAGACCGCCTGCGTATGGCCGACCTGTGGAGTTTCCAGAAAAAGGAGATTGAGGCGGCGCATCTTAAGCCCGGCGAAGACCAGAAACTCGAAACGGAAAAGCGTGTCCTGGCGAATTCAGAAAAGCTTTACGGTGCGTCTCAGGCGGCCTATGAGTTGCTCTACGACGCGGACTCGTCCGCGCTCGCCAATCTTTCCGCGGCAAAGAAACACCTGGAAGAGCTGGCACGGTTTGATTCCAAATTTCAGGAGACGCTGACCTCGCTCGAGAACGCCAAGGCAGCGCTGGAAGATGTAAGCGCCACCGCCCGCGACTACGCTGACGGAATTGACGCATCGCCCGAACGCCTGGCCGAAGTCGAGGACCGCCTGGCGCTGCTCGACCGGCTGAAGCGCAAGTACGGCAGCTCGGTCGATGAAGTCATTGGTTATGGCGAGACAGTCGGGCGCAAACTCAACGAACTCGAAAACCGCGAAGACCTGCTGCGCGACCTGAAGAGGCAGCTTGAAGCCGTGGCCGGCTCTTACCTGGCAGCAGCCCAGGGCATATCCCGGAAGCGTTACGCGGCGGCGAAAGAACTCGAGAAGCTGGTGGAAGCTGAGATCAATCAGTTGGCCATGAAAGCCCACTTCAAGATTGAGGTCTCCGGCACGGACGAACCCCAGGGCTGGACCGCCATGGGATTTGACAATGTGCAGTACCTGATCTCGCCCAACCCGGGCGAGCCGCTGCGTCCGGTGGAACAAATTGCCTCCGGCGGCGAGCTCTCCCGAGTGATGCTGGCGCTCAAAGCGACGGTGGAGACCGGGAAGAAGAGCAAAGCTACGAGCGGCGCGCAGCGCACCCTGGTGTTTGACGAGATCGATACCGGCATCGGTGGCCGCGCCGCGGAAGCCGTGGGCAAGAAACTGAAATCCTTGGCCCGGGCCAACCAGGTGCTGTGCATCACCCACCTGCCGCAGATCGCGTCCTTTGCCGACCACCATTATTTGATCGAGAAGCGGGAAGTCTCTGGCCGCGCCAGGACATTGGTTCGTCCGCTTGATCCCGGCCAGCGTGCGGAAGAAATCGCCCGCATGCTGAGCGGAGCCAAGCTGACGGAGAGTTCTCGTCAACACGCGGAGCAGTTGTTGAAGGCGAACGCGTGAAGGAGGAAACGAATCCATGAGCAATGCGTTCAAAGCCATCTTCTGGGGCGGGTTTGCCTGCGGAGTGTTCGATATAACCCAGGCCATGGTGGCCTGGTACCTCCAGGCGGGAGCGCCGCCTAGCCGGATCTTACAGTCCGTTGCCTCAGGACTCCTTGGGCGCAGTGCCTTCCAGGGCGGGATGAAGACAGCCGCGCTCGGCCTTGGGTTGCACTTCTTCATCGCATTCTCCTGGGCCGCGATTTACTACCTGGCCAGCCGGCGGCTGACCTTCATGGTGGAAAGACCGATAATCTCGGGATTGCTGTACGGGGAACTGGTATGGCTGGTCATGAACTTCGTTGTCATTCCACTGTCGGCGATCCACCGGTGGCCGACGTGGACCAAGGCGTCCGTTATTACCGGCCCCATCGGTCACCTTTTTCTGGTCGGGTTACCGATAGCGTTGGCCGTCTCGCGGTGGGCCCCGGTGAAGCAGCTAGCGAGGAGCGCACCATTCGCCCCCTGATCCTCTCTGATCGCTGCTAAATCTATCCCTTTCAGTGGCTTGCCTTAGCCATCGGGTTGCCGGAACGGATAACCTGGAGGCAGGGAAATGTGTCTTAAGAGGGTTATAATCAACAGATCACAAATGACCGCAACTCAAGATAAAACTTTGCTTCTGCTGAAGCCTCGCGGTTTCTGTGCCGGCGTGGTTCGCGCCATCGACATCGTGCGCATCGCCCTGGACGCGTTTGGGCCGCCGATCTACGTGCGCAAAGAAATTGTGCACAACCGCTACGTGGTCGAGGAACTCAAGGCCAAAGGCGCGATATTTGTGGACGAAGTCTATGAGGTCCCTGACGGCCAGCGTCTGATCTACTCAGCGCACGGCGTGGCTCCCAGCGTGCGTGAAGCCAGCAAGCTGCGCAATTTGAAAGTAGTTGACGCTACCTGCCCGCTTGTGACCAAGGTCCATGTGGAAGCTGTGAAGTATGCCAAGGGTGGCTACAGCATTATTCTTATCGGCCATCATGACCACGACGAGGTGATCGGTACCTTGGGTGAAGCTCCAGATGTGACTCAGGTGGTCGGCAGCGCTGAGGAAGTGGCGCACCTCGAAGTACCAGATCCAACGCGCGTGGCGTACATCACTCAGACCACGTTGAGCCTGGACGAGACCAAGGACGTGATCGATGCCTTGCGCAAGAAGTTTCCTATGATCGAAGGACCGCACGCGCAGGACATCTGTTACGCGACGCAGAACCGCCAGACGGCAGTGAAAGACGTTGCCCACGACGCCGACCTGTTGCTGGTAGTGGGCTCGGAGAACAGCTCGAACTCCAACCGGCTGGTGGAAGTCTCCACCAACCTGGGAACGCCGTCGTATTTGATTGATACCTCCGCCGACATCAAGCCGGAATGGCTAGACGGCGTCCAGACTCTGGCGCTCACCGCCGGTGCTTCCGCTCCGGAAGTCCTGGTCGAGCAGGTGATGGAATTCCTGAAAGGAAAAGGGTTCAACCAGATCCGGGAGGTGGAGGTCATGCCGGAAAACGTCCGCTTCGGCCTGCCGCCGGAGATCGTCGAGGCCATTGCGGCAGCGCCTGCAGCAGCCGCGGAGTAAGCGTATGAGCAGTCAGTCCGGGACCAAAACAGCGCAAATGTTGTTCGGGAAAATCGACGACATGCTGGGTCGCGTCTCAGCGGGCATGGAGAAAGCCCGCGAGCACTTGTTTTCACTCCAGCATGGCGAAGGCTATTGGTGCGGCGAGCTCGAAGCCGATACCACGCTCGAATCCGATTACATCATCATTCACACGCTGCTGGGCACGGGAAACCGCCAACGCATGGAGCGAGCTGTGCCGGAGATCATCCGCCATCAGAATGAAGACGGCGGATGGCCCATCTATAAGGGCGGCCCTGCGAACATCAGCGCTTCGGTGAAAGCCTACTTTGCCCTCAAAATCATGGGTTACTCGCCGGACCATCCCGTGCTGGAGCGCGCCCGGACGCGCATTCTGGCCATGGGCGGCGTGACCGAGTGCAACACCTTCACCAAGATTTATCTTTGCTTCCTGGGCCAGTACGATTGGGACGCTGTCCCCGCGATTCCGCCGGAGATCGTGCTGTTTCCCAACGGGTTCTGGTTCAACATCTACGAGATTTCGTCGTGGTCGCGCGCCATCCTGGTGCCGCTTTCGATCGCGTACGCCAAGAAGCCGTTTAAGAAGATTCCCGCGGAAATGAGCATTGACGAGCTTTTCATCGGCGGGCGTCACGGCCGACATCTGCACCTGAAGTGGAACCCCAAGAAGCTGTCGTGGCGAAACTTCTTCCTGGTGCTCAACCAGATGATTCATTTCTGCGAGAGGTTCAACATTCGTCCGTTACGTTATCTGGCCATCAAGCGTGCGGAGAAATGGATGCTGGAGCGGTTTGAGAAATCCGACGGTCTGGGCGCCATCTATCCCGGCATTCTGAACTCGATCATCGCCCTGCGCTGCCTGGGCTATTCGACCGACGATCCCCAAGTGATCCGTGCGCTGGACGAATTTGAAAAGCTCGGCATCGATGATCCCGGCATTGCCGATCACTCCGATCCGGCGTTCCGCATGGCGCCTTGCTACTCGCCGGTGTGGGACACGGCCTACGCCATGTTTGCCCTGGGCGAAAGCGGCGTGGGCAAAGATGATCCCCGCTTGTTGAAGGCCGCTGACTGGATCTTGAGCAAGGAAGTGCGCTGCAAGGGCGATTGGGCGGTGAAAGTCCGCAATGTGCTTCCCGGCGGCTGGTACTTTGAGTTCAACAACGAGTTCTATCCTGACGTGGACGACTCGGCCATGGTGCTGCTCGGCCTGAACAAAGTCGACAACCCGCGTGAACGCTACCAGCACGATGTTTCGCGGCGCGCGATCGATTGGGTGCTGGCCATGCAGTGCAGGAACGGCGGCTGGGCTTCCTTCGACAAGGACAACACCCGCATGGTGTTCCAACAGGTGCCGTTTGCCGACCACAACGCCATGCTGGACCCGCCCACTGTGGACATCACTGGACGCGTGCTGGAAATGCTGGCCGCTTACGGTTTCAGCCAGGATGATCCTGCGGTAAAGAAGGCCATTAAGTTCATTCTGAGCGAACAAGAGGCCGACGGCTCGTGGTTCGGGCGCTGGGGCGTCAACTACATCTACGGCACCATGCAGGTGTTGCGGGGTCTGCAGGCTATGGGCGTTGACCATCATGAGCCTTACGTGCAACAGGCCGCGGAATGGCTGCGTATGGTGCAAAACTCTGACGGCGGTTGGGGCGAAACCTGCGGATCGTACGACGATCCCTCCACCCGCGGCATCGGCCCGAGCACGCCTTCGCAAACCGCTTGGGCGGTGATGGGCCTGCTCGCAGCCGGCGATACGCGGAGCGAAAGTGTACAGCGCGGCATCCTGCATCTGCTGGAAACGCAGAATCCCGACGGCTCGTGGAACGAAGAGCAGTACACCGGGACCGGTTTCCCGCGGGTGTTTTACCTGGCGTATCACCTGTACCGAGATTACTTCCCGCTGATCGGGCTGGCTACGTACGCACGCGAGTTCACAGCGCTCTATCGCGAGGGCAGCGTCGGGTACGCGCGGGGATAAGGCACTGCGCAGGCGAGGGCGCCTGCGGTCCTGTTGAGATTATGGAGCGCAGCCGCCCTCGGCTGCGACGCGAAGAACCTAGGAGATCTGATTGCCGGTACCAATTTCACAGATGTGGACAGTCGCGAGCTACGTGGTCAAACAAAAGCTCGCCGGACGCAAACGCTACCCGTTGGTCCTGATGCTGGAGCCGCTGTTCCGCTGTAATCTGGCCTGCGCCGGATGCGGCAAGATCCAGTACCCGGCCCACATCCTGAAAAAAGAGCTCTCCCCGGAAGAATGTTTCCGCGCGGTGGAAGAGTGCGGCGTGCCCACCGTGAGCATCCCCGGCGGCGAGCCGCTGATGCATTCGCAGATACACAAGATCGTGGAAGGCCTGGTAGCCCGCAAGAAATACATCTACCTGTGCACCAACGCTCTGCTGCTGAAAGAAAAAATCGATCTCTTCAAGCCCAGCAAGTATTTGACGTTCTCTGTCCATATGGACGGCCAGCGCGAGCATCACGATTTTTCCGTATGCCGCGAGGGCGGATACGACCTGGCCCGGGCAGGAATCAAGGAAGCCTTGAAGCGCGGTTTCCGTGTGACCACCAACACTACGCTCTTCGACGGCGCTGATCCCTCAAGTGTGCGCGAATTCTTTGACGAGATGATGGATCTGGGCGTCGAGGGAATGATGCTTTCCCCCGGCTACTCCTACGACAAGGCGCCGGACCAGAAACATTTCCTCGGCCGGGCGCGCATCCGCCGCATGTTCCGCGCCATTCTTTCCAATCGCAAGAAGAGCTGGCGCTTCAACATGTCGCCCTTGTTCCCTGAGTTTCTGATGGGCAAACGTGATTACGCGTGCACGCCCTGGGGCATGCCCACCTACAACATTTTCGGCTGGCAGAAGCCTTGCTATCTGCTTCAGGACGGCTACGCCGAAACCTTCCCCGAGTTGATGGCGGCTACCGAATGGCAGAGTTACGGAACGGAATCGGGCAATCCCAAGTGCGCCAACTGCATGGTGCATAGCGGCTACGAAGCGTCCGCCGTGGACGATGGCTTCGGTTCGCTGCGCGGCTTTCTGGCTATGGTGCGGGCTTCGCTCTTTAACAGCTATAAGGACGACGATGCGCTCCGTATGCTCAACGAACCCACTAAACCCGTGCATAGCTACAATCCGTTGGTGCAGATCGAGGAAAGCGCACGGTTTGAGGAGACGCGGGCATGAGCGGTTCAGCCAATGGACGCCAGGCGGTGGAGAATGCGGAGTTGTTAAGCAAGGACCCCGACACGCTGGAAGTTGTCCCTGGTTTCGCGCATGAAAAGCTGGAAGGCTGGGTACCCGAGGTGGCCGGCAACGAAGAACTGCGCCAGGCCCTGGAGAAAGCCTTCGACTACCGCGGCGACGTGACCATCACGTGCAAGGACGGGAGCAAGATCGAAGGCTACATTTTCGACCGTCGCACGGGAAAGTCACTCGAAGATTCACAGGTGCGGCTCTATCCCAAAGACTCGAGCCAGAAGGTTGCCATCGCGTACTCTGACATCGCCGCTCTGGCTTTTACCGGCCGCGACCCGGCTGCGGGCAAGAGCTGGGAAGCCTGGGTGCGGAAATACTGGGAGAAGAAAGCCGCCGGTGAGAAGAACATCGGGATCCAGGCGGAAGCGCTGGAATAATCGTTTTTCTGAAATGACCTTTTCTGAAATCCCTCGATCCCTTGGGATTGAACATCCATGAAAGCCGTCATCACAGGAGCCACGGGGTTTGTCGGCAGCCACGTGGCCCGGGCGCTGGCTGATCAGGGCGCGGATCTGCGCCTGCTGGTGCGCTCCACCAGCCGCACCGATAACATTGCCGGCTTGCGGGCTGAGATCGCCCCAGGAGATCTGCGGGACACCAAGTCGCTGAAAAACGCGATGTCCGGCTGCGATTTTGTGTTTCACATCGCCGCCGACTATCGTCTGTGGGTGCGTGATCCCGAAGAAATGTACCGCGCCAATGTGGAAGGCACGCGCGCCATCCTCGAGGCAGCCCGCGAGAGCGGCGTGCGCCGCGTGATCTATTGCAGCTCAGTTGCCACCATGGGCTTCGCATCTGACGGCAGCATCGCCGACGAGAATTCTCCCGTGTCTCTGGCTGACATGGTCGGTCACTATAAGCGGTCGAAGTTCATGGCCGAACAGATCGCGTTGGAGGCCGGGCGCAGCGGCGCCAACGTGGTTGTGGTGAATCCCACTACGCCCATCGGCGAGGGGGACATCAAACCCACGCCTACCGGCCGTATCATCGTGGATTTCCTGAAGCGCAAGTTTCCTGCCTATGTGGATACAGGTCTCAATCTGGCCGACGTGAGGGAAGTTGCACGCGGACACCTGCTGGCCATGGAGAGAGCTGTACCCGGCGAACGATACATACTCGGCGGCGAAGACCTTACTTTGAAGCAGATCCTCGACAAGCTGGCTGCGCTGACCGGCTTGCCAGCGCCTACCACCAAAGTGCCGCACGCAGTGGCCCTGGGCTTTGCCGCGCTCGATCAGTTTTTCATCGGGACCATCCTGCGCAAAGAGCCGCGCGCCACCATTGACGCCGTGCGCATGGGCCGCAAGAAAATGTTTGCGTCGTCGGCCAAAGCGGAACGCGAGTTGGGTTACAGGATCGTTCCGGTGGCGAACGCGCTGGAGCGCGCCGTCCGCTGGTTTCAAGAACACGGGTATGTAGGTACGGCCCGGCAGGCGGCCACGGTGAATGCATGAGCGCTGTCGCCGTCATCGTCGCGCTGGACCGCGAGCTGCATCCTTGGGTGGACGACTGGAACAGCAGTCCGTTGCACTGGAACGGGCAGGACTTTCACTGCTACCACACGGGCGGGCTGATCGCTGTCGCCGGTGGCATCGGTAGTGAGCGGGCGGAGTTGGCGGCGCGCGCGGTGATGGAACGCTACCATCCGCAGATGCTGGTCTCTGCCGGTCTGGCGGGAGCGCTGATTCGCAGCCTGAAAGCCGGCAGCGTCGTTACCCCCAACGTGATCGTGGATGCCGCCAACGGGGCCGAATACCGCTGCAACCTTGGCGGTGAAGTAGTGGGCGGCGGAGTTCTGGTGACCTTGCAAGAAATCGCCGATGCTGCCGGTAAGGCGGCTTTGGTCGAACGCTTTCACGGTTTGATCGTCGACATGGAAGCCGCCGGCGTGGCCCGCGTGGCACAGCAATTCAAGGTCGGGTTTCGTTGCGTGAAGGCCATATCCGACGAATTTGACTTCGTCATGCCGCCCCTGGACCGGTTTGTGGATGACCAGGGGGATTTTCAGACGGGAAAATTTGCCGGTTGGGCGGCACTGCGGCCGCAGTACTGGACCAATATCATACGTCTGGGCCGGAACAGCCGCCGAGCCACGCGTGCGCTGTCGCATTGGCTCAAAATGAACCTGTCCGGCGGCTTTCCAGCGGCAGTTGTTACACTAAACGGAGCTGAGACTTCGCTTCCCATCGGGCGTGAAGACCGCACTGGAAGCTCGGGGCTAAAGAACTGATGCAGACTGCCAGCAAAACCGAATCTCAAATCAGCGCCACAGTTCCCGCCACCATGCAGGCCGCGGTTTATCGCGGCAAGAACGACGTCCGCCTGGAGACGGTGCCGGTGCCGGAGATCGACGCTGGAGAAGTGTTGATCCGGGTACACACTTGCGGTATTTGCGGAACCGATCTCAAGAAGATCGCCACCGGCTCACACTCCGCACCACGAATCTTCGGCCATGAAACCGCCGGCCAGATCGTAGCCATTGGCGAAGGTGTGAAAAACTTCAAGATCGGCGACCGGGTGATGGTCTTCCACCACATCCCGTGCGGGAATTGCTACTACTGCCGCCACAAGACGTTCGCGCAATGTCCGGTGTACAAGAAGGTCGGAGTGACGGCCGGCTTTGAACCCAGCGGAGGCGGTTTTGCCGAATACGTCCGAGTGATGGACTGGATCGTGCGCAAGGGCCTAGTCAAGATCCCGGAGCATGTTTCGTACGAGCAGGCGTCGTTCATTGAGCCAGTCAACACCTGTCTCAAGGCCATCGAATCATTGAGCTTGCAGCCGGATGAGACCGTACTGGTCATCGGCCAGGGACCGATCGGGATCATCCTCGCGATCTTGGCAAAACTGACAGGTGCGACGGTAGTAACTTCCGATTTGTATCCCCAACGTCTTAAAATAAGTGGGACTTACGGCCTGCGCCACAACGTAAGCGCGTCGTCGGAAGATCCGGCGCAGCGCACGCGCGAGTTGACCGAGGGTCGCGGCGCGGATGCCGTGATTCTGGCGACCGCCGGCGACCGGCTGATCCGTCCCGCTATGGATGCCGCGCGGCCCGGCGGCCGGATCATGTTGTTTGCGCAAACGCAGCGCAGCGAGGTTACTATTGACCCGGCAGCCGTCTGCTTCGATGAGAAGACGCTGCTCGGGTCGTATAGCGCATCGGTCGATCTTCAGGCCGAGAACGTACGCTTGGTGTTGGGTGGGGGAGTCGATTTCGCGCGTTTGATCACCCATCGTTTTCCCCTGCGGCAGGCTGTGGATGCGTTGCATCTGGCGTCGCATCCCGGACCGGATTCCCTGAAGGTCGTCATTCAACCTGGAATGGAGTGGGAGAAAGCTAAGTGAAAGGACAGATGACAGCGGCCGTCCTCTACGGTAAAGAGGACGTGAAGATCGAAAAGGTGCCTATCCCCACGCTGGAGCGCGGGGAAGTGCTGGTGAAGGTGAACGTGGCGCTGACTTGTGGCACCGATCTCAAGGTCTTCCAGCGTGGTTATCACGCACGCATGATCGTGCCGCCCGCGCTGTTCGGCCACGAACTTTCCGGCGTAATTGAAGAAGTCGGACCGGGCGTGCGTGATTTCCGCCGTGGCATGAAGGTTGTGGCCTTGAACTCAGCGCCCTGTGGCTCCTGCTTCTACTGCGTGAAGCACCAGGAGAATCTCTGCGAGGACCTGTTGTTCAACAACGGCGCCTACGCCGAGTACATCAAGATCCCGCGACGCATTGTCGAGACCAACATGTTGGCCCTACCCGACGACGTGAGCTTTGAGTCCGCGGCCATGACCGAGCCGCTGGCTTGTGCCTTGCGCGGCCTCCAGGAAACCGGCGCCGATATCGGCGACACCGTGACCGTAATCGGGGGTGGACCCCTTGGGCTCATGCTGGTGCGCGTAGCCAAGCTCAACGGATGCAAAGTGATCGCGGTGGTCAAACGCGATGAACAGGTAGCTTCAGCAAGACACTTCGGCGCTGATGAAGTGGTGCAGATCACCAAGGTCGAGAGTCCCATTGATGCCGTGATCGGCGTAACTGAAGGTCGCGGATCGGACATTGTGATTGAAGCAGTAGGCCGGCCGCAGGCCTGGCAATGGGCGGTGGATATGGTACGCCGTGGCGGCGTGGTCAACTTTTTTGGCGGATGCGCCACCGGCACGAAAGTGGAGCTCGATACCAACCGCATGCATTATTCCGAGCTAACGCTGAAAGCCACGTTCCACCACACGCCGCAAACCGTGCGCCGCGCCTTCGCTTTGATTGCAGAAAAGAAAGTCAAAAGCAACGACTACGTGACCGGCGAAGCGCCGCTCTCCAAATTGAAGCAGGTCCTGCAACAGATGCTGGACCGGGGGAGCCAGATCAAGACCGCCATCATCCCTGGTCACTGAAGACCTGACGCGCGAATCGACCAATGGCCGCTTCTTCCAATAACTCGCCGTCTCTCCCCCTCCAGCCGGCAGGCTGGAAGGCTCTGCCGGACTCGTATCGCATTCCGGCTGACGCGCCCTCGCTGGAAGAAGCGCAAGCCTACTGTCAACGCCTGGCCAAGACCCACTACGAGAACTTTTCTGTCACAACCTGGTTCCTACCGGGCAAGCTCCGCCAGCACTTCTATAACGTTTATGCCTATTGCCGAATTTCTGACGACTTGGGTGACGAGGTGGGCGATGCGCGACAGTCGCTGGAGCTTCTGGACCAGTGGGAAGCAGAATTAAACGCGTGTTATGCGGGATCTCCACGCCACCCCGTGTTTGTGGCTCTCAAGGAGACGGTTCACCAGTTCGGAATTCCGAAACATGAGTTCTCCGACCTGCTCATTGCCTTCCGCCAGGACCAAACGGTCCCTCGCTTTGAGACTTTCAATGACGTGCTGGGTTACTGCCGCTATTCCGCCAACCCAGTTGGCCATCTCGTGCTTTATCTCTGCGGCTACAGCGACCGCGAACGTCAAGAACTCTCTGACGCCACGTGCACCGCGCTCCAGCTCGCGAACTTCTGGCAGGACGTGGCCGTGGATTACGAAAAGGGACGAATCTACCTGCCACTGGAAGATCTGCGCCGCTATGGAGTGACGGAGGAGGACATTGCGCACCGCCGCGCCACGCCGCAATTCATCGCCCTGATGAAGTTTGAGGTCGCACGCGCGCGGGAATGGTTTGAGCGCGGGCTTCCCCTGGTCAGGAGAGTGAATCGCGAGCTGGCGATTGATCTTGAGCTGTTCAGCCGTGGCGGCCAGGAAATCCTGAACGCCATCGAGCGGCAGGGCTTTGACGTGCTGCGCCGGCGTCCCGTGATCTCCAAACCGCGCAAGTTGTGGCTGGTGGCGCGCGCGGCGGCAGGCAAACTGCTCCTACCCCATCACGCGCAACCCCGGCGCGTGTCGGGGGCCCAGTGAGCCAGCTCAATCACGCCTATGCCGTTTGTCGAGGAGTAGCGCGCCGCGCCGCCAAGAACTTTTATTATGGCTTCCTGGTCCTGCCTTCCGACAAGCGAAACGCTCTGTGCGCAGTGTATGCCTTCATGCGTCACGCTGACGACATCGCTGACGATCCCGGCCTGAGTCCGCGGGAAAGACATGAGAAGCTGCATGCGTGGCTCGGTGCGGCGAACGCTGTGTTCGCTGGCTGGCCAACCGACGACCCTGTGCTCATGGCGCTGGGCGATGCGCAACGGAGGTTCAAAATCCCTCCGCAACTCTTTGAAAAACTGGTGCAGGGTACCAGTATGGATCTGGACATACCAGCCGCCGGCGCAACGCCGATGGTCCTTTGCGACACTTTTGAGGATCTCAAGGAGTATTGCTACTACGTAGCGTCCGTTGTGGGCCTGGTCTGCATTCGCGTCTTCGGTTATGAAGAAAAGAAAGCGGAACTTCTGGCGGAAGATTGTGGCCTGGCCTTTCAGCTTACCAATATCATCCGCGATGTGAAGGAAGACGCCGGCATGGGGCGCATTTATTTTCCTCAGGAGGACCTGGATCGCTTCCGTTTGACGGCGGGACAGTTTGCTCCAGCCGGGATGGGCGATCCTGACCGGTTGGCCGAAGTGGGTCCGTTGCTGGAGTACGAAGCGGAGCGCGCGCGCCGCTATTACGAATCGGCCAAGTGGCTGATGGAGCTGATTGACGCCGACAGCCGCGGCGCTCTGTGGGTCCTGGTGGAAATCTACAGCCGCCTGCTCAAGAAAATTGCTGCCCGCAATTATGATGTGTTCACGGAACGCGTGGGCCTAACCTTTTGGGAAAAACTGCGAGTGCTGGCCCGCGGTTTTCTGATCCGTATCACATGACACCGGTTTCACAAGGAAATACTGTCGGAATTATCGGCGGCGGCTTGGCCGGTCTGGCTGCCGGCTGCGCCTTGGCTGAGGCTGGTGCTCAGGTCACGCTCTTCGAGCGCCGTCCCTACGTCGGCGGCCGCGCGTCGTCCTACGAGCATCCCGGAACCAGCGAAGTGATCGATAACTGCCAGCACGTTCTGCTCGGCTGTTGCACCAACCTGCTCCAGTTCTATGAGCGCCTCGGCGTGAGCGAACGGATTCGGTGGTTTGATGAGTTGACCTTCATTGAACCTGGCGGACGCTTGAGCCCTCTGCGGTCTTCGATTCTCCCGGCGCCCCTGCACGCTGCCCCGTCATTTCTGAAGGCACAGTATCTCTCCTTGCGCGACAAGCTGGCGATCGCTCGCGCCTTTGCCCGGATGCTGGGCACTCTGCCGGAAGATTCGGAAGAGAACTTCCTCCAGTGGCTCCAGCGCCAGGGTCAAACTCGAAACGCCGTGGAGCGTCTTTGGAAACCGGTATTGGTCAGCGCGTTGAACGAGGATCTGGATCGCGTGTCCGTGCGATACGCCACACAAGTGTTCCGCGAATCGTTCCTGAAATCGGCGGCTGCGGGAAGGATGGGCTTGCCCAGTGTCCCACTCTCCGAGCTCTATGCGAGCGCCATCGAGTATATTCGCGCTCGCGGCGGGCAAGCCCTGCTTCGAACCTCGGTGATGGCCGTCAATCCTGAAGCCGGTAGCGTTAGTTTGACCGTGAACTCAGACGTGCAGAAGTTCGATGCCGTGGTTCTTGCCGTTCCATTTCAGGCAGCCGCTTCACTTCTGCCTGCCGACCCCGCGGCGGAGCCCCTCAAGCGGGACCTGGAACACTTTGAGTCCTCGCCCATTACCGGAATCCATCTTTGGTTTGACCGCGAGATCACGCCGCTGCCGCATGCGGTTCTGCTCGACCGCACCCTCCAATGGATGTTCCAGAAGTCGAAGTTTCAGGAGCCAGGTTACCGGGAGGGGGCCGGCAGTTACATGGAACTGGTGGTAAGCGCGTCGAAGTCTCTGGTGCAGAAATCCCGCGAAGAAGTGCTGGAGCTGGCACAGCGTGAGCTGGCGGAATTCTTTCCCAGCGCCAGGGAAGCGAAGATCGTTAAGGCCGCTGTGGTCAAAGAGATCTATGCCACGTATTCGATTTTGCCGGGGTTAGACCAGTATCGTCCTCAGGCTGAAACCGCGTGGCCGCGCTTGTTTCTCGCCGGCGACTGGACCGCGAGCGGCTGGCCGGCAACGATGGAAGGCGCAGTGCGCAGCGGATACATTGCCGCACAAGCCGTGATGAAAGGTGCCGGCAAGCAAGAAAAATTTCTGGTCGCTGATCTTCCCCCCCGCGGAATGATGAAGTTCTTCCCGTGAGTGCCGTAGCTTACCTCAGCAGCACTACACCGACGCAAACCAGAAGAGCCGCGACCCAGCGGCGATGGTCCACGTCTTCTTTTAGGAAGATTTTGGCCATCACGGCGCTGGCAATAAATGTGAGCGAAGCCGAGGCGGGTGCGACCAGGCTGGCATCACCCCAGGAGAGCGCCGTCAGCAGGCTGAAGAAGCCGATGGTGAAGCAGCAAAGGGCGAGCAAAAAACGCCTTTCGCTGACCACCCGTCCCACCACCACCAGCAGGCCGCGCTCAGCATAGAGGTCGTGCAGATCGCCAATGCGTTTCATGGCGCTGGAAAGCAGAACATCGCCGCCGCTGGAAGCCAGGACGATGGCAAAGATCGCGCCCCACAGTTCAAGCGATTTCATGCTGCTCCTCAGGCGCCGGGATGCGAGCCTGCCGCGGCGCGGTCAGCGCCGGGCCGCGCGTCACCCAGCCTACCCCGCAACTGATGAGCAAGACGCCCAGCCAGCGCGCGGGGGAAACGTTCTCATGCAGGAACGTTCTACCCAGAATGGTCACCAGAACATAACCCAGCGCCGTGGCCGGCAAGACATAGCTCAGGTCGGCCCAGGAGAGGGCGTTGAGATACGATGAGAAGAAAACGATCAAGCAAGCGATGCCGGCCAGCACCCAGGGATTGGCCAGCGCGGTCACTACATGCAGCGGATGATGGAGATCGACCGGTCCAAAGTCGTTCATGCCGCGTTTGAGCAGCGCGTCGCCCACGCTGCCGAAACACATCACCGCCAACAGGACCAGATATTTCTTTAGGTTCACCGGCTTAGTCTCCGGCAGTGGCTTGTGTAGAAGCTTCGACAGCCACAGCTTCGGGCCCCTGATGGTTGCCGTTCACCGCACCACTTCCGTTCAGGCCGATACTTCCGTTGCCGTTACCGTTGGCCCGCATTTCTTTGGCCACACGGTTACGTTGCGCACGCAGCTTCATGAACGACTTGGCTTCGTTATACAAACGCTTACGTTCCGTGGTGTTGAAGACGGCCTTGCGCACGATGCGGAACACAGCCTTGGGGCGGAAATAATACTCGTCGTAGAACTTGTGCACCATCTCCAGCACATGCTCGCGGGGCAATCCGGGATATTCGATCTGCGCCAGTTGATGTCCGCCTTCATCCACCATCCGTTCCGTACCCACAATGAAGCCGTTCTTCTTGGCGTAGTCGTAAAGCTCAGTTCCGGGATAAGCATGCGCGAGCGAAACCTGGATGGTTTCGACATCCAATTCTTTGGCGAAGTTGATGGTGTTGCGGATCGACTCGCGGGTCTCGCCAGGCAAGCCCAGGATGAAGTCTCCATGTACCACCAGGCCTAGCTTCTTGGTGTCCTTGGTGAACTGCCGGGCCCGTTCCACGGTGGCGCCCTTCTTGATGTTCTTCAAAATCTGAGCGTCGCCCGACTCGTAACCCACGATGAGCAGCCGGCATCCGGCATCCTTCTGCGCCTTCAAGGTCTCATAGTCAGTCGTCACCCTCGAAGTGCACGACCAGGTCAGGTTCAGCGGCTTGAGCTTGCTGCACAGCTCGACGGTGCGCGCCTTCTGGATGTTGAATGTGTCGTCGTCAAAGAAGTACTCCTTCACCCACGGCCAGTATTCCTTGGCCTGCGCCATCTCTCTCGCGACGTTGTCCGCGGAGCGCTTGCGCCAGGGATGCCCGCTGAGTGTTTGAGGCCACAGGCAGAAAGTGCACTGCGCCGGGCAGCCGCGCGTGGTGTACAACGAAACGAACGGGTAAAGCAGGAAGGGAACGTTGTAACGCCGGACGTCGAGGTCGCGATAGTAAACGTCGGTGACGTTGGGAAACGCGTCAAGATCTTGAGCGTCAGGACGGTCAGGATTGTGTACCACTTTGCCGCTAGCGTCGCGGTAGGAAATGCCGCGGATTTCCGAAAGCGGCGCGCCATTGGCGTACTCCACTACGGAATAGTCGAACTCCCGTCGGCAGACAAAGTCGATCTCCCGACATTCCTGAAGCGACCGTTCGGGCAGCGTGGTCACATGGGGGCCCACAAACGCGATCTTCAGCTTGGGGTTCGCCTCTTTCATCTTGGCCGCCAACCGGATGTCGCCGGGGAAGCCGGGCGTGGAGGTGAACAGAACCAGAAACTCGTACTGCTTGCCGATCTCGATGGTGTCCGCGGCCGAAACGTGATGCGGAGGCGCATCCAGCAGCCGCGAGCCTTCCAACATGCCGGCGGGATACGCCAGCCACACCGGATACCAGTATGACTCGATTTCGCGCGTGGCAGGCCAGCGGGAGCTGGCGCCACCGTCAAAATTCTCAAACGACGGCGGATTCAGAAAAAGTGTTTTTAGTGGCATGTACTCTGAAATTCTATACTACCAGCCCTGGTTTTTGCGCTAACGCTATACCATTCAACCGGTTGGAAGTAGGGGTCGAGTGGCGTTTTGGGGCAGTGGGCGGTGTGCACCTTAGTTCCCGTCGTTCCTGTCGCTGCGCTCCAAACCGCTAATGAGCTTGGCCCCGTCATTGGCCGCTTTGCTCCTGCGGCAGGCGGCTCGCCGCGCCAGCCGGGCTCGCCGCCACTTCCCCGTTCCCGATCACCCGATGACCCGATCGCCAGAATCACCCGATCTTCAAGCTCGCCTGCTGACAATAGACCTGCACCAAGCGTCTAGGTTCCACCGGCCATGTCCTCCGGAACCATCGCTGGCAATGAGTGATTACTAATGTCACGTTGTCTCGATTTCCACATTGGCATTCAATAACGCCCACGTCTGTCGAAGTGAACGAATATGCGAAGATTTGCGCTGTATTGCATCAGCATGATGTTGCTGGCGCCGTCGTTGTGCTCGGCACGCGACGTTGCGGTGATCACCGACAAGACCAATCCTCTTTCCTCCGTCAGCAATAAAGATCTGGTGAAACTTCTCCGTACTGACACCGCCAAGTGGTCGGATGGAAGAAAAGTCATCGTCTTCTTGAGCGATCCCTACTCGGCCGACGGCAAGCTGCTTCTCGAAAAGACTTACGGCATGAAGCCCGCGGCGCTGAAGACTTTTGCCGATGGCCAGAAAGGCGGCATCGTCATCCTGAGCTCGGATGAGGAAGTGGTGAAAGCCGTGGCCGGGCAACCGGGAGCCATTGGCGTGGTCAACGTGTATTCCATCAACAGCGCGGTCAAAGTGATGAAAGTTGACGGCAAACTTCCGCTGGAACCGGGGTATTTATTGCATGGCAACTAAGCAAAGATCCGGCTTGGCGCGTGCCTGGCTGGCGCTCTTGTCGCTCGCGGCATCCTCGGTTTTGAGCGCTGCGGCGTTTGGCGGGGAACCGCAGGAGTCGAAGCCAGCTCCGGCCAGCGGCGCGACGCAGCAACGGTTGCCGGTCACTACGACGTCGGCGGCGGCAGCCCGCTATTTTGAAAACGGCATGGCGCAGTACGAGATGCATCGCTGGAATTTTGCGCTGAACGACTGGCGCGAGGCCGTTAAGCTCGATCCTCATTTTGCCCTGGCCCATGTCTGGATCTCCATGACCACGGTGGACCCGGCGGAGGAAGCCAGCCATCGTGAGCAGGCCAAAGCGTCCGCGGGAAGCGCGTCACGGGGCGAGCAACTGGTGATCGCATGGGTGTCAGGGATCCACGAGAACCGCTACGTGGACGGCATCACCGCGATGAATGACGCGCTGTCCATGTATCCCCATGACAAGCGCCTGAATTTTCTGTTCGGCTACTGGCTCTATAAGCAGGACCAGTACGACTTCGCGGAAAAGCTCACGCAGAGGGCCCTGGGCGAGGATCCGAACTATGCTACGGCGTACAACCAGATGGGTTATCTTTACTCACGGCGCGGTGATTACGCGAAAGCCCTGGAAGCCACTGGCAAGTATGTCCAACTTCTACCCAATGAGCCGAACCCGCACGATTCTTATGGAGAAATGTTGCGGCTCTCCGGGCGCTTCGAGGAAGCCCTCGAGCAATACCGCATGGCGCTGAAGATCGATCCGACATTTTACATTTCCCAAAAGGAGCTGGGTGAGACCTACGCCATCATGGGCGACGGCGAAAGGGCGCGCCAGGAATATGCCAAGGCGGTCCATGAGGCGCCGAGCGACGGTCTGAAGGCCGAATACTTGCAGAAGTCAGCCATGACGTATGTTCGCGCCCGCCAGTACGCGCAAGCCGACCATGCGTTTCTTGACGCGGCGGCTAAAGCCCGCGCCATGCAGCAGTGGGTGTGGGAAGCGCGTGCTTACCGCATCATGGCCATGTACGCAACCGACCCGGCGACGGCCGCCAAAGACCTGGAGAAAGCGGAAACGTTGCTGGCGGCCCGTAAAGGCACCGTGGCGCAGTCTGACCTGGATGAAGAGCAAGCTCGCATCTGGCGCGTTCGCGCTGAGCGTGCGTTGTCCGCTAGCAATCTGGCAGCCGCCCGCAAGGCCGTGAACAACTTGCAGCAAATGGCCAAGTCCGGCGGTAGCACCAGCATTGAACGCACCTATCAGGCAGCTGAAGGAACGCTGTTGGCCAGCGAGCGCAAGTATGCTGCCGCTGTCCCGCATTTAGAGGAAGATTTCACCAACCCGATTTCTATGAAGGTCCTGGTCATGGCCTACGAAAAAAGCAAAGCCCGAAGTCAGGCCAGGGCCCTTCAGAAGAGACTTGAGGACTGGAAAATCCCCAGCATCGAGGAAGCGCTGGTGGTGCCGCAACGCCAGCCGCACAGCGGCGCCGTAGCGGCGAAGAAAATGACTGCGAAATGACTGCGGCGCTTTCTTGAGCGCCGTTGTACCATGACCGATGCCAGCAACCGCAACTGCAACTGCCCACCTCGACAGACTTCGCCCCCGTTTCTCCGATTTCACTTTCCTCCTTCAGGCTTCCCGTCCCGGGCTATGGCTTACCGCAATCTGGTTCTACTTGCTGCCTTTGGGCGGCCGGCACGTGTTCCATTCCGTGGCTTTCTGGCTGGGAGCTGCGTATGTCAGCTTTCCGCTTGGGCTGCTCTTGTACGGGTGGAATGACTGCGTTGATTTTGAGGCGGACCAGTTGAATCCACGCAAAGGATCATTTCTGTTCGGGGCCCGCGGTTCTCGCGAACAGTTGCGCAAATTACCGGCTCGCATCGCGCTGGCGCAAGCGCCGTTCCTGGTTGCCTTCTGCTATATTGGCGGTCTCCACATGCTTCTGTGGTTTGCCGGGACCGTGGCAGCGGCCGCGATCTACAACTGGCCACGCTTCGGCTTCAAGAGCCGTCCGCCACTAGAAATCCTGAACCAAGCCGGCTACCTGATGGTCTTTGTGCTGAGCAGCTGGCTGAATCAGGTGGCGCAGCTCTCCTGGCCAGCGATGTTGTTTGGCGCGATGTTCGCCATGCACTCCCATGTGTTCGGCGAGATCATGGACTTGGAGCCGGACCGCGACACCGGCCGCCGCACCACCGCCGTAGTGATCGGGCGAGTTCCGGCCAAGGCCCTGATCGCGGCTTTTTTAGCCGCGGAGGCCGGGCTGGTATTCTTCTTCTTCCACGATACCGTCCTGAGCTTGTTCTTGCTGGCCAGCAGTGCGTGGTTCGCGCTGGATGCAACTTGGCTCTGGCGCAGCAGACCGTATTCGCCGGCGCAGATGCGCGTCGCTCTGATTGCCTGGAACGCGATCGCCTTGGTCAGCATGCCGTGGGTGTGGTCGAAAGCCAGTCTGACAACCTTGCGCTAGACTCCCGGGGGATTTGATTCATGATCACGGCATCATCTACTCTGGCGAAATGAAACCGCATCCACCGCGACTCATCAGGGCAAGCCTGATCTCCCTATTAGCTGCGGTGGCATGGTCCCAGGAGACCGAGAAGCCTGCGTTCGACGCGCAGCGGGTGCGGGGCACGGTGGTCAGTAGCCTTACTTGTCTCGACGATCCGGCCAAGAGCTACGCGCTCTATCTTCCTTCGAACTATTCGACCGACCAGCGCTGGCCGATCATCTATGCCTTCGATCCCTTTGCCCGGGGCAAGGCAGCAGTTGAGGTTTACCAAGCCGCCGCTGAGGAATATGGCTACATCGTAGCTGCCTCCAACAACTCCAAGAATGGGCCGGTCCCGCCGCAACTTGAAGCCGCACAGGCCATGTGGAATGACACGCATCGCCGCTTTGCCATTAACAAGGACCGCGTTTACACCACCGGACTTTCGGGCGGGGCGCGCGTTGCGACGTCGTTCGCGATGTACTGCTACACCTGCGCGGTCACGGGGGTGATTGCTCATGGCGCTGGATATCCGGTCGGGATCAACACCAAACAACCGTCCAGCGATCAGTTCATTTACTACGCGGCCGTGGGCGATCTCGACCTCAACTATCCAGAGCTCGTCCTCCTGCGCAAAAAGAAAGACGAGCAAGGAGCACAGTTCAAAGTCAAGGTTTATCCCGGACCGCATCAATGGGCTCCGCCGGAAATTGTCGATGATGCCGTTGCCTGGCTGGAACTGAAGGCCATGCAAAGCGGCACGAAGAAAGTTGATCGGGTTTTCATTAAGAAGTTGTTTGCGGCTACGGAAGCGGAGGCCATGCAAGCCGAGCAACGCTCTGACACACTGGGAGAGTATTACGCGCTACGCTCGCTGGTGCAGGATTTCAAGGGACTGGAAGATGCCGGCGGATCGGAAAGCAAGATGACCGCGTTGAAAGCTTCGAAGGCGTGGAGACAAGCGTTGCAGCGCGAACAACGAGAGATTGACTTGCAGCAATCGCTGGTAACTACGGCTCAAAGCGAACTGGCGCAGCTTGGCTTTACCGATCTGGACAAACAGGCAGTGTTGGCACACCACATCGCTTCGGTGCTGGCTGAGCTACGGAGACAGGCGCGTGCTCACAACAGCGAGAGCGCAGTATACTCGCGGGCTTTCACGCAACTATTCATCCAGGGCATGGAATCCGGCCAGGACGAATTTCGCAATAATCGATGGTCCCAGGCCGCGGCTTACTTCGAATTGATGGCTGAAGCTGCACCTGACCAGGTTTGGCCGCTGGTGGCCCTCGCTGAAACCCGTGTTCGCGCCGGCAACAAAAAGGCCGCATTAAAAGCGCTGGAAGAAGCCTCGCGACGCGGGCTCAAGCATCCTGAAGCTCTGGCACAAGACCCCGAGCTGCAGCCCTTGGCGGGGGAGCCTGCGTTTCAGAGGATTGTGCAGGGAACGGGAACGAAATAGGGAATTCAACGGAAACATTGGGCAAGCCAGCTCGTTAAAAAAGTCGCGGTCACAGCCTCTCGCATCGAGCAGCTCTCTCGGACCACTGCGCCGAGTGGCACCCGTCCGCACGCATAGGGCATCTAATGTTGAATAAGCGTGGTTCTGCAAGCGGAGGCGGCATGAATGTGAAACATGCGTCCGTCCTGCTAGTGGAAGATGAACCCTTGCTCCGCGAGGCTATGGGCGCGTGGCTTGCACGCGTGGCTGGGCGGGCGTTCAGTGCAGAGAACGGGGCGGAAGCGCTGCGCATCCTGGCCGCGAACCGCATTGATCTGGTGATCTCTGATGTGCGTATGCCGGTGATGGGCGGAGCTGCGCTGCTTGAAAAGATCAATCGCTCCGGGTTGCACCGCCCGGCGGTGATCTTCCTGACCGGGTACAGCGATCTCTCCGCGCGGCAAGCCTATGCCTTGGGTGCGGATGCCATGTTGGAAAAGCCCGTGGACCGCGACGAGATGCTCCGCGTGATGCGTCGCAGCTTGGCCGGCCCAGCTGAGCTATGGCGCCATCCTCCCAGCGCGCCTCCCCACATGAAGTTGAAAGCCAGGTTCGCCGGCTTGACTTCCGCCCTGGAAGGAAGAGAAGGAAAAAGACTTGCCTTCGGCCGCAAAGGGTTCTGCATCGAGCCGGCCGGAGGCTTGCACGAAGGTCCGGTCGAGTTCGCGCTGGATTTTAAAGCTGACCGTCAACTCTTATCCGGGCAAGGCTTGGTCCGCTGGACCGCGCCGGAAGAGCAGCAAGCCGGTATCGAGATCACGCACCTCCATGCGGACGGTTGCGCGTGGCTCGTCAAGTTCCTGAAACATTATGCTCCGTTAGCGTCCATTCCCGCCGCCGCCCAGGCTTCAGTGCAACGCTACCGGGCTGCATAGGCGGATGCAGCTGGACTAGGTGAGATTGGCTCCCGGCGGGCCCATCTTGAGCATTTTGCGGGCCAGCCGGCCCAGCACCGGATAGTCCGCCCACTCGCCGCGACCGGCCTTGATGGCATAGACAATCGCAATGACCAGTATGGTGATGTTTGCTCCCATGATAAAAAGCCAGAGCAGCGGAAAAACAGCGAAGACTGCCGGCGGGGGAGCGGCCGGAGGCTTACTTCCAACAGTATGGAAGATGGTTGAGAAGATCAGAGTGAACCAGCCCACCATGAAGATCACTATCACAATCACATGAACAATTTGCAACAGCAAAGCTTGCAGGGCATGGAAAGAAACGAAACGCGACTCGCGCCGGATCAGAAAGATTACCAGGGGAGCAATCCACGAACCGATGATTTGCAACGCATGAGCCAGCGTGGCCATGGTGCGTTCGTCTTGGGTCGTTTGCAAAGCTGTAGGCGGAATCGCTTCAGCCATTCGTTTCCCCCGGAGGAAGTATTCTACGTGAAGCGCACCACAAATCCCACAACTCGCTCTCGCGGCCAGTATCGCCGGATTCTTTCCGAAGCGACCCGCGTGGGCGCCGGTTAATCTACTCTCTTTCTCGGATGAAGACCGGAACAGTTGCAGTACAATTCCTGCCCGTGCGCAAAGTCATCCTCGGCCTTGGCATCAGCCTCGACGGTTACATCGCCCGCCGCGACGGCGCCGTGGATTTCCTGTTCATGCCCAAGGACTACGCGGATTCTTCCATGGGCCCGTTTTTCTCGCGCATTGACACCGCCATCATGGGCCGTAAGACCTATGACGTAGCCCGCAAGATGGGCGGAGGGTCCTATGGCCCGAAGATCGCGATGTACGTTTACTCGCGCAAACGTCCGCCCGGCGCTCGCGACGGCGTCACCTTCACCCGGCAAGCGCCGACCAGCTTCATCCGCCAGTTGCGCAAGCGCGGCGGCAAAGACATTTGGCTCATGGGCGGCGGTGAACTGGCCCGCGACTTCCTAAAAGCCGATCTGGTGGACGAACTTTACATTGGCGTGGTGCCGGTTTTGCTGGGCGACGGCATCCCGCTGTTTCCCAGTGGTTTTCCGCAACGCAACTTCGCGCTCACAGAGAACAAAACTTTTTCTAAAGGTTTGATCGCGCTCAAGTACAGGCGCGTCCGCGCTACGGGCAAAAAAAAGTCGTGATCCCCTGAAACGTTTTCCAGCTTTTCTTCATTAAACCGCAGAGCGGGCCTTGCCTCTGGACCACCGGCGGCGGAAGGCCGGACCAGGTGGCGGGTGAGCCGTCTTTCGCCGGTATGAGTTTTATATGGCTACTCTGACTCAGCAGGCCATCACCGCGCTTCGCGATGAGTGGCCGAAAGCGCTTCTGGGATTGATAGTCCCCCTGGCGCAGTTTGTCTGGAAGCTTCGCAAGGACAGGCAAGCGGATAATCGAAAAGATGCCCTCCGCGAGAAGATCGCGAAGCTTGCCCTGTTTCTGAAGACCGACTTTGATGCTTCTCCTGAAGCAGCAAAGGTGAAGGAGGCGGCCGAGCAAGAGTACTCCGCCGCCCTTCTCGAGTTGGCGAAGCTCTCGGATACCGCTCACCGTGTCACTGCTGTGCCGGCGATGCCGAACAACATTCTTCGGAGATGGTTTCTTCTGTACGTCCCCAGGACGCCGCTAGCCTGGCTGCCGCAGAGTCTGTTCTTTCTTCTGGCGGCGTTTCTCACGCTTGCCACCTGGGGGATGTTGACCGACCTCAGCGACCCGGAGCTTGATTCCACGATTATAGGCCTGTGCATATTTGCTGCGGTCGCGCTCGGTTTGCGGGCGTGGGCGGTTCGGGCCAACCAAGCTCATCCCGAAGGCAAGCCAGTCCCGACTTGGATTCCAATCGCTCTCATTGTTTCGGCCGGCCTCATAGAGTTCTTCGGCTTTGTAGGCTCAGCGTTGGGGAAAAATGATGAGTTCAGCATGAGCGAGTTGCGTGAGAACTGGGCGGTCGTAGCCTTGATCACTGTCCTGATGTCTGCGATTGTGATTGGAGCCATCTATTGGATGCGACGGTCACGTGCCCGTCCTCCCTCTCTCCAGGCGAACCCCCTGGCGTTTATCCCGCCCCAAGCTACGATCGCAAGCACCGGCGTTCCGCCCCCGCCAAAGGTAGGTTAATCACAGCACTCCAACGGCATAACCGGAACACGGCTTGCCTCAATGTTCCTAGGATTCCCCGGTGAGCTCGTAGTCGGCTGGGACCACGGCGCGGGTCCGCCGCTGGTAGCTCACTACCGATCCCGGCCAGATAACAGGGTTTTCGCCCGTGGCCGCATCCTGATACCAGCTGCGGCAGCCACCAGATTGCCACACCGTCCCGGCCAGGCGTTTCTTGAGTTCGTCCACAAAGCGCTGCTGCACGCCAGATTTGAGCGCGATGACTATGCCGCCGCGGCGGTCCATGAGTTTCAGGCAGCTCATCGTGTAGTTGATTTGGGCTTCGCTCATCAGCACTACGGAGTTGTGTCCCAACCCGGTGTTGGGGCCGAGCAGGATGAAGAAGTTGGGGAATCCGCTGACGGTCACGCCCAAGTAGGCGCTGATGCGATCTTTCCACGCGGCGTGGAGTTCCAAGCCGTTGCGGCCTGTGATACGGGCGTCGATGAGAGGCTCAGTAGCGCGAAAGCCGGTGCCGTAGACGAGCACGTCCACCGCCCGTTCGATGCCGTCGCTGGTCACGATGCTGTGCTCGCGCACCTCAGAGATTCTATCGGTTAGCAGCTCTACGTTGTGGCGCTGCAGCGCCGGATAAAAATCGTTGGAGATGAGCACGCGCTTGCAGCCGAATTCATACTTGGGAGTGAGCGCGGCGCGCATGCTGGGATCGGGCACCTGGGCCTCCAGATGCTCTCGCGCCATCTTCGTCGCGCGCCGGCGCAGCCAGCCGGGGTTCAGGAAGCCGACGACGCGCAGCTCGTAGAGCCAGAAGAGGGCAATGCGGAAAATCCATCCCAGCGCAGGTACGCGCCGGAAACGTTGTCTCCAGCGCTCGGAGATAGCAAAGTCCGTCTTGGGGATGATCCACGGCGGCGTGCGTTGAAACACAAACAGCTTCTCCGCTTTGGGTGCGATCTCCGGGACAAATTGGATGGCGCTGGCGCCGGTGCCGACAACTGCCACACGTTTGCCTTCGAGCGCTACGCTCGAGTCCCAATAGGTGGAATGAAATTTTGGCCCGGCAAATTTTTCCAGGCCCGGGATGTCGGGGTACCTGGGAACGTGCAGCCCGCCGACGGCGGAAACCAGCACGCGGGCGCGAAACACCGAACCGTCGGATGCGGTGACGCGCCACACGGAGGCAGCTTCGTCCCAGGCGGCGTCGCGCATCGCCGCATTCAAACGTATGTACGGCATCAGGCCATGGCGCTCGGCGCAGGCTTTGAGATAGTCCTGGATCTCCTGGCGTCCGGAGTACATCCGGCTCCACTCCGGATTGCAGTCAAAGGAATATGAATACAGATGGGAAGGAATATCGCATGCGCAGCCCGGATACTGATTGAAATACCACGTTCCGCCGATGTCGTCCGCCTTCTCGATGATCAGGAACGACCGCTTGCCTTCCTGGCGAAGCTTGATGGCCATGCCCAAGCCGGAGAAACCCGCGCCTGCAATCAGAACGTCGAGGATTTCCTCGCCGTTCGTGAAGAAGCCGTTGCTGGATCTGAATGAAGACGAATCCCTTGAGGTCATGGGTTTACCGTTGCGGCTATTATGCCATTTTCATTGAGGCCTGAAGCCTGCTCCCTCGCGAGGAAGTCACACTCAGCCTGTGACGATAATCACAGCAGCTTGCCGCGCTCCATGCGATGGTAAGAGCTGGAGGACGGAATGAGCAACGCGGCCCTGGTAACAGACGACCGGCAAATCCAACACGTTCGGGCAACGGCAACAATGACGCTAGTTCGGCCGAAGGGGGCTGCGATGGAGTTCGATCCCCATCCCCTGCTCACGGTGCTCGTCGCTATGGGCATCGCGTTTGTTGGCGCCGCGGCCTTTGTGGGATCGATCATTCTTTGGCTGTCCCTCCGCCACTCCGGCGTGATGGCCCCTTGAGGCCGGCGCTGCATTCTTGTCTCCCCTTAGTGCTGAGCCGGGCCTAAAGCCCAACCTTCCAGCTGCCCAGTCTGGCGGAGAAGCTGGACTTGTGCCTTATCTAAATCGAATGTGGAATTCAAGTAGGCGGCATAGTGCTGGTGCTCAGCCAGGCGGGCATTCTGTTCGTCCTTGATCGAAGCCGTGCCCGATTCAATCTTGGCCTGTGCGGCCTCAATGTCAGCCTGCGCGAGCTGGTGTTCGAGCAAAGCTACGTCGCGCGCAGCGGAAAGCTGCTGCACCGAGCGCTGCATTTTCAGAGTTTCCACGCTCACTTGTTCCTTCACGCTGCGGGCTTCCTCGCGGGCTTTGCTGGCGTCAGCCCGGGCAGCCTCGGCAGCAGCGCGCTGCGTGGCACTGAAAATCGGAAAGCGGATCACCACGCCGATCGACAAATTGTTTCTCTCAAAAGTCTTGAAGAACTGGTCATAGTTGTTGTAGCGGGCCAACAATGCGTATTGACCGGCCAGATCCACGGTGGGATAGAGCTGTTTGCGTTCCGCAGCGGCACGAAATTCCTTGGCTCGCGCAGTCTCTTGTGCGGCTTTGACGGAGGCATCTTTCTCGGCGGCTTGCGCTGCTAGATTTTCGTCCTGGGAGACGGCCGGCAGCGGGGGAATTGTTTCCGTGGATGTGCGAATGGCGTCTACCGGCAAGCCGGTAAGTTGCGCCAGCCGGTAGCGCAGTTGATCGCCGGCGGACTGGGTCTGTGCAATCTGCAAACGCGTGCGTGCCACGGCCAGTTTGGCGCGGGTGAGTTCTGTCTGGCTGTCCAAACCAGCCTGTACCCGCTGCGTGATGATGTCCTGATACTTGGCAGCAGCCGCCTGTTGTTCGCTGTGCACTGAGAGTGAGGAATCCAGAAGGTCGAGCTGGATGTAAGCCAGGGCCGTTTCCATGATTACGTTGCTGCGGCGTTCGGCATTCTGCGCCGCCGTGCCTTCGGCGTCGCTCTTGGCAGCCTTGAGGTAATCACGCTGCGCCGCGTTGATCAGCAGTCCCTGGATGTTGACGTTGAACAGCGACGGTGCCGAACCCTCCAGCGTCAGCGGGAATCCGTGGGAATAGCCCAACGCCGAGCCGACGCTCACCTGCGGAAGATAGAGGTTGCGTGTCTGCGAGACTGTTGCGCGCACGCGCTCCAGGTCCGCGCGGGACAAGCCGCTGCCGGCACTGTTTCGTAGCGCCAGTTCAATGGCAGTGCGGAACGGCAAAGGTTTGCCTTTGTCTTGCGCAAGCAGAGGCAGAGGGCACCACAAAAGGCACAGTACGGCGGCAGTCACGCGAACATGAAGTTTCATGGTTCACCTGTACGACAAAATGGACGGTGGAAAGAGGTGATTTTATCGGGAAACCCGCGCTAGCGCATCCCGCGCGGGACGGAATTGCGATGCCAGTTCCAGCGCGGCGCGGTATTGATCGGCGGCGCTGCGGCGGTCGCCCTGCTTTTCCAAGAGCTGTCCGAGCAGGAGATGGGCCTGGAAGGCGGGCGCATCTTCGGAGACGGGTTCTCCGGCCAGATAGTGCCGCACCATTTGCACAGCCCCGGGGAAGTTGCGCCCCGCAACCAGGAGCATGGAAGCGCCGTCGAATTCGGGAACCGCCACCTGACGCGTGGCCGCCAGCGACTGGGTGATGGCCGACTCCATATCCTGGGTGCGTCCGGCCCGGCGATAGTACGAAGCCAACTCGATCCAGTAGCGCGCGGCATCGTCGGCGCTGGCTTCAATGGCCTTCTTGTATTCCTCTTCCGCCTTGCCGGTGCCTCGTTTTTCCTCGATGCGCGCCATCACGTAGCGGGCCAGAGCGGGATCGTGCGCCGCGATCGCGTCCGCTTGCAGCCGAGCTTTGTTCTTGTCGCCGCCCAGGAAGCCGGGCGCTTCCAGGTAATACTCAGCCAGGTCGGCGCGGGCGGAGATGTTATTGGGGTCAAAGGCCACAGCGCGCTCGAACTCAGATCTCACCTTGCGAGCCAGAGTGAAGGCCGTAAAAGGATTCGAGACTTCAGCTTTACGTCCCGCTGCCCGACCCAGCCATTGGTGATACAAGCTGTTGCGCGGGTCGAGGGCAATAGACTTCTCCGCCATGAGCATGGCAGTGTCCCAGATTTCGAGTTGGTAATAGGTGCGGGAGAGCAGGTTGAAGGCAACAGCATCACGGGGATTGTCCTGTACATGGAGGTTGAGCGCGTGAAGGGCGTCATCCGCATGGCCGGACTTCATGAGCCGCTCGGGACCGTCATCGCCGGCAGCGAGAGGAAGGGCCGTGGCCAAGGCCAGCAGCAGGCACAGAGTCAGCCTCAACGTTCAACCACCTTTACTTCCATTCCGTTGTGCAGCGGCCGGGAACTGACCGCGCCCAAGGCGATCTTAGCCCCCTGGTCCAGACCGCGCACCACCTCCACGCGCGTGAGGCTGGTGATGCCGGTCTCGACTTCCTGGGTCTGGAGTTTGTCGTCAACAATTCGGAACACGAAGCGCTTGCCGTCAGCGCTGTGCACTGATTCGCGGGAGACGGTGAGCACGTTGTTGCGCCGCGCCGCCACAATGGTCACGTTCACGTTCACATTGGGAAGCAGCTTATGGTCGGCATTGAGGATGTCGCACGTAATTTCCCCCACAGTGCGCGTGCCCACCGTGGTTACTACGGTCGGCACCCGGCTCAACGTGCCTTCCCAGGTGCGTCCAGGAACGGCGTCCCATTTGATCTCCACTTTCTGGCCCTTGGCCAGACGCCCGATCTCCGGCTCGTCCACAAAGGCGCGCACCTGGACTTTGCTCAGATCAGCAACCTGCACTAGAAGCTGGCCGCTGCTTACATAGGACCCCGACCTGACAGGAAGCTGGTACACGGACCCGGCAAACCCTGCGCGGACGTTCAAGTTCTTCAACAGGTCATTGGCGGCGGCGTAGGCGGCGCGGGCTTCCTCCGCGGCCGCGTGGACCTTGGTAACTTCCGGAGAAGAGAATCGGCCGGTCAATTTCGATTCCAGAAGTTGCGCGTCCGCTTCCGCTTTCTTAAGGCGGTCCTGGGCCGCCTGGAGTTCCGCCGCGGACGCTCCGCCGCTCTGCTGCAGGCGTTGTATCGCTGCCAGGTTGCGGCGGGCTTCGTCGCGGTCAGCCTGGGCTTTGGATAGCTCCGATCGCGTCGTGAGAACTTGCTCGTTTGTGCCGCCAGCTTCAACCGCGTGGAGATCGGCTTCCGCCGACCGCAATTGCGCCAGAGCCTTGGCCGCCTGGGCCCGGGCATCAGCATCGTCAAGTTGCAGAAGCATTTGCCCAGCTTTCACCTGGTCGCCTTCACTGACCAGCACCCGTTTGACTGTGGCCGGCGCTGGAGCGTGAGCCTCAAAGTTGTTCAGCGGCTCAATCTTTCCGTTGGTGGAGATAATGTTGGCGATATCCTGGCGCGTGACCTCTTCAGCCCGCACCGCAACTCCGCTGCTGTGGAACCTCATCCAGCCAGAGAAGATCACGACCGCGGCTACCAGAGCCGCAATCACCACGAACAGGCGGTTGCGCTCGGAATTGTGATTCTGCGTCGCCATTCCTTTGCAAACTTTTTAGTATAAACAAGCTGGGGGCAAGGAGCCACAACTTCACGGACCGTGTTCTGGGTCGGGTTTCGCGGTTGCGCGCTGCAAGGAGCTTCCGGAAGCCTCGCAAAAGCGCCGGGATCGTGCTAACTTCGGGACCGCGGACTTCGGGTACAGGAGATTCTATGCGGAAGGCAGTGCTTGGGCTGTTACTAGCGATCGTGGCCGCCCCAGTGCTGGCCCAGGAGATGATGGACGGGCCGGCCGATGAGAAGGCTAAGAAGACGTATAAGGAAGCCTTTGAGTATTTGAGAAGACGCATGCCTGAGTCGGCGCTCGACAACTTCAAGAAGGCTGACAAGCAGGATGGCGGGCATTGCCATGCTTGCCAGAGATACATGATCAAGTACGGGATTGAGTTGCGTGACTGGAAGGTCGCCGAACTTGCGGCAGAAGAAATGGTAGGCGAGGCCCAAGGCGAAAAGGCCATTG
>DATFXI010000353.1:0-2227 GCA_035316085.1 Candidatus Angelobacter sp.
GGTCCGGCCCGGACACATGGGTTACACAACGTACCTAAGACATAGGTAACACTTTTGGGCCGAACGGATTTTCGAGCGGTTCGAGCACTCGCGTCTCCAGATCGAAGTACCCCAAATCATAGTCCATAAAGCTGACCAGCCAGATGTCGTCGTGCACTTCCCTGATGCCCACGGCCTGTCCGGCAAAGACCTGGCTGAAATTGATTTTTTTCTTGCCCAGACAGATGCGCCCGCAGCGCGTGACCAGGATGGTTTTATCGTGCAGGGGATAATCAATATCCGGCAGTCCGGTGTAGGAACGCGGAGACGGTTGGTAGACTTCCGCCGGGCATTGCATGTCCAGAGCTTCGTGCGGACGCTCGTTGTTGAAGACCTCGATAAATTTGTCGAAGCGGGCCTGCTGTTGAAGGAAATTCGCGGCCGTGGGTTTGGTGGCTTCTTTTTTCAAGGTGAGATGCATGCGTTCATGACGGCCGTTTTGCTGTGGATGGCCAGGCTGGATGCGTTCAATGCCGATTCCCAGGCGTAACCACCAGACTGCCAGCCTGCTCAAGTTGAACAAGGCGTGCGCGGAAGCGAACGGCACACCGTTGTCGCTGCGGATGTTGGCGGGCAGGCCACGCTCTTGAAAAAGCCGCTCAAATACGGTGAAAGCGTAATCTTCGCGGGTAGAAGAAAGCGCCTCACACGTGAGCAGAAAACGGCTGGCGTGGTCGGTGACCGTGAGCGGATAGCAATACTGACGATTGCCCAGCAAGAACTCGCCTTTGTAATCGGTGCACCACAGCTCGTTGGGACGCTGACCGAGCGACAGGGCGGTACCTTGCGCGCGCCGACGCGCGCGGCCGCGCCGCTCCACCAGGCCATGCCGATCGAGCACGGCATGGATGGTGCTCTTGGCCGGGATGGGAATGCCAGAAAATCTGCGCAGCAAGCGCTCACGAATTTTGCGAGCACCCCAACTGGGGTGTTCACGCTTCACATTCAGAATGAAATTCTCGACCTGAAACGGAAGTTGGTTGGCGTAGCGATAGGGACGTCGACTCCGGTCGGTGAGCCCCTGAATGCCGCATTCCTGATAGCGATCGAAGATCTTATAGCCGGTCTTGCGGGCAATCCCAAACTCCCTGCAAAGTTCCGCCATCGCCTCGCCGGCTAGCCGGCGAGCCACAAACTGCAGTCTCTCGTCCATCGCCGAACACTCCCTCCAAGGCATAACTCCCTCCCCGTAGGGAGGAAGTGTTACCTATGTGTCCGGTACGATGTGTTACCCATGTCTCAGGCCGCTCAATGATTTACCGCTTTGTGGAGCTGCTCCGGGAATTTGGTGAACCGCGAACCAGGCCATGAGAACCAGGCCCCGGTATAATTACGATTTAATTATTACAGGTTCATGGTTAATTGTACAGGGGCATTGGCCGAAGCCCGTTCGAATGTAGTCGGGAGCTAGTACAAACTTTCTGGGTTGCGAACGATCTTCCTATTGTCAGGTTCCAGGTGACACTTCTTCTGGTCTCGCAGCGTATTGACCGTTGGTATGACTGTCTTGCCCGTTGCAGACAGCTGTGGCTCGCGGAGACTGCGTTATGCTGCGAGCCACAGAGTTGGCCGATGCTGCTCACTGAAAGGCGCACGCAAGAATTTTACGAGGAGAACATCCGATGAAGCCAAACGCCGTGTTGGTGGTCACGTCTCTGCTCTCGATCCTCTTGCTGACCCTTCACGTGACGGACGACATCGTCCGTGGGATATCGAAGGCGGAGCCGGCCAAGATCGCGCTGCTCGTCCTCGCGGTCTTGCTATACGGGACGCTGGTGCTCTCCGAACGGCGCTCGGGGCACGTGATCATGCTGCTGGTGGGATTGTTCGCGGCGGCCATGCCCGTGATGCACATGAGAGGAGTTCATTACCCCGAGATCGCCAAGTCCACCGGCGGCTTCTTCTTCGTCTGGACACTGTGGGCACTCGGCGGCCTTGGGGGCGTGACCGTCATGCTCTCGGTGCGCGGACTGTGGAGTCTGCGACGGAGCCGAGCCCAGTAGTCCAACAACCCGAACGTGGAAAGGCCCGTCGCCAGTACTTACTTGGACGGTTTCCGCGTTAACCAGGGACTATTCGAAGGAACTGCGAAGCAGCGGCCGGAAAAGTACTTGGGCGCTTTGTCGAATTCCGGTCCAGCCGTTTGACTATATAGTGAAGGCAGGGCGCCAGGCGCACCCGAAGACCG
>DATFXI010000354.1:0-3783 GCA_035316085.1 Candidatus Angelobacter sp.
GGAGGGCCGGGCGTTTCTCCGGGATATGGTCAACGCTTACGATTTCACATTGTTGGGGGAAGAAAAAGTAGGCGGCGAGGACGCCTGGGTGATTCAAGCTACTCCGCGCAAGGATTTCCATCCGACCCAGCCGCACGCCGATATTCTTTCGAAAATCCACGGCAAGCTGTGGATCGAAAAGAGAGAATATAACTGGGTAAAGGTCGAGGCCGAAACCATTGACACCATTTCCTTTGGACTCTTTCTTTTTCGAATCCACAAAGGCACTCGCGTGGAGCTCGAGAACCTGCATTTGAACGACGAAGTCTGGCTGCCGCGGCGAGTTTATCTGAACGGTGGCGCCAGGCTCGCACTCCTGAAGAACGAAGCTGTCGAGCAGGAAGACATTTTCACGAACTACAAGAAATTCTCCACCTCTTCGCGCATTCTGCCCGGCGTGAAAGAAGTGCCGGAGGAAAAACCGCCAAAATAGCAGCTTGCCTGATCTGAAATGCCAAGGGCGCCCTTGTGGGCGCCCTGTGGCTTTTCCGGAGGAGAGGCTTTATTGGTTGACAGGGATCTTGATGATTTTCTTCTGGATGGCGTACGTGACCAGCTGCGCTTTGTTATGGATATCGAGTTTGCGCATCAGGTTGAATTTGTGGGCTTCCACGGTCTTGACGCTCAGCCCCAGAGTCACCGCGATCTCCTTCACGGAATTGCCTTCCGCCAGAAGCTTCAGGATTTCGCGTTCACGGGGCGTGAGCGTGGAAATGCGCGGGCGCAAGCGGGTGTCGCGCACGCGGGAACGAAAATCTTCCACCAGTTTGCCCAGCACCTGCGAGCTTAGGTACTTGCCGCCTTTGTACACGTCGCGCACGGCGCTGACGAGTTGCGGCGCAGGCGTGTCTTTCAGCACGTAGCCGGACGCGCCGACTTCCAGGCACTGCACCAGGTAGTCTTCATCTTCATACATGGTGAGGAAGAGGATTTTGGTTTCGGGACGGTTCTTTTTGATCTGGCGCGCCGCTTCGAAGGACGAGAGACCGGGCATGCCGATATCGATCAGCACGATGTCGGGGCGGAATTCGCGGGCTTTTTCCACGGCGTCACCGCCGTCCGGCGATTCGCCGACGACTTCAAAATCGCTCTCGCTTTCCAGCAAACGGCGTACGCCCTGGCGAAACAGCGTGTGGTCATCTACGAGCAAACATTTAATCTTCGGCATGGGGGAGTTCCTCTCAAAACTTAATTTGGACGAGCCGCGGCGCGGGCCGCAAGCTGCGCCGGCGGGGCCTCCGGCGACGGCGCCGGTTCACCCGCGGGCACAGTAATTTCGATGCGCGTTCCTTTTCCTTTGGACGAGATCACGCGCGACATCCCGCCCAGAACGGCAATGCGTTCCTTGATGCCGGCCAATCCAAACGAGCGGCTCTGCGAACCGCCACGGGTTTGAATGCCGATTCCGTCGTCTTCCACAACAACCAGCACCGACTGGTCTTCGCGTATCATCTGCACGCTAACGCTCCGCGCTTTTGCATGCTTGGCCACGTTATGCAGCGCTTCCTGCACCACGCGATAGATGGCCTGTTCCGTGCCCGGCGCCAGCCGTCCTACGTCGGGCGCGATCAGCACGCGGGTCTTCACGCCGCTGGTTTTGGCCAAATGTTTGGCCTCTTTGCGGATCGCAGCCACCAGTCCCAACTCTTGTAGCACTAGCGGCGATAGCTTGCCAATGATTCTCCGGATACCTTCGATGGTGCGGTCCACAACTTCCACGGTCTCTTTGATCTTGATGCGTGAGCTGCGTTCGCTGGTGGCAGACTCCATCATCCCCAGGTACAGGCGGATGACCATCAGCGCCTGGCCGGTCTCGTCGTGCAGTTCGCGGCTGATGCGCTTGCGCTCCTCTTCCTGCACTCGCAACAAGTGCGCGGAGAGCTCGGCGATTTTCTGTTCGCGTTGGCGCAGAGCGTCCGTCATGCGAGCGCGCTCGATCGCCAGGGCAGTGCGGTCGCCGATGGCTCGCATCAGGTCGCGTTCCGTCGGCAGCCACTCGTACGGTTTGGGAAAGCCGATCAGGAGCACGCCCGTGGCTTGTCCCTCCACTTTCAGCGGCACGCCCCACAGCGACTTGGCCCGGGTGCGCACTACCGGCGTGAACGGGTCGTTTTCGTTGCTGGTGTCCAAGACCATCCCCGGCTCGCCGCTGGCGGCAATTTTGCCGGCAAATCCGCTGCCCATGGCGATGCGAAAGTCTGGCGGCAGTTTCACGTCAAAACCCACCGCGGCGGAAACTTTCAGCGGCCCGTCTTCACCCTGGCGCAGTAGCAGCGCTCCCATCGAGGCTTGGAAAGTGTGAGTGGTGATGTCCAGAACTCTTTGCAGGAGCATGGTCAAATCGCAGGCCGCAAGTTCCGCGTCGAGAATTGAGAGCAGGGTCTGCGATTCCAGCGTTTTCGCATCGAAGTATGCGCCGGAGACAATGACGAAAGAAACAGAAGAAAGCATTTCCAGTGCGGCTTTGGCTTCGGCTTCGCGCTCTGAGAACAGACCGGCAAGATAAGGGTCGCAGGAGAGCAGGTAGAGCTCGAGAGACCGGGCCACGGCGCGCGTGTCCATCTTCAACTTGGAAAGACGTTTTCCGAAATAGTGCAGGTTCTCTTCGAAGCCGGGGAAATCATTGTGGCAAAAATAGGAGCAGCCGGCGGCCAAGGTAAGGCGCTCCAAGGCAGCCAGAGCCCGGCCGTCAAAGCCGAATTCAGCCACCAGTCTTTCCCGCCACTGGTTGGTGATGTCGGGAAAATAAGGCTCTAGGGCCCGGGCCACTTCGACGATCAACTCGCGCGACGATTCCTTGAACGGTGGTACAGCGTTCACAAACGGTTCTTTTCCTGAGTTTCTCTTAAGACCTTGAAGACTGGCGACTTATGCGAGCTTACTCGCACCCTCTCGCCGCCCAAAAATCTACTTATAAGGTATTTTACCCCGCCTGTCCCACAATGTGAACCAGATAGTTACTATATTTCTAGTTATCAGTGAAACACCTTAAGAATCAATCTTTTAGTGACATGAGAGGATTTTTAGAGAGCGGAAAGAAGGGGGTCGACAGAGTCAATCCGCAGCCACGTTGACCGCGGGCAGCTCCGTGCTCTCAGCCACGCCACCCGCGCCCACCCGCTTTAACTTGGTGGTGCTCACCAGGGCGACTGCCGCAACGATGACCACGGTACCTGCAACCATGAAGATGTCTACGCGCTCGTTCAACAGCAACCAGCCGAGCAGCACAGCGACAATCGGGTTGGCGTAGGCGTAGGTAGCGACCTTAGGTGGAGGCACGTGTTCCAACAGCCAGATATATGCGGTGAATCCAATCCACGATCCGCAAACCACCAGATACGCCACGGACCACAGGCCGGGCGCGGTCCAGCGGGCTTTGGGGAACTGGCCGCTGGCGACGGCAACGACGGTGTTGACCACCCCGCCCAGAGTCATTTGCCAGGCCACAGATGAAAGCACGCCTACGCTGAGCGTCCAGCGATGCGAAAGAATGGAACCCAGTGCCCAACTCAGCGAAGCCAGGCACAAAATGCCGGCGCCGAACAGCTCCAGACGCCCCAGGTGGGTGCCGGAAGCGATCTTGGGCCACAGCAGCAGGCCCATCCCCGCGATCCCCAGGCCCAGGCCGATAGCGCCACGTGCCGGCATGCCGCCCACGCGAAACACCCAAGCCTCCAGGACGGCTACCCAGATGGGCACAAACGCTACGATCAATGCCGCAAGGCCGCTGGGGACGTAAACTTC
>DATFXI010000355.1:0-4276 GCA_035316085.1 Candidatus Angelobacter sp.
TGAGCCAGTCCTGGCCTGGATTGATCTATCTCTCCAGCACCGCGTTCCTCGAGCCCGACGAGCGCCGCGCCGTGGGTGTGCGCGATCCATACGTGGAACTTCTGCTCAGCCGGCTCATGCTGGCTCATGAAACAGCGCACCAATGGTGGGGCGACGCAGTCGATTGGGTCTCCTATCGCGATGAATGGATCATTGAAGCTTTGGCCAATTACAGCGCCCTGCTCATGCTGGAAAGGGAAGATCCGCAAGCCATGCGGACCGCCCTCGAATACTACAAAGACCAGTTGTTGCGGGACACTCCCAGCGGCATCATGTCGGAAGCCGGGGCTGTCACTCTTGGCGTCCGCCTGACTTCATCCAAATTCCCCAACGCTTATGAACGCGTGCTTTACGGGCGCGGCACATGGTTGGTCCACATGTTGCGCACCATGTTGCGCCAGGCCTCGGGTGAGCCAAACGACGCGTTGTTCTTTGCGGCGTTGAAAAAACTATTGGCCCGCTCCCCCAGCCACAAGATCTCCACCCGCGACTTGCAACGCGCCTTCGAGGAGGTCCTTCCCGAATCTCTCGCCTATGAAGGACAAAAATCGCTCGACTGGTTTTTTGATAGCTGGGTGAACGGCGCTTCCGTTCCACGGTTCGCGCTGGCGGCCGTACGCATTGCGCCTCCTGTTGCCGGCAGCGTCAAAATCACCGGTGTGATCGAAGAAAGCCACGCCGCCAAGGACACGGTGACGGCGATCCCTATCTTCGCCGTGGATGACAACGGCAAGTCGCGCTTTCTGGCGTTCGTCTTTGCCGACGAAGTCAAAACTGAGTTCACGCTTGCCGCTCCTGCTGGCACCAAACAGTTGCAGCTCGATCCGGAGAACACGCTGCTGCGCCGCTAAAACAACCCTCAAAATGAATCGAGCCTTAGTCTTCGTCTTCTTTGCATCACTCCTGGGCCCAGCCTGCCTGGCGCAGGGCGGGCCGCCGCTGCGGACTGACGATCCTGACACGCCCGGTCCCCGCAACTGGGAAATCAACGCCGCCGGCACGGTGGAAGAGCGCTCCGGACTCACCGGCACTGAGCTCCCCATCGTGGACATCAACTACGGAGTGGGCAACCATATCCAGCTGAAGCTGGAAATGCCCGTTCTGGTGCAGTTCGATCCGCGGGGCACCGAGGCGGAGGCCGGCGATGTAAAGTGCGGCGTCAAGTGGCGGTTCGTGGACCAAGAGAAACACGGCGTCAACATTTCCATGTATCCGCAGGTCAGTTTTAACACTCCGGGCCCACAACGGCTGGTCAACGATGGTGCCCAGCTTCTGTTGCCGATGGAGTTCTCAAGAAGCTGGGGCAAGTTTGCTCTCAACGCCGAAGGCGGAGTGAACTTTCTCGAGAACGCCCGCAATGAATTAGTCCTCGGACTGGCCGCCGGATATCAAGCCACGCCGAAACTAGAACTGCTGGGTGAACTTCACTCTGCGCCGCTGACCAGCTTCGCCGCCAACGATTCGGTCTTTCAGGTCGGTGGCCGTAGAAAGCTGACGGAGCACTACGTTTTTCTTTTTGCTTTGGGCCGCGGCTTGCCAGGATCGACCGGTGGGCCCGGGTTTATCGGCTACTTCGGCTTACAATTCTTGTTTGAACACAAGCGGTAAGGCTTTTTCATCTTCTGGGAGGCTTCGGAACCAACATGCGTATCGCAATAGTGTTTTCACTTCTGGCATTCATAGGACTGGCCGCAGTGGCGCAAGGCCCGGCTCAACCGGCGGCGAGCGTTCCGCAGAAGCATTCGCTGCCGGCCACGCCCAAGACCGTGGCCTGGGGCTACTATGACGCCGCCGCGCCGCCGGTGCTGCACATCCGCTCCGGTGACACCGTGGTCTTTGACACGTTGCTGACTAACAGCCCCACTGGACTGGAACGCGCCGGCCTTCCCCCGGAGCAGGTACAGCAGAACCTGCGAGACATCTATAAAGAGGTCACCAACAAGGGTCCAGGTGGACACATCCTCAACGGCCCGGTGTATGTGGAAGAAGCCGAGCCGGGCGATACGCTGGAGGTGCGCATCCAGAAGATCGATTTGGCCATTTCTTATGCTTACAACGCCTTCGGTCCCAACCGCGGGTTCTTGCCGGAAGACTTCCAATACCGCAAGATCAAGATCATTCCTCTGGACCGCGAGCGCATGGTGGCCAAGTTTGCGCCGGGGATCGACATTCCGCTGCGGCCGTTCTTTGGCAGCATGGGCGTAGCTCCCCCGGAATCGCACGGCCGCGTTGATAGCGCTCCTCCCGGCGTCCACGCCGGCAACATGGATAACAAGGAACTGGTGGCGGGAACGACCCTCTTCCTCCCCGTCCACGCCAAGGGCGCGCTGTTTGAAATCGGCGACGGCCACGCCGGCCAGGGCAACGGTGAAGTGGACATCACCGCGCTCGAAACGTCGCTGACCGGCACTCTGCAATTCATCGTGCACAAAGGCACGGGCCAGAAGTATCCGCGCGCCGAGACGCCTACCCACTACATCAGCATGGGGTTTCACCAGGAGCTTTATGAAGCCACTAAAATCGCGGTGCGCGAGATGATTGACTTCTTGGTCGCGGAAAAGCACCTCACCCGCGACGATGCCTACATGCTCACCAGCGTGGCTGGCGATGTGGACATCACCGAACTGGTGGACGGAAACAAAGGAGTGCACGTGATGATGCCGAAAGCTATCTTTACCAAGTGAAACGTGCCTTCGACCAGGCGGAATGAATACAAAAGTTGAAAACCGGCATCCGGTTTTGAAACGCCGGTTACCTTCGTAACCCGGATTCACACTCTACCTTGGTTAAACTTGCGGGGAAACCGCGGCCTTATTCAGATTCCAAGGAAAGAGGAATCCGCGAAATGCTTATTCCGATTCGACATGAAAACATGTCGGCCAGGCGGTGGCCCGTCATTACCTTGGGCCTGATCGCTATCAACATCATCGTTTTCCTCGCCACATTCTTCACCGCGCCAGACGATCAACAGCAGCAAGCCAACAGGCAAGTGAGAGCTCACCTCCTCATGCTCGCGGCCATGCATACTGAACTAACCCTTTCTCCGCAAACGCAGGAATTGGTCAAAAGCTTTCAAGAGCAAAATCCCAAAATGTGGGCCTATCTCCAGGACGCCAATCGTCCTGTCGCGGACGGCTGGGATGCCAAAGTCCGCTTGATGAGCGACGAGGACGCCCTGCAGGCGGAGATGGATACGCTCGAAAAGCAGTATGCCGAGATCGTGGCCAACCCTTCTGTTGTCGACGAATATGCTTTCGTTCCAGCTCACCCCAGACCGATTACTTATCTCACCGCCAACTTTCTGCATGGAGGCTGGCTGCACCTGATTGGAAACCTGTGGTTCCTCTGGCTGGCAGGTTTTGTTCTGGAAGATTTGTGGGGGCGGCCGTTGTATTCGATCTTTTACTTGGTCGCCGGGGCTGCAGCCCTGCAGGTTCACGCTTTGACCAACGCCGGCAGCACGGTCCCCGCACTCGGGGCGTCGGGGGCTGTGGCGGGTTTGATGGGAGCGTTTCTGGTGCGCTTCCCCAAGATGAAAATCGAGATGCGCTGGATTCTGGGCATCCGCTCTCTGCTCCGTGGCGGCTATCAGTTTTCCGCACCTGCATGGACCCTGCTGCCCTTGTGGCTGCTCACCGAGATCTTTTATGGGTCGCTGGTCGGCCATGCGAGCGGCGTGGCCCACTGGGCCCACGTCGGAGGCTTTGTCTTCGGGGCCCTTATAGCTCTGGCCTTTCGTTTTACGGGTTTGGAACACCTGGCTAACAAGGCGGTTGAAGAAAAAGTAAGTTGGGTGGTAGATCCGGAAATTCAGCAAGCCACCGAGCTGATGGAAAAGGGTCAGAACGACGAGGCCATCGCCCTCTTGCGCAATTTGCTGGCGGCCAAGCCCGAGTCCGTTGACGCCTGCAGCCTGCTGCAGCAGATTTCCTGGAGGAAGGGCGATGTGCCTGCCTACCACGAGCTCACCGCCCAGCTGTGCGCGCTGCACTTAAAAACGCGCGAGAATGATCTCGCTTGGCAGAATTATGAAGAGTTCCTCTCGACCGGCGGCGAAAACATGCCGGCCGGCACCTGGCTTGATCTGTGCCGGGTGGCGGAAAGCAAACAGGACTTTGAGCGGGCCGTGGCTGAATACCAGAAAGTGGCTGCGGCTTATCCTTCTGATAAACGTTCGCTGCAGGCCATGATCGCTGCCGGCCGGATCTGCTCGAAACAGCTCAACCGGCCTGACGAT
>DATFXI010000356.1:0-3919 GCA_035316085.1 Candidatus Angelobacter sp.
GGTAATGCCGATCTCTTTGCCCGCCGGGTTGCCGGCTGCGATGGAATCGATCTCATTTACAAGGTTCAGGAAATCTCGCTTCGTATGGGCGTAACTGTAACCAGCGCGCTCGTCGTCGTAGCGTTTGAAGCTGATATCCACCGCCTGCACCAGCGACCAAGCTACAGCCGGCACTACAAGAAAAAAAATCCAGTCGCCGATCCACAGGTGAAGCTGTGTCAGCCCGTAGCCCGCCATGAGAATGAAAGGAAGAAGAAAGCTCAGAGCATTCCAAGGAGTTTTGTACGGCACGATGCAATAAGCAGCCAGAATTCCGATTGACCAGAAGGCGGTGAATACCGCGAAGCGGCTGCGCCCGAGAATGAAAGCCACGACGATGCCGGCGAATCCGAGAGCGAAAGCGGAGATCTCGGCGAGCCCGAGCCAGTCGAAGTACTTGGCGGGGCCGTACAGATTGGCGGAGCCGCTGGTCTTGAACCAGTACGTGAAGGTGAGAACAGAGTCGTAGACTCCTTGAGGAAAATTCGTAAAGAAAGAGGAGTACAACAACACCCACACTGCGACAAAAACCAGAGCTGCCGTGATGTAAAGCTTCTTTTGCGACCCCGATGGGGGAACAGCCGCCTGGCCAGCTGGCGCCTTGACCCGCACGCTCGGCGCCAGTGGCGCGGAGGTTTGCAAGAATCGCTTCCGCAAATGGAAATAGGCGGAGGTGCAGGGGAGAGCGATCAGCCACACCGCGACGGTAATGACCCAGGTTTCCTTGGTTGCGCCAAGAAGGGCTGCGGAAGCCGAGGCCAACATCAGATATCGCAGCTGTTTGGTTTGCTTGAAGCGCCAACCCGCCACCACCACAGCCAGCGTAAAAAAGGCAAACAGAATTTCGTGGATGAAATATCGCGAAAAGAAGACAAAGCCCGGCGAGACGGCCATCAGCACCGCTGCCGCTAACGCGCCAAAAGTTCCAAACTCGCGGCGCAATTCGAGGATCAGCCAGACGATCCCAAGTCCGAACAGAACCGTAACCAGCCGGATCGCGAACGTGCTCAGGCCCTCTTTTCCGTAAAAGAAGCTATTGATCGTGGTGGTGATCCAGCCGAAATAGTAGAGCGTGGGGCCGTGGAAGTTGCTGGGATCGTAATGGTAGAAGCCGGTGCGGAACAGGTTGGTCATGAACATCCCGTTCACGCCTTCATCGTGATGCAACACCTTAGCGGAGAGATCGTAGAGCCGTAGTGCAGCGGCTGCGGCCAGGGTTGCCGCGCCTGCCCATTGCCAGGCGGTGAGCGGCCAGAGTCGCCGGCGAGGTTGCACGGCCTTCTGCGCCCCGGGACGTGGCGCAGCGCGCGACGCTTTTGCCTTTGACCTCCGCCGATCAGTGGGCACGGATATCGCTTCTCATCCTCAGCTGTCTCATCCTAGTGGCTGGGAACTGCCTGCTCGCTGCTGTCGACCAAGCTAAGCGCGACGTCGATCAACTCCTGGGTCACGCAGCGGGTTTTGGCGACGGCATCGGCGATGGGGACAGAAGTAATCTCCGCCCCCTTGAGCGCTACCATCTGGCCAAACCTGTCTTGGTGGACCAGATCGATGGCGCCGACCCCGTAACGAGTCGCCAACATGCGGTCAAACGCGGTTGGTGTGCCGCCGCGAAGGATGTGTCCCAGAATCACCGCGCGGGTTTCAAAACCGGTACGCCGTTCGATCTCGGCCGCCAAAATGTTGGCGATTCCGCCTAGCCGCACGTGTCCAAATTCGTCGGTCTTGTTGGTCTCGGTGACCACGCCTGAGCCCTTGGCGAGTTTTGCGCCTTCCGCCACCACCACAATGCTGAAGTAAATGCCACGATTATGGCGACGCTTGATGCTTTCCGCGACCTCGGCGATATCAAATGGACGTTCGGGAATGAGTATGACATCGGCTCCGCCGGCGACGCCGCTATACAGGGCGATCCATCCCGCATCGCGGCCCATGACCTCGACCACGATCACGCGGTTATGGGCTTCCGCCGTGGTATGAACGCGATCGATCGCCTCCGTGGCTACGCTCACCGCGGTGTCAAAACCAAAACAGAAATCGGTACCGCTCAGGTCGTTGTCGATGGTCTTGGGCACGGCAACGACTTTGACGCCGCGCTCGTAGAGTTTCAGGGATACGGACTGGGTATCGTCGCCACCGATGGCAATGAGCGCGTCGACCCCGTGCTTGTCGAGGTTAACGATGCACTGCTCCAGGCCGCGTTCTTTCTTGGCGGGATTGGTTCGCGAAGTCCGCAGAATAGTACCGCCGCGCGGCAAAATGCCGGCCACGGTTTTCAGCTCCAGCGGCAGCGTTATATCCTCGAGAACGCCCCGCCAGCCTTCCATAAAGCCGACGAATTCATCGCCGTGATGAAAGATGCCCTTGCGCACGATAGCCCTGATCACCGCGTTGAGTCCTGGGCAATCGCCGCCACCGGTGAGAATTCCGATTTTCACTTTAGTGTCCTCTCTAACTGAAGATTGGTTCGGTACAGGCGATATTCGCCAATTTGCTGCAGCAGAGAATCATGCGACCAGAATTCGTTATTCGCTTTCATCGCGGTGAGTTCATCGGGGCCGATCAGCACATATTCCACCCGGTAGCGGCGCAAAAGAGCATCGGCATCCGGAGCCCCGGAGTACATGCGCCCAATCTCGGCCTGACGTTGGGAAATGTCCAGTCCGCGGGACCACATCCATCCAGGATACCCCAGCAATGATCGCCGGCCTGTGAGGAATACAGGTGAGTTGAACGTTGGCGCATGCAGCACCACCGCACGAGGCGCGGCGCGATCCGAGATCAGCTTTGCGATGGCCACGCCGCTCGGGTCGAATTCGCGGTACTCAGCCGCGCCGCTGACCACGTGCAAAATGTCTAAGGCGCCTGCAAGCGTCAGCGTTGCCAGTGCGCCGGCAGCGAGCCAGCGCGCGCTACCGCCTGCCTTGATCGCGCGCGCCAGCAGCAAAGCAACCAGAGGCACTGAAGCGACGTACCACCAGAAAAGAACCTTGATGTTGTCCCATATCCAGGGAGCGAGCTTGATGAGATTGGGAATGATAAAGCAGAGAAGAAACGGCGAGTAATAGACCAGCAGGCGCTTTGGCGTCGCGTATTCCGCGGGCCGCCCGGTCAGTGCCACTAGCAGCAAGGGGATGAACAGACCGGTGTTCAGAAGCCAAAACAGAACAGGGTTAAAGTTGTTGTGGTCCCACCCCGGCTGCCAGGCGACATAGCTGGCCAGCTTGACCCCACCACTCCGTCCCAGCCAGAGCAACTGGGGCAAGGCTATGACCGTGACCACGGCAAAGAAAGCAAGCCAATGCCGCCACGATGACCTGAACAGCAACGACAGGCAGGCGCCGACTCCCATGATCACCAGGAACGTGTGAGCATGGATCAACGGCAGCAGCCCGGCAAAGAAACCGGCCGCGATCATGGCTTGTCGGGGCATGGCGTCAGCGCTTGCGCCAGGCTGGCCGGCCACAGCTTTCCACCACAGGCAAAGAACGCACAGCGCCAGCGGCATGCCGAACAAAATGCTTCGTTGCGGGACGAACAACGTAGTCAGCGAATTTCCCCAACGGAGAAGTCCACCGGCATCCATGATGGTGTAGTCATGCGGCAAGCGCTGCAGCAGTGGGATCAGTCCGCTGGAGCTGTTGTGCACATCCTGAAAAATCCATGTCCATCCCAGGCCGCCGCTGAATAGTACCAGCAGCGGCGCAATCAGCCCGGCCAGGCGGTTGCCGGTGAGGAGAAGCGTCCAATACTGCATCAAGCCGACCAAGGCGAGGGCGAGGACCATGCTTTGCAACCACATGGCGCCGATCACATCGGCGCCGGAGCGCACCAGCATTGCGGTCAGGAAGTCGACCAGAAAGGGATAAGCGAAGCGGAC
>DATFXI010000357.1:0-9677 GCA_035316085.1 Candidatus Angelobacter sp.
TTGATGTCGAGCAGAATTCCGTTGCCGGAGCACGCGCCCGCCGCCATCCCGATCGCCGAATACACCGTGATGTCGTGGCACTGGTCGGTGTCGCGCGGTTTCTCCGGGCCCTTGGGGCCGTGCGTGCCGCCGCTGGTCAAACCGTTGATCGCTCCGGTACGGGGATCGATGAACAGCCGCGGGCTCGACACGACTTTCGCGTCCTGCGGCCGGGCCACCGGCACCTGAATCACTTCAATGCGAAACAGCGCAGTGTTCGGATCTTTGTCCGGCTTTTCTCCGGAGCATCCAGCCAACTCTTCCGACTGGCGCACGAAAGATGTCCCCGAGACGTAGATGTACACATTCGCTTTGTCGTTGGGATCGATCACCAGGGTGTGCGTGTGCGATCCGCGGCAGGTCTGCACCGCCGCCAGCTGCTTGGGGTTGCGGATGTCGGAAATGTCAAAGACGCGCACGCCGCGGAAACGGTCTTTTTGGGCTGCGGGCAAGCGAGGTTTCTTGTCTTTTTCTTCTTCGGGAGTCAGGGGCGGCGCCGGCGGAAAGCCCTGCGTTCCGCAATCCAAACGCCCATTCGGCTGTTCCACCGACATGAACATCAGGTTCTTATAAACGGACACATCGCCTTGCCCGCCAGGGCACACCATGGACGTCACCAGTGTGGTCTTAGCCGGATCGGAAATGTCATAAATGCTCATGCCGTAAAAATTTCCCTGGAACAGGTAGTTGCCCTGGAACGCGAGGTCGGAGTTCGCGAAAGCCAGCTGCGCGATCACCAACTGCGTCGACTTGGGAATCTTTGCCAGGCTGCCCGCCCGGAGCTGGCCCAGCACCTTCTGAGCCTTGGGGTCGTCGGGATCGTTGGTCCCGAGCTGAAATGCGTCAGGCTTCTTGGCCAGCACGAGGTGCTTCATGCCCAGAGACACTTCACCCGCGTCGTAAAGTCCCGGCGCAAGCTTGGCGCGGGGATCGCTTACGTCTGAACCGGTCATGCCCGGCGGCAGCGCGGGAGCGGGCTCCGGAGCAAACGGGTCGCGTTCTTCTTCCGCGGCTTTCGGCGCCGGCGCTTGCGCCGCCGGCGATGACGCCGACGCAGGTCCTTGTGCCTGACCCTGGGCGGAAATCTGGCTCATGCCGAAAAATGAAAACATCGCAGCCACGGCCACGCAAAACGCAAAATTGCGCACTCGGTTCATCGTTTCTCCTCCGAAACCTTTTTCTCCAACATGGTTTGCATAACCCTGATCTCGGCCCGCTGAGTATTGTCCGCATCGTTGGCAAAGTCAAACACTTCGGCATCCTGCCCCGCGCCTGGGGTGTCGAACAGGTCCTTCACCATAATCAACGCGCCGTTGTGGTGCTGAATCATCCCGGTCAGAAACAAACGGTCGAACTCGGCGCCCTTCGACTTGCGCAGTGCTTCCATCTGTTCCGGTGTAAGCATGCCGGGCATCAGCGGCATGGGATGGCCGGTATGGTCCATGTCAGGCATTCCCGGCATGGCCATGGAAGTTGGTTCGCCGCGCGCAATCAGCCAGCGCCGCATGAAATTGATCTCGCCGGTCTGTGAGTTGCTGATGCGCGCCCCCAGCAAGCGCAGGTCCTTGTTCTCCGTGCGCGAGACAATCAGCGCCGTCATTTCCACCGCTTGCGCATGATGCATGATCATGCCGCGCATGAACTCGGCTTCGGCCTGCGACGCCGGCGGCAAGGTTCCGGTGGTGGAGGCCGGCAGCTTTCGGGTCGGCTTGCCGGGAGCGCCCGGTTGGACCACAACCGGCGCGGGCTGCGCCGCTCCCGGCCCACCGGATTGTGCCACGAGCGGCCCACCCGAAATAAGGATCAAGCCGCAAACCACGAAAAGGGCGTTTACTGACCGGACGTTTAAGAAGAAATGTGGGCAGGAAAGATCATGGGGCCGGCGGCAAGGGACGTTGCGGAGCATTTTCGTCTTGGATTCGCTGAAAGCGTGTTAGGGAATATTAACAGAAGACCGGTGCAAGAGCGGCCCTTTCGTGGTCGACCGCGACGATTTCAGGCTAATCGTTAAATGCTAATTGCTGCGGAGCTTGCTTTTGCTTCGTTTGTGGTCGCTTCGTCGTAGTCGCTCTCACCGCCAAGTGCGCTGGGACGATCAACAGGCGCGGCAAGGAGCCGTCTTTGCGGCGGAAGCGGTTGAGATCGACGACGTTTTTCACGTTCAGTTCCTGCGCCATCGCCGTGTGGGAGGGAGCTTTCCGAACCGTGAAATCACTCGAGGGCTGGAACGTCTCCTGCGCCGCCACCAGCAAGTCGTTTTCGCTGCGGATGTCGCCCTTCAGTTTGGGATCGAGCACCAGGCACCAAAAGACGTCCCATTCGCGCGGCTTGCCGTCGATCGTGTACTTGTTGATCACCAGAGTATGGTTGTATCGCCGATGGAGCAGCGAGTGATACTGGCTGCCGGGAACTACCACGTACAGGTTCAGCCGCCTGTCGAAGCGAAGCCTCTCGTCCTTGAGGCGCTCGCCGAAGTCCCAACGGCCATACTTGGCCATGCGATGCGTCCCGGTACCCTGCGGCGTAAACCACATGCGGGAGCCATCGTGGTATACCATGAGCGGCTTAGGTTGCTGGCCGGCAAAGCTGGGCAACGTCACCGTGGCGGCGAAGATTCCCAGCTTCGCCATAGCGCGAATGTGGCGCAGGTTCATGGTTACAAATCATTTCAACTGCCCCGGCAGGCCGCAATACGACAATAGGTCAGGGTTGGACCCAAAGTGAATAGACATTGGTAATAGACATTGGTAACGTCCCGGCGGCAACCGCTTCACCTCTTGCCCTTCTTCCGCTTCGGCGGCGCTTTTGGTTTGCCGGTAGTGCGGCGCTTTTGCTCGCAAGATGCCACGGTTTTCCCCAGACGGTTGATCTCATCGATCATCTGGTTGATCAAGTCTGAGGTGATAAGATCGCCGGGTTGTACTCTTCTGATCGCCAAGCGGTTGACCTCCTAGTGGAATCAGGCGCTGTTTCTCCTCAGAGTATCCAGCCGCTGGTTCAGCGCGTCCTCAAGGGTATCGAATAGAGAAGGTGGGCTGCCGCCAGTACGCGCGGTTGCACCCAACAGCGACCTCAGCCTGTCAATAGAATTGGAAAAGTCCTGCTGCGATTTTCGAATAAAGCTGGGAACGAAGAAGCCCAGGCTGGTTGTACTTGGCGCGGCCTTCACCTCCCCGCCAGGAGCCTCGGCTTCCGTCATGGTCTTGAACCGTTCAACCAACTCCTCATGGTAAATGTTGCGAGCGGCCTGCAGTTCGCGAAGCCCGTCGAGGACCTCAGTCTCGGTCATTGCCGGTATGCGGTCAACCATCTTCGCGAAGGCGGATTGGAAGTATAGGAGAAACTCCTCCCGCTCGTTCATGCCGGCAATTCTACTATCGCCGTTGGCTGGGAACATCGGTAGTCGTACATTTCAGCCTCGGTTCATCGCTATCCCACCCCAGCACGCCGCAACACCGGCGCGCACTGGGGACCCCGGCTCGCGATGAACGTCTGCCGGAACTTCGGGCCGCGCGTCGCCGTATCTTCCACCCAGATACTCTTGCGACAGAGAGGGAGAGCACCATGAGTTCCACGAAAAGGGATGCCAGGGTCGCCGGACTCTGGTACCTGCTCCTCGTCTTCGGCGGTCCACTTCGCCTGATCTACATTCCCAACAGACTGTTCGTGCATGACAACGCGGCCGCGACGGCAAGCAACATCGCCGCTCATGAATGGCTTTTCCGCTGGGGCATGGTGAGCGAGCTGGCCGGCGCCGTCATCCTGATTTTTTTGACGATGGCGTTCTACCGGCTGTTCAAAGCAGTGGACCAGCGCCTGGCCGCAATGGTGGTTATTTTCGGCGGTGTGATGCCTGCCCTGATCAACTTCGTAAACTCGGTGAGCGACGCCGGAGCACTCATGATGGTGCGGGGCGGGGGTTTCCTGTCAGTGTGGGACAAACCCCAGCGCGACGCGCTGGCCATGCTGTTCCTGCGTCTGCACGACGCACAATACACTGCCGCCGAGACTCTATGGGGTGTGTGGCTGATTCCGTTGGCGATGCTGGTGTACAAGTCACGCTTTTTGCCGCGCTTTCTGGGCGTGTGGCTCATGATCAACGGTGTGGCCTACGTGGTTCTGAGCTTGACGGGATTGCTGTGGCCGCAATATGAGAACAAAGTGTTTCTGTTCGGCCAACCCGCCTTCTTCGGAGAGCTAGCCCTCATGCTGTGGCTGGTGATCGCGGGCGCGAAGGAACCAGCGCCGGCTGCGGCAGCCGCGTAGCCGCGTCGCCATCTGCTTGACAGAGTTCTTCGCCGGAGAATAAGGTCTGCTCTCAGTGATGCAGGAGAGAAGACTGTGACCACCAGCAGCCCGCGGCCCAATCAATGCCAGAAGCCGACAGGATGGTTCGGGCGATTTGTCCTGCGGAATATGAATTCCCGGCATTCCAAGGTGACCGACTGGGGCCTGTCTCACGTTTCGATCCAAGCGAATGACACCGTTCTCGACGTCGGTTGCGGCGGAGGCAGGACGGTAGGCAAGCTGGCGGCCATCGCCACGCAGGGAAAGGTTTACGGCATCGATCATTCGAAAGAGAGCGTCGCCGTGGCCGGCAAGACAAATCGAGAATGGATCGCGTTGGGCCGGGTCGAGATTCGCGAGGGCTCGGTCTCCAAATTGCCGTTTTCGCAAAACGTCTTCGATCTGGTGACGGCGGTAGAGACCCACTTCTGGTGGCCCAACTTGCCGGGCGACATGCGCGAAGTCTTCCGGGTCCTGAAGCCCGGCGGCATGCTCGTGTTAATTCCCGAATGGCTGGCGTTGAGAGGAGCGGGATGGGCATCGCTCAAAGCGGACCCAGGTCGTGAGAAGATGGTTTTGGGCGTGCCGTGGAGTTTTCGGCACCCGTTTGGAGTCCCACCGTACGGCGATGATCCCAATGATCAAGCGCAGATCAAGTCGGTATCAGTATTACCAGAACCGTTGCAAAGAGCTTCCATCGGAACGCGGGGGCGCCTCAGGAGACCAATGAGGTGAACTGGATGTGGACCATTACGGCCGTCATTGCGCTAGCCTTGGCCACGTGTTTGGCCGCATGCTCCTCACCTTGTGGAGACGATTCCATATCCCACACTCCATCTCCAAATGGAAAGCTGACGGCGACGGTCTTTATTCGCGACTGCGGAGCGGGGGCGCCGGCGGCAACCAAGGTAACCATACATTCTCCCTCCCAGCGCTATGACAAGAAGGCCGAAGTGGTTTTCACGGCGCGACATGAGCAGAACGTCAGAGTGAGCTGGCAAGATGACTCGCATCTGCTGGTGGAGTGCATCACCTGCCGTGAGGGTGATCTAGGACTGCAGGCAAAGGCAGTCAACTCGGTTACCGTCAGTTACGAATTCTTGCATCGCAAATAGTTTGTTCTGACGGCAGTGTTATGCAGGGGCTAAAGCCCGAGTCTTCCATATTCCGCACCCATCCTTTTCGCTCGCGGCATTCGCCGCTCCGCCTTCAGGGTGGGCTACCTTCTGGTCGCGCCTAGCGGCGCTTGAATCGTACAGAGGGACAGAGCCATATTCAGTTTGAAAGCCGTGCTTGATAGCTAAAGACGCAGCCGAGGGCGGCTGCGCTCCACAGCGTCTTGTCTAATTGCTAATGGCCAATTGCTAATTGCTGCTCGGCAGGAGCCTTATGCCTCATAACTTTCTTGTTTACAAACTCAAGCATCTGCGCAAGGTGAATGCGCAGCGGCGCGCGCTGTCACAGCCTTCCAGTGATTTTGTGCCGGTGCTCACCAAGGGCCAGGTGCTCTACGTGCCGGCGGGCAAGATGGAAGAGGAACCGGCCTCTTGCTACAACTGCGTCAGCTACAACTACGAGAAGTCGTGCATGCGGATCGGCGAGGAAGTGGAGATCAGAAAGTTCACCTATCCTCCGAAGCCGACGCGGGACGCCGAGCCGATCGAATACTGGCCGTGCTGCGGCATGTGGGACAAGGGCGAGCCCAATCACGACGAAGAAACCTTTGTCAGCGCCAACGACCCGACCGATCTGGGATTGATCTGGATCAACGCTCCGGAGCCGGGGCAGAAGTACGGAGGAGCTAACTGCGGCGGGACGAACGGCGGAGATGATTGCGACCACTACGTCACCAAGGGCGGCGATAAGCGGCGAGAGCCCACGGCGTTTTGCCGCGTACTGCAAGCGGAAGTCGAGAACGGCGCGGTCTGCACGGCGTGGGCTGACGACGATCAGATGAGCTGGCAGCAGGCGCAGAGCGTTCTGAAAGAGATTGGTGGGGATGGGTGAGGAGTAGTTAGGCCGAGAGCCTGTTGGGTTATCAGCGCAATTCCATTATGTACAAACGCTCACCGGATGGAAAAAGGACGGTAAGGCAGCCCGCAAATCTTTCTTCCGACCGTGCTCTGATTTCAGGATCCTCGACCTCTCGAGCATCGCCATATTCGAAGCGGCAGTTTCGCAAAACGACTAAGCAATGGTCTCCGTTGTCGGCTTCAAACGTAAGCTGTCCGGCAGGCTCCCTCACTACAGCACGGGCAGTCAAGCGCATCTTCACAGACATATCGCGCAAGATGAGATTGATTCGCAACAAAGGCTGCTCGGAGCGGTATCTGGATATGAGCAAGTTCGCTTCTTCGGATGAAATCATGGCCGCGAACCTCTTGCGGGAGTGCAATTTCAAGGAAGCCGTTTTTTGGGCCGGCAAACTTGGATTAAGACTGTAGCAGCTCGCCCAAGGCGCGAACAAGCAGGTGGGTATGGCGAAGACTCAAGAGCTGGAACACGAAGTCGAGCGGGAACGCAAAGAGCTCGAAGAGGCGCCCAAGGTTGCCGTCACGTCCTTTCAGCCGAGGCCCGGACACGGCGAATCGGGGCGCTGCGGCTGGTGCGGCCAGTTCACGGACGATCTGGTGATGGCCGAGCCGGCGGTGGCTGATCCGCATGGGAATGTGATTCGGCCCGCGCGCTACAAAGGCGTGCAGTGCTGCGGACAGAGGCATCTCTAAATTGGTAATTGAGTAATTTGGTAATTGGGTAATTGAACCCCTGAGCGATCTCAACCTCGCCGCCGCAACCGGATCAACAGAAAGCCTCGTCTATCCAGAACTTGCGGCAGGCACAAGCGAATCCGCAGGCGCCGGATATAAGGGTAAGCGATCCACAACAGTCGCAAAAAACTCCGGGCGCGCGAGGCGCCGGCGGACCGCAGAACGCGCCCCAGAGCGCATCGCCTAGACTGTACGCAATTGTGTACACGCGGGGCAACAAGGGTGAGGGTGGAGACCAGGACTTCAGAAATGCCGCTTTCACGCGGGCTTATGACATCATGCATTCGAAAGACTTTGATCCCAAGAAAGACACGGTCCTGGTCTATGCTGTACAAACAAAAGACGACTTCAGGGGAGTGGTAGAAGGCTTAAGCAACTACGAAAAACAGCTGGGCAAAGTGGAACAGTTGGCTTTGTTTTCGCATGGAGGACGAAAGGATGGACCGATCTTTCATATCCAGGATCCGAAGGGAGAGTGGAGACAGGATCAGTTCAGGCAAGATGAGTTGGGCCAATTCAAGATAAACTTTTCACCGACCGCTACAGCCGATTTTATGATGTGCCATACTGCACAAAATGGATACGCGCAGGCTTTCGCCGACGCACATGGTGTCCACACGCGCGGATTCGGCGATACTGTGTTTTCGTCGGATCCTGCCAACAAAGTTCACGGCTATGAGAGCGGGGGGCCTGAGTACATGCTCGGTAGCGGCGGTAACTGGTTCCAACGGCACATTCTGGGGGCTCCTCCCAAGCAAGCGCAGGATTTTTATCCCAAAGGCGGAGGCTGGTGACACTTAAGCCGCGCACAACGAAGGCTCTTTGGGCGGGCCTGGGAATCATGGCTGTGGTGTTCGTGTATCACCTGGCAACGTCTTCGGTCGTCTTTCGCGTCCCGCTTATCCAGGATGACCACAGCGGTGAACCGAGATTTGTGCTACTGAATCCCTTCCGAAATCGCGGCCCCGAAAAGGCAGCTGATCAAGCTCTGCTCTCCATCAAAAACGGGCACTGCAAGGAAACTGTCGAGTCCGCTTTGGATATGGACCCTGAACGAAGGACGCATATCTGCGGGATGTTTAAGGACCTCGGCCTGGCTGATTGGGAATTGCGAAATCGAAAGGATTCCGGCAATGAAAGTGAACTCTATTACTGGCACGATGGTTATCCAAGTTTGTGGGTTTACGTCCGTAAGACCGCAGGGACGTGGAAAGTTACTTGGATCAATGTGATTGGTTAGAGAATGGGTTGGCATCAGGTGTGGCCGCCGAGAATGGGATTCAGGCACCTAAGCCGAGTGCCCGGAGTGACAAGTGATTCTCGTACTGCGTGGGGAAAGCCGCAGGGGCTAAAGCCCAATTCTCTTTGCGCCTTCACGGCACGGCTGAAGCCCATGCCCTGATACGAACCGGTTCTTGTCAGTCGTCCCCTGCGGTGACTCTGTGATTCATAGACATTGACCCACCGTTCGCCACCCAACGCGCCAACGGCGGGTGCGTCGGGGACCCCAGTTAAAACGGCGGGCTACTCTCATTCGTCCCGCTTCGCGGGACTGGAGTGAGGCCCCACAGCCGAGGGCACTCCACCCCGCCAGGCGAGGCGCCTGGCGGGGGCCCCAGTGCCTCTGCCACGCAATCTCAGGCCAACAGCCAACGGCTAACTGCTAAGTACTAATTACTAATTACTAACTACTGTTTTCAAGGAACCATCATGATGAGGTTTGGCGGTGGCAGCGTGGATTTGCCGCCCAGCTCAGTTTCGCTGGGACGGCAGTGGGCGACCAACAGCATTCCGTACATCAACACCGGCGGCGGCTTGCCTTCGCCGTTCACGATCGGAACGCACACGCAGCCCAAGCAGATCAACTTTGATGGCGGGCCGGCGCCCGCCCCTTCGCAGATCAACTTTGACGGCGGTCCGATATTTACCGGAGGCGATATGCCGCCGGGAGCGCCAGGGGGAGGAGCCGGGATTCCGCCCGCGAACACCAGCGGCGGTCCTCCGGTGCAAATGAGTGGCGCGCCGGCGATGGCTCAGTTCCACGATCCTGAAGACCAAGGCTTGCCGCCGAACATCCTTGGCGCCGAGGGCGTTCGCACCACCGGCACCGGCCCCTACGATGATGCGTATCGGCAGAACCTGGCCACGTACGCAGGGGGCCAGTTCGTCCGTCCGCCAGGCCCAGGATTCTTGGGAGGGAACACATCGGGAGGCGTGCTCTCTTTCGATCCCACGGGCGGCTTGTTCGGCAATCCTACTGGGGGCGGCAGCGCTCCTGTGCTCGGCATGCCGACCAGTCTGCTCAGCCAGGCTCTAGGCGGCAATCCGTTTGCGTACACGCCTCCGCCGCCGCCTCCGCCTCCGTCGCCGGAGGGCGAGTGGCGGGTCCCGCTGCGCTGGTGGCGCGAGCAGTACCTGGATGACGGCGGTCCGTTTGGCGACGGCCGCAGATTCGTGATGAACATGGAGTAAGACGATGGGCGGCTATACGAATCCATACATCGGCTACGGGTGGACGCCAGCTCCCACCAGCAATTCGGTGCTGGGCAGTCCGCTGTTCAATACCGGGGCGCAACTGCCCCC